>NZ_CP032685.1:730232-1095348 GCF_003627795.1 Rhizobium sp. CCGE531 | reverse complement strand
TATTGCGCTCCAACACCGCCGCACATCGGCAGCGCCGATGCGCCGGAGAGGTTGGGATAATTGAACACCACCCCGATATCGCGACCGTCGGAATAGCCGCCGGCGCGCCCCATGGCCGAGCCGAGCGCATCGGCAGGATCGACGCCGAGCGAAAGCAGAAGCGGCCGCGAGCGATAATAGCCGCAGGTCGCGTCGTGCAGGCCGGTCAGCTGCGTGCCGAGAAGGATTTGCGCCATATCGTGGCCGCGGGCGGAAAACTGGTAGAGAACCTTCTTTTCCGGAACGAGACGCTTCTCTTCCAGCTCATCGAGGGCCCTTGAAAGATGGACGAGGCGGGCCACCTTGCGCCAGTCGATACGGTCGTCAGGCGCGTTGCGCTCATGCTTTCTTATCGCCAGTTGGGCCATTTGCTCCTCCTGCATCCGGTCGCATGATTCTAATTCAAGCGGCCGCGTTATTCCTTTCAATCTCATAGGAATTGACCTAGTATTTGATAGTTTTAATTCAGAAATGACGGATTTTTGAATGGAAGATTTCAACCTCGATCACGTCGACAGGGCGATCCTTCGTGTGCTGCAGGAAGAGGGCGATATCAGCCAGGCGGCGCTGGCCGAGAAGGTCGGCGCGTCGCCCGCCTCCTGCTGGCGAAGAATAAAGGCGCTGGAGAGCGCCGGCGTGCTCGGCAGGACAGTCCGCCTCGTCGATCCCGACAAGATCGGCAAGGGTCTCAACGTCTTTTGCCAGGTCAAGATGAAGACCCATGATCCCGCGACACGCCGTGATTTCGAGCAATTCATCGCAAGCTATCGCGAAGTGCTCGAATGCTATTCCATGTCGGGGGAGTGGGATTATCTCATCCGCGCAGTCGTTGCCGATGTCCGGGAATATGAAGGGCTTTTGATGCGGGGAATCCTGACCCATGAGGCCGTATTGAGTTCGTCGTCGCACTTCTCGCTGAAATGCGTCAAATACACCACCGCGCTGCCGACGAATGTCACACGATAGAAGCCTCTGGCTGCGCTCGCCTTGAACATGGTGAGCATCTCACGCTAATAGACTTTCACGATTGCAGATGCGGAGCAGGGTTGGATTGTCGGTTGATAACGTCAAACTCGGCGATGATTTGAACGAAGCGGTCGCGGCGCTTCTCGTCGATCTGCCCATCAAGGCGGCGAGTTTCATCGTCACGATTTACGGCGACGTCGTCGAGCCGCGGGGCGGGGTCGTGTGGATCGGCAACCTTATCGAGACATGCAAGAGCGTCGGCATCACCGAGACGCTGGTGCGAACCGCCGTGTCGCGACTGGTTACGGCCGGCCAGCTCGCCGGGGAGCGGGAAGGACGCCGCAGCTACTATAGGCTGACGGATGCCGCTCAAGCAGAGTTCACCGAAGCCGCCAGTCTCTTCTATGGGCCTGAGCCTGCCGTCCGGTGGCAATTCGTCCTGATCAATGGCCCCGCTCCGGAGGAGATCATGCAGGGTCTCGAGCGGGACGGCTTTGCCAGGCTCAGCCCCCGTCTTGCGATGGGAACGCACCCCGCACCACCCCTGCCGGGTCGCGTCGTTATCTTCAACGCCGAGCTTGCGACCGAGAATGGCGCTTTGAAGGAGCTTGCGGAAGAGGCTTGGAACCTGCCACGCTTCGCGGAAGCCTATCATGAATTCGTAGTCCGCTTCGGCGCGTTTTCGCAGCGCGTCGGCGATTGTGCGGCTCTGGCACCGTTCGATTGCCTGATCGCGCGGCTGCTTCTTGTCCATCAATACCGCCTGATCATGCTGCGCGAGCCGCATCTTCCCAAGTCCGCCCTCCCGGCCGATTGGCCGGGCGAGGAGGCGCGGCGGCTGTTTGCCGACCTTTATTTGCGCCTGTCAAGAAAGGCTGACGGCCATGTCGGTCGCCGTTTCGTGAACGGGTCAGGCAAGCTTCGAGAGACGACGCCCGCAAGCCAAAATCGGCTCGATCACCTCAAGTCCCGCTGAAAGATCAATCCGCTCAGTGACATAGCGAAGTTGCCGCCTCGCAGCGTGCTTTCATGATATTGAATGTCACAGAAAACTCGAAAAATTTATTTGTACTGTGACATATCACATGCTAATACAATGACCGATCGGTCGGTTAATTGCGCTTACCGTCGGATCGATGTTTCGTGGAGGAGAGCGTGAAACAGGCCTATACTGGCGATGCCGTGAAGCCTCGGCTTGGCTGAGGTGAGCGCGCCGGGCGCGCTAGGGCGGAGGAAGATCAATGTATGCACAGATGGTGAAAACCGATGGCGCGCGCATCCGTTCCCTCGACGAGATGGACCCCCAGGAGCGCGCCTTTCAGGAGCGCGTCGATGCGAGCCAGAAGATCGAGCCGAAGGAGTGGATGCCGGAAGGCTATCGCAAGACCTTGATCCGCCAGATCAGCCAGCACGCCCATTCCGAAATCGTCGGCCAGCTGCCGGAGGGCAACTGGATCACGCGCGCACCGACGCTGGAGCGCAAGGCGATCCTGCTTGCCAAGGTGCAGGACGAAGCCGGCCACGGCCTCTATCTCTATTGTGCCGCCGAGACGCTCGGCATCAGCCGCGACGAGATGTATGAGCAGCTGCATTCCGGCAAGGCCAAATATTCCTCGATCTTCAACTATCCGACACTGACCTGGGCCGATATCGGCGCCATCGGCTGGCTGGTCGATGGCGCGGCGATCATGAACCAGGTGCCCCTGCAGCGCTGTTCCTACGGTCCCTATTCCCGGGCCATGGTCCGCATCTGCAAGGAAGAAAGCTTTCATCAGCGCCAGGGCTTCGACATCCTGATGAAGATGGTGAAAGGCACGCCGGCGCAGAAGGCCATGGTGCAGGATGCTTTGAACCGCTGGTGGTGGCCGTCGTTGATGATGTTCGGCCCCTCTGACGATGCCTCCGTCCATTCTGCCCAGTCGATGGCCTGGAAGATCAAGCAGAATTCCAACGACGAGCTGCGGCAGAAATTCGTCGACCAGACCGTGCCGCAGGCCGAGTATCTCGGTCTGACCGTCCCCGATCCCGACCTCAAATGGAACGAGGAAAAGGGCGGCTACGATTTCGGCGAGCCGGATTGGAAAGAGTTCTTCAACGTGATCGCCGGCAACGGCCCCTGCAATGCAGAGCGTCTCAACGCCCGCAGGCAGGCCTGGGATGACGGTGCGTGGTTCCGCGACGGCCTGACGGCGCATGCCGAGAAAGCGGCCGAGCGCCACGCCGCCGCAAAGGCTGCCGCCGAATAGAAGGCCCGAAAGTTCAGGGAGTGAGAAACATGTCCAGTGAATGGCCGCTTTGGGAAGTCTTCATCCGTGGTCAGCACGGCCTTAACCATCGTCATGTCGGCAGCCTGCATGCGCCTGATGCCGAGATGGCTGTTAACAATGCACGCGATGTCTATACCCGCCGCAACGAGGGCGTCAGCATCTGGGTGGTGCGGTCTTCCGAGATCACCGCCAGCGCGCCTTCGGAGAAGGGTCCGCTCTTCGACCCCTCCAATTCGAAGGTCTATCGTCATCCGACCTTCTTCGACATTCCGGATGAAGTGGGGCATATGTGATGGCGACCGCTGCCCTTGAGCCGGCGGTCGACCGGGCCGTTCTCTTCGAATTCTTGGTTCGCATCGGCGATAACACGCTGATCCTCGGCCATCGCGTTTCCGAATGGTGCGGCCGCGGGCCGGCGCTGGAGGAGGATATTGCGCTCGCCAACACCGCGCTCGACCTCATCGGCCAGGCGCAGCTCTGGCTTGGTCTAGCGGGCGAGGTGGAAGGCAAGGGCCGCTCGGCCGACGATCTTGCCTATCTGCGCGATGGTTTCGAATTCCGCAATATATTGCTCGTCGAGCGCCCCAACGGCGATTTCGGCAAGACGCTGATGCGGCAATTCCTCCATGACGCCTGGCATTATTTGCTGCTCAAGGCATTGAAAGGCTCGACCGACCGACGCGTCGCCGAGATTGCTGAAAAGGCCTTCAAGGAAGTCTCCTATCACCTCGATCGCAGCCGCGATCTGGTCATCCGCCTTGGCGACGGCACGGCCGAAAGCCATCGCCGCATGCAGGACGCGCTTGACGATCTCTGGCCCTTCACCGGCGAGATGTTCATGAGCGATGCGCTGGACGCCGAATTGGTGGAGGCCGGCATCATTCCGGCACCGCAGAGCCTCAAGGCCGGGTGGGACGAGATCGTCGCCGAGGCGCTGACCGAAGGCACGTTGAAGAAGCCCGCCGACGGCTACATGCACAAAGGCGGCCGGCGCGGCGTCCACACCGAGCATCTCGGCTATATCCTTACCGAGATGCAATTCCTGCAGCGCGCCTATCCGGGCGCGACCTGGTAGGAGGCGGGGATGGCGACCGCACTCCATCCTTCCGTCGATGACGTCTGGCACTGGCTGTCGGAGGTGCCGGACCCGGAAATTCCGGTGATTTCGCTCATCGATCTCGGCATCATCCGCGACGTCGGCTGGCAGGACGATACGCTTGTTGTCACGGTGACGCCGACCTATTCGGGCTGTCCCGCCACGACGGTGATCAATCTCGATATCGAGCGGGTGCTGGCCGAGAAGGGCCTCGACCGGGTGCGCCTCGAGCGCCGGTTGTCACCCGCCTGGACGACGGATTGGATCAGTGCCGAGGGCCGAGAGAAGCTGCGCGCCTACGGCATTGCCCCGCCGATCGATGGCACGGCCGCCGATGGCGTTTTGATGAAGCGCATCGACCGGCTTGCCGGCCGCTCCAACCTCACCATCGCCTGTCCGCGCTGCGGATCGACAGCTACGGAAAAGATCAGCCAGTTCGGCTCAACGCCCTGCAAGGCGAGCTATCGTTGCACCGACTGTCTCGAGCCGTTCGATTACTTCAAGTGCATTTGACCCTAAAAGGACGAGGCCCCGCATCCATGGCACGTTTCCATCCGTTGACCGTCACCGATGTGCGCCGCGAGACGCGCGATGCAGTCGTCGTCACGCTTGCGCCATCCGAAGAAGATCGGGCTGTCTTCGATTTCACGCAGGGCCAATATCTCACCTTCCGCCGCCAGTTCGAGGACGAGGAGCTGCGCCGCTCCTATTCGATCTGCGCCGGCAAGGACGAAGGCGTGCTGAAGGTCGGCATCAAACGCGTGGATGGCGGCTGCTTCTCGACCTGGATCAATGAAAACCTGAAAGCCGGAGACACGCTGGAAGCCATGCCGCCGATGGGCGCCTTCTTCACCGCGCTGGAGCCGGAAGTGTCGAAGCACTACCTCGGCTTTGCTGGCGGCAGCGGCATCACGCCGGTTCTCTCGATCATCAAGACCGTGCTTGCCCGCGAGCCGCGCTCCGTCTTCACGCTGGTTTATGCCAACAGGCAGGTCAGCTCGATCATGTTCCGCGAGGAACTGGACGATCTGAAGAACCTCTATCTCGGCCGCCTGTCGATATTGCACATTCTCGAAAGCGAGGCGCAGGAGATCGATCTTTTTACGGGGCGGATCGACGCGGAAAAATGCAAGGCGTTGTTCAAGAGCTGGATCGATGTGAAATCGGTCGCCACCGCCTTTATCTGCGGCCCTGAGCCGATGATGCTGGCGATCGCCGCGGCGCTGCGCGAGCACGGCATGCGCGACGACCAGATCAAGTTCGAGCTCTTCGCCTCCTCGCAGCCCGGCCGCGCCCGCCGCAAGGTGGAAAGCACAGCCACCGCCGATCATGAAGCGAGCTGCGAGGCGACCGTCACGCTCGATGGCGCAACGCGTGTCTTCAAGTTTCCCAAGCACGGCCAGTGCCTGCTCGACGCGGCGCTCGAAAACGCGATGGACGTGCCCTACGCCTGCAAGGCCGGCGTTTGCTCCACCTGCCGCGCCAAGGTTTTGGAAGGGGAGGTCGAGATGGAGGTCAATCACGCGCTCGAGGATTACGAGGTGCGCCAGGGCTATGTGCTGACCTGTCAGTGCCACCCGCTCACCGACCGCATCGTCGTCAGCTACGATCAATAGAGCCGCGTCGAAGGGAGGAACGAGATGTCCGAGACAATGCCGATCGAGCAATATCTGGAGGAGGGCGGTATGCTGTCCTCACCCGACAACGTGCCTCCCCGCTATCGCGGCGAATTGCTGCGATTGATGGCGAGCTTCGTCGATAGCGAACTGGCCGGTTCCGCCGGCTTTGCCGATATCATCAATGATGCGCCTGGGATTCAAGAGCGCATTTCCGCCGCGCGCATCGTGCTGGAAAAGGCCGACCATGCCGGCCAGGTCCTGAGGATCATGGAGACTTTCGGCGTCGACGGCGGCCGCTATGCCGTCCATCATCCCTGGGCGGTGCGGCTTTCCCGCGATGCCGATATCGGCGCCGCCAGGCAGGGCGGCGACATGCGGCTCTCCGTGTTCCACTATCCCCTTGAAGGCTGGGTGGACGCAGTCGTCATGAATGTTTTGATGGGCGCTGCCAGCGTCGTACAGCTGGAGGAACAGGTGCGCGTCTCCTATCAGCCGCTCGCCGAAGTCTTCCGCGCCATCCTGCCGCGCGAAAAGCGCCATGCGGAGCTCGGCGCGGCCGGTCTTGCCCACATCATCGCCGATGACGAAGGGCGGGCGAAGGCGAGGGCTTCGGTCGCTTACTGGTACCCCCGCGTTGCTGCGAGCTTCGGCCATGCCGGTTCGACCCGCTTCGAGACATTGTCGCGCTTTGGCCTGCGCCACACGCCCAACGAGACATTGCTTGCCGAATGGCAGGCCGAGGTCGATGCGCAGCTGTCTGCGCTCAGTCTGACTTGAAAGGATGACGAAATGAACATCATGGCAAAGCAGCCGCGCCGGCTTGAAAGCTATGTCGGGGGCACCTGGGTCGCCGGCGCCAGGGAAGGCGTACCGTTGCTCGACGCGTCGACCGGCGCGCCTGTCGCGTCAATCGACTCCTCGGGCATCGATTTCAAGCAGACATTGGCGCATGGCCGCGACAAGGGCGGTCCGGCGCTGCGACGGATGTCCTTCCATGAGCGCGCCGCGATGCTGAAGGCGCTCGGGCAGGCCCTGCTCGATAGGAAGGAAGAATTCTACGCGCTCTCGACGGCAACGGGTGCCACGCGGGCGGATAGCTGGGTCGATATCGAAGGCGGCATCGGAACCCTGCTTTCCTATGCTTCCAAGGGCCGGCGCGAGCTGCCGAATGCGCGCGTGCTGCTCGATGGCGATGTGGAGCAACTCTCCAAGGATCGGAGTTTTTCCGCGCAACATATCCTAAGCCCGCTCCAGGGAGTCGCCATCCATATCAACGCCTTCAACTTCCCCTGCTGGGGCATGCTGGAAAAGGTCGCGCCGACCTTGCTCGCCGGCGTTCCCGCCATCGTCAAGCCGGCCAGCCAGACGGCTTATCTTACCGAACTCATGGTTCGCCGCATCATCGAGACCGGCCTGCTGCCGGAAGGCGCGCTGCAGCTCGTCTGCGGCTCGGTCGGCGATCTCCTCGACCATGTCGAAGGCCAGGATGTTGTGACCTTTACTGGGTCGGCGGCGACCGGCCAGCGTCTGAAGACGCACAAGGCGATCATTGCGAATTCCGTGCGCTTCACCATGGAGGCCGACAGCCTCAACGCGGCCGTTCTCGGCCTTGATGCAGCACCCGGCACGGAGGAATTCGACCTCTTCGTCAAGGAAGTCACCCGCGAGATGACCGTCAAAGCCGGCCAGAAATGCACCGCGATCCGCCGTGTCATCGTGCCCCGGGCCTATAGCGAAGCGCTGATATCAGCCTTGAACGATCGCCTCGGCAAGACGGCGATCGGCAATCCGGCCGACGAGACTGTTCGCATGGGGCCGCTCGCGAGCCTCGACCAGCGCGAGGAAGTGCGGGCGCGCATCCGCGACCTCGCAGCCGATGCGGAGATCGTCGGCGGCGATCCCGATAATCCGAGCGTCACGTCTGGCGACGCAAAGGCCGGCGCCTTCCTCAATCCGGTTCTGCTCTATTGCGACAAGCCGGGCTCGGCGCGGGCCGTTCACGATGTCGAAGCCTTCGGCCCGGTCAGCACCGTCATGCCCTATGATACCGCGGAAGAGGCGGTCGATCTGGCGCGCCGCGGCAAGGGTAGCCTCGTGGCCTCCGTCTTCACCAACGACCCCCGTTTCGCCGAGGACGTCGTTCTCGGCCTTGCGCCGTTCCACGGCCGCGTGATGATCGGCAATCGCGCCAGCGCCAGGAGCTCCACCGGTCACGGCTCGCCCTTGCCGGGCCTCGTCCATGGCGGCCCCGGCCGCGCCGGCGGCGGCGAGGAGCTGGGCGGCATTCGCGGCGTGAAGCACTATATGCAGCGCACCGCCGTGCAGGGCACGCCGCGCCTGCTTTCGGCCGTGACGGGGCGCTGGATGGATGGTGCGGACACCCGCACCAGCAGCGAGCATCCGTTCCGCAAATCGCTCGCCGAGCTGAAGATCGGCGATCAGCTCATCACCGTCACGCGCACGGTCACGCTCGAGGATATCGAGCACTTCGCCAGTTTCACCGGCGACACCTTCTACGCCCATATGGACGAGGCGGCCGCCAAGGCCAATCCATTCTTTGACGGCCGTGTCGCGCATGGCTATCTCATCGTCTCTTTCGCCGCCGGCCTCTTCGTCGATCCGGCTCCCGGCCCGGTTCTGGCAAATTACGGTGTCGACAATCTGCGCTTCCTGACACCGGTCAATCCGGGTGATACGCTTAAGGTGCAGTTGACCTGCAAGGAGATCAATCCCCGCATCAATGCCGAGCATGGCGAGGTGCGTTGGGATTGCAAGGTAACGAACCAGCTGGATGCCGTCGTCGCGCAATATGACGTGCTGACGATGGTGGCGAAAACGAGAGAGTGAGCGCATGACGACAATCGAGCAAGACCCGCATCGCCTGGAAATGACCGTGCTGATGACGCCGGACATGGCGAATTTCAGCGGCAAGGTGCACGGCGGCGCCCTACTGAATCTGCTCGATCGCGTCGCCTTTTCCTGCGCGTCGCGCTATTCCAAGCAATATGCCGTCACGCTATCGGTCGATCAGGTCTTGTTCAAGGAAGCGATCCAGGTCGGCGAATTGGTCACCTTCCGCGCCTCGATCAACGATACCGGCCGCACCTCGATGGAAGTCGGCATCCGGGTCGAGGCGGAAAACATTCGGTCCGGTCAGCGCCGCCACACCAATTCCTGTTATTTCACCATGGTCGCCGTCGACGAGGCCGGCCGTCCGGTCCGCGTGCCCGAACTGGTGCCGGTGACGCCGGCCGATATCCGACGGCACAAGGCCGCCCAGCTTCGCCGGACGTTACGTCGCGAATTCGCGCAGCGGCTTGATGCGGTGGCGGAGACTGGGCGCGACGTGGAAGGATTGGGAGGCGACTGAATGGCGCAGATCTATTCCTATGACGGCGTGATCCCGGTCATCGATCCGGCTGCCTTCGTGCATCCGGCCGCAACCGTCATCGGCGACGTCATTGTCGGCCCTGCCTGCTATGTCGGGCCGGGCGCCGTGCTGCGGGGAGATTTCGGGCGCATCGTGCTCGAGCGCGGCTCGAATGTGCAGGAGACCTGCGTCGTGCATAGTTTCCCGAATCTCGAAGTTATGATCGGGGAGGCGGGACATATCGGCCACGGCGCGGTGCTGCATGGCTGCCGCATCGGCGCCAATGCCATGGTCGGCATGAACGCCGTCATCATGGACGAGGCCGTCATCGGCGAGAATGCCATCGTGGCCGCCATGGCCTTCGTCAAGGCCGGCGCCGAAATCCCGGCAAACAGCCTTGCCATCGGTTCGCCGGCGCGTGTCGTGCGCGAGTTGACACCGGAGGAGATCGCTTGGAAGCGCCAGGGCACCGCCATCTATCAGCGCCTGGCGCTGGAGGCGAAGGAGAAGCTGGTGGCCGTGGAACCGCTGCCCGCGCCCGAACCGGATCGACGCCGCATTCGCGCGCCGGAATATGATCCGCTTATTCTCGAAAGGATGAAGCCTGGCGAGTGACCAGCCTTAGCGGACGGCCTTGACCCCTTCGAGGATGAGGGTGGCGGCAATATCGGCATATTCGTCGCGGGTGATCGGCCCATTGGGCCTGAACCACATATAGACCCAGTTCATCATGCCGAAGAGCGACATGGTGACCGGCATCAGCAACGGCCTGTTCTTGTTGAGATCCGGGTTGAGGTTCTCGATGACTGTGGAGAAACGCTTGACGATCCGCCGTTCGATCATCCGCAATTCCGCCAGCTGCTCCTGCGATAGGGCATGCGTGCCGTTGAGCTGTACCTTGTGTTCATTGTCGGCGCCTTCATAGTTCTTCAGCACCGCTTTCACGAGCAGGCGCAGCCGCTCCTGCGGCGTAACATCGGTGCGATCCGCCGTTTCGATCGCGCTTTCCAGCTCCGTCAGGTGTGTTTGCACGATGTCGAAGATCAGCGCGTCCTTGCCGGGATAATAGTGATAGAGCAGAGCTTTCGAGACGTTGCCATGCGAAGCGATCATCGACATGGACGCCTTCTCCATGCCCACCTCGGCAAAGACCGCTGCCGCGCTTGCCAAAATGCCACGCTGCTTTTCCTCGAAATCAACTGCGCGCGTGCGTGCCATATAATCCTGCTCTAGTCATTGTCCATTGATCTTGACCGTGCCTGGCGGCCGATCTTTCCTATATACAATCAAATGCTTGCCAGGCTATCCCGCCGGATGCCCGATCATTCTTTCGGGCGGTTGTCGATGATGCGTTTCGCCTTGCCTTCGGAGCGCGCGACGCCGCCCGGCGGATGCACGATGATCTTCGTCGAGACACCGACCACGCTCTTGATGTGGTGGGTAAGCTCCTTTGCCGAAACATTTCGCGCAGTTTCGTCCGCCGCCTCCAGCGTGCACTCCACATGAACGGTCATGTCGTCCATGCGGCCGGAGCGCGTCAGTTCGATCTGGAAATGCGGTGCGAGGCCGCGACATTTCAGGATCTGCTCTTCGATCTGCGTCGGAAAGACGTTGACGCCGCGCAGGATCATCATGTCGTCGGAGCGGCCCGTCACCTTTTCCATGCGGCGCATGGAACGAGCCGTGCCGGGCAGCAGACGCGTCAGGTCGCGCGTGCGGTAGCGAATGATCGGCAGGCCTTCCTTGGTCAGCGTGGTGAAGACGAGCTCGCCGATCTCGCCATCAGGCAATACCGCGCCGGTGACCGGATCGATGATCTCCGGATAGAAATGATCTTCCCAGATGTGCAGCCCGTCCTTGCTCTCGACGCATTCGTTGGCGACGCCCGGACCCATGACTTCCGACAGGCCGTAAATGTCGACGGCATGCATGTCGAAGGCCTGCTCGATTTCCTCGCGCATGGCATTGGTCCAAGGCTCGGCCCCAAAGATGCCGACGGCGAGCGAGCTTTCGCGCGGGTCGAGGCCCTGGCGGCGGAATTCGTCGAGGATCGAAAGCATGTAGGAGGGCGTCACCATGATGATGCGCGGCCTGAAATCCTGTATCAGCGCGACCTGCCGCTCCGTCATGCCGCCGGAGACCGGTACGACCGTGCAGCCGAGTTTCTCCGCGCCGTAATGCGCGCCGAGGCCGCCGGTGAAGAGGCCGTAGCCATAGGCGATATGGACGATATCGCCGGCGCGGCCGCCGGAGGCGCGGATCGAGCGGGCAACGAGGCTCGCCCAGGTGTCGATGTCCCCAGCCGTATAGCCGACGACGGTCGGCTTGCCCGTCGTGCCCGAAGAAGCATGGATGCGGACGAGCTTTTCGCGCGGCACGGCGAACATGCCGAAAGGATAGGTGTCGCGAAGATCCTGCTTCGTGGTGAAGGGGAATTTGGCGAGATCCGATAATGTCTTCAGGTCGGAGGGATGGATACCCGCTTCGTCGAGGCATTGCCGATAGAAACGGGAATTTTCATAGGCATGCGTAAGCGACCATTTCATGCGTTCAAGTTGCAACGCGGAAATCTCGTCGCGCGAGGCCGTCTCGATCGCCTCGAGCTCGCCGGCGCGCGGGGAAAGGTCTTCCATGAATGTCTCCTCCAGAGATGCCGGATGCTGCCGGCGTGAACCCTGGAGCATTTCCGCTTTTCTTCGAATCGCGAAAACGCCCTATCTTCTTGTTTTGCTACGCATTCCGGACGGAAAACCGCTGCGCACTTTTCCTGGAATTGCTCTAGTCCGGCAGAAGCGTGCCCTTGACCGTTCGCGAGTGGCCGCGGAACTCCGCGATCTGCTCGCCCTCCTGATTGGTAACCGCGATGTCGTAGATGCCGCCTCGTCCGCGGCGCGACACCTCCCGTGCCGTCGCCGTCAGCCGGTCGCCCTTGAAAGCCGGCGCGATATAGGTCACCGAACAGTGCAGGGCGACGGAGCGCTGGTTGTAGGTATTGCAGGCGAATGCGAAGGCTGAGTCGGCCAAAGTGAAGATGTAGCCGCCGTGGCATGTGCCATGGCCGTTCGTCATCGCCTCGGTAATCGCCATAGAAAGGCTTGCTTTGCCGGGGGCTACGGCAAGCAGCTCCATGCTGAGGCGACGGGTAGCGTTGTCTTCGTCCCACATGGCTCTGGCGCAGGCTTCCGCAAGCGACTGCGGCGAAATGCTGTCGGCTGTGCTCATCGCCCCTTGAACTCCGGCTGGCGCTTCTCGAGGAAGGCGGCGACACCCTCGGCATAGTCGGCGCTGCGGCCGGCCTCGCGCTGCAAGTCACGCTCAAGGTCGAGCTGTTCGTCAAGCGAATTGGTCGCCGCCGCCTGGATGGCGCGCTTGGTCAGGCCAAGGCCTTTGGTCGGGCCGGCGGCGAGCCGGAGGGCGAGAGCCTTTGCCTCCTCCATCAGCTTGTCGTCATCGATAGCACGCCAGATCAGGCCCCAGCTAGCCGCCGTTTCCGCATCCAGAGGCTCGGCAGTCAGCGCCAGCGCCTTGGCGCGGGCCTCGCCGATGAGGCGCGGCAGGCTCCAGGTGCCGCCGGAATCCGGCACGAGGCCGATTTTCGCGAAGGCCTGGATGAAGCGGGCCGAACGGGCGGCAAGCGTGATGTCGCAGGCAAAGGCGATATTGGCGCCGGCGCCGGCGGCCACGCCATTGACGGCGCAGACGACGGGCTTTTCCAGGCTGCGGATGAGGCGGAGCAGCGGATTGTAAAAGGTCTCGATCGTATGGCCGAGATCCGGCGTTCCCTTGCGCGGGTCGCGATCGCCAAGGTCCTGGCCGGCCGAGAAGCCTCGGCCGGCTCCAGTCAACAGAACTGCGCGCACCTCCGCATCCTTGTGCGCACGCTCGAAACCGGCGCGCAGCGCAAGGTGCATTTCCTCGTTGAAGGAATTGAGTTTGTCGGGTCGATTGAGCGTGAGGCTTAAAACGCCGTCGGCAAGCGCCGACAGAATGGTGTCGGAATCGGACATGTTTCCTCCCGTCGCCTTTTCCCTGGCGATCACGAAAAAACCTAACATAACCGACCGGTCAGTCAATTATAAAAGCAACGATTGGGAGAAACATCATGACTGCTACCATCACACATGAAGGTGTAGTCGCGTCGGACGAGCCGTATAAGCCGTATAAGAAGGCGTCGAACGAAATTAGCCGTCGTTCAAGCATACGCTTTACAAATGACCGACGGTCAGTCATAAATTTGCACTATCGGAATCCGGAGACGTTCGAATGGTCGCCCTTGTTCATGAGCTTGCGCGGGGCGGTAGCTGTCCGCATATCATCGCTTAGGAGAAATCCCCGTCATGATCCGTCACAATCTTAGCCAATGGCCGCTTGTGCTGTCCGCCGCCCGTGGTTCGATGTCACCCGAAGAGCTGTATGGCGTCCCCGCGCAGATCTTCGATGAGGTCAACGAGGCGACGATGTGGCCTGCCTCCGTTTCCGCGGTGCGAGGAAAGCCGGTGAACATGGGACATGTGCTGCGGAGCCTGACTGATTTGTGCAGGCCGTCATGATGGCGTTCAAAACGCTGTTGCCCGATTGCGACGAGACGCATTGGCCGCTGGGGATTGTGGTCGCGGAGGCAAGGCTGGATGCTGATGGGATAAGATCGGGCCTTGATACCGTCGAGCGCTGGCTGGTGCATGAAAAGCCGTTTGCCCTTCTGTTGATCTCGGCATACGGACCGCCGCTTGCGAACGATGCGGCCATACTGGCTATGGTGGCGCAGCGGATCGGGATTGCCCGCGACGCCCTCCATCGGTTTCTTCTCGGCATTGCCGTCGTCGTTCCGGTGGCGACGGCTGACGGCGTGCGGCAAAGTCTTGCTCGTCTTCCGCTTCATATGCCGCTAGAAATCTTCGACAAGGCACCGCCTGCAGCGGAATGGCTATGCCGTTCCATTCTCCAGCCGGCGGGCCTTGCCATCGATAGCCTGTAGATGAGGAAAAGTCCGTGACCACCGCAGAACGCCCGCGCCCGCGCACCAAGCCCCCGGAAATCCGCCGGGAGGAGCTGATGGACGCCGCGCAGTGTCTGTTTCTGGAGAAGGGCTTTGCCGCGACCAGTGTTGCGGAAATCGTCGAGGCCGCCGATGTCGCCAAGGGCACCTTCTATCTCTATTTCCAGACGAAGGAAGATGTTCTGGCCGCTCTGAAGGCGCGCTTCATCGCGCGCTTCTGCGAAAAGATCGACGCGGCTGCCGCAGCGGCATCCTCCGGCAGTTGGATGCATCGGCTCGATGTCTGGATAGGGTCATGCGTTGTCGGCTACCTCGACGAGGTCGCGCTGCACGATCTGGTTTTCCATGAGTTCCACCCGGCCAAACGAAGCATGAAACGCGCCAATTCGCTGGTAGACCGCCTTTCATCCTTCCTGCTCGAAGGACAGGAAGCCAAAGCCTTCTCCTTCATCGACGCCCGGCTTTCGGCCGTCATGCTCTTTAACGCCATGCATAGCGCCGTCGATGACTGTCTGGCCGAGGGATCGTCCGTCGACCGCCAGAAACTGGTCGATGTCGTCACCGATTTCTGTCGGCGCTCCGTCTGCCCCTGAGCTACCTGCGCCAACAATCCACAAGTTGTCTCATGGGGGACCGGCTCTCGCCACTTGATCTTCATGGCGTTTTGCTAAGTATCGCACCATCGATGCACCGAGTGACAGGATGGGATGGATGGCTGGCGAAGCTGAAGGCAAGGCTGTGGATTTATCGGTCGATAATGCGTTCTTTGACCTTCTGACGGACAGTTTTCGTCGCATCGTTGGCGTTGCGCTTGTTGATGAAGGGTCCGTGCCGGATTGGCTCTATCGCGATGCGCCCTTTGTGGTCGTTGCCCACAATACGGATGCCGATCCCCGTTTCGTCTATGCCAACAAGGCTGCACAGAACTGCTTCGAATATCCGTGGGACGAGTTCGTGACGCTTCCCTCGCGGCTTTCGGCGGAGCTTCCAGATCGTGCGGAGCGCCAACGGCTATTGGACGCTGTGACGAGCAATGGCTTTATTTCCGATTATCGCGGGCTGCGGATTGCAAAATCCGGGCGTCGCTTCTGGATCGAAGACGGCATTGTCTGGCAGCTCGTGGACCGCGACGGGAATTTGCGCGGACAGGCCGCTACATTTTCCAAATGGAAGGATGCCTAGCACGGATTCAAATAGGGAGAGCCCGATGTCATCCGAAAATCGCTTACACTTTTCCGCATCATGCTCCAAGTCCGCAAGACGGCAATAAGCCGCGGCCATCCTCGGTGAGGCTGAGGGAACAGACGCCCGGTTTCCGGATCCAACGCATGTTTCATTTGCATCGGCGCCGGTCGTCAAGCGACCGTACGAGGTGTATGGTAAGCCAAAATACTTCGGCATTGCTGCGTCAGGCGCGTTGGCTGACACCATCCTGGCATGGTCGCGTTGATAAGACCATATCGTTGAATATATGAGCAAATAATCACCAATGCACTGCCCGAAGTTTCTGGCCGGTGTCGTGGCCATGTTTCTTGCTCCATCGTGAAACTTCGAAGATCGTTGTTATGTCAAAACACTGGATATTGCCCGGCAATCCAATTTTTCCCACTCGGACCCTTGAGGAAACACAGTATTTCCTGGCCGAGCTCGAGGCCTGCACAACTCAGGAGGAACTGGCTGAGGTCGTCATTCGATATGTGGAGCCGTTCGGCGCGACCAATGTCCTGGTCGGCACCATGCCCCAGATTGGCGCGACCAAACGCCAGCAGATAGGCCATGTCCTGATCAATGCCTGGCCGAATGATTGGTCGGCACGCTATTTTTCTCAAAACTATCTCTTCAAGGATCCGACGATCACGCTGGTACGCGAAGGGCTTGAAAGTTTTTTCTGGGATGAGAACGAAGTCGTCGGACTTCGGTCCGGTATGCGGGTCATGGGCGAAGCCAAGGAGTTCGGCCTTGCGGAGGGTTTCACCATGACGCTTCCGAGCCTGGGGCAGGAACATGTCGGCTTTTCGATCGCCGGCGAGCGGCTGCAGCTCGCGCCGGAAAACAAGAAAAATCTGGCGCTTGTTGCGAATTTTGCGGTCTATCGCGCCTTGCGGATCCGGCACACTCAGCAAAACAGCAGCATCCTTAAATTGACCGCACGGGAGCGCGAGGTTCTTCAGCTGGCGGCCGAAGGCTGGAAGGAGCGGCAGATCGCCTCGCGCCTCGGAATCACGGATCATGCCATCGACAAGTACATGCGCTCCTGCCGCGAAAAGCTTGGTTCGCGCAATACCAATCACGCAATTGCCCTTGCTCTGCGAAAGGGGCTGATTTCGTGAGGTACGCTTTTCCGTACCTGTGGTGATCGTGAAACGGCTCGATGATCAGCTTGCCCAAACAGGAGAGCTGTAGAGATGCTTCATATTATCACCGGCCGGAACATACACGACTATCAGGACGAGATGGATCAGGCGTTTCGCCTGCGGCACCGCGTATTCGTCGAGGAGCGCGGATGGAACGATCTGACGCGTGCCGATGGTCGCGAGATCGATCAATTCGATACGGCAGACGCCGTGCATATGCTGTTCATCAATGAAGGCGATGTTCTTGGATATCAGCGAATGCTGCCCTCCATCAAACCCCACCTTCTGTCCGAAGTGCTCCCGCAACTCTGCGAGCAGGAAAGGCCCGTCGGTCGGCACATATGGGAATGGACACGCTATTGTGTCGAGCCGGCCTACAGAGAACATGGCCGTGCCCTAAGCGCGGTTTCCAACACGCTGCTTTCGGGTTTTGTCGAATGGGGTTTGGAAACCGGTATCAATACCGTGATCATCGAAATGCAGCCGCTTTGGATCCTCCGGCTGCTGCAGCTTCATTTCCGGGTCAGCGCGCTCGGATTGCCGCAGTCGGTTTCAGGAGAGGATGTCGTGGCGGTCACTGCATCGTTCGATGAGCGCACATTGGCAAAGCTTCGTTCCCTGAAGACGGACCTGCGCCGTCGCGCGGCTTAGAAGGAACGCCATGGGATACTTTAGCGGCACGCGCGCATCTGCTATCCGACATGCAGCCTCACTCCTCTATAAGATCAGCCCTCCAGCACGGTCTGCTCAGCTCCGTTCTGGAGCGCCTGACGCGTCCCGCCAGCATCGCCTGTCCTGCGGTGGATTGTTGCATATTGGGGGTACCGAAGGCAGGTTTTGGCCTCTCCAATTTCTCCTTCCTTGGGGTATTCATAATCAATTAGGAATGTTTAATATAAACAATCCTTCTCAGCTTTCGAATAGTCTGTGAGACCAGTATGAAGACGCATTCCTCGTCATCTTCCGCGGAAACGATGCCGGCGCATCTGCTTGAAGAAACGACGGCCTTGATAATTGCCATGGAGGCAGCACAGACCGAAGCCGATATCCTGCGGCTGGTGCTCGTCTATATCGGCCGCTTCGGCGCGACACATGTGCTGGCGGGCACAATGCCGCCAATTGGCGAGACGAAGCGGCAGCAAGTCGGCCATATCCTTCTCAATGCGTGGCCGACCGATTGGGTCTCCCGTTATTTCAGCCATGACTATCTGCGTCACGATCCGACCATACGCATGGTCAAGGAGCAGCATGCGCCGTTCTTCTGGCGGGACATAGAGGGGCAAAGACTGCGGAATGCGATGGCGCGCGATGTCATGGGGGAAGCCGGGGAGTTTGGCTTGCGCGAGGGTTTCACCATCGGCCTTCAGACTTTTGATGGCACCGTCATAGGCTTTTCCATCGGCGGTGATCATATCGAGATCAGGGAGCAGGAGCGCGGCGGTCTGCAATTGCTGGCGACCTTTGCCGTGGATCGTGCCCTCCAGCTCAGGGAACTGGATCAGCTTCCTTTGCTGAAGGGCGTCACGCCCAGGGAAAGACGGGCGCTGCAATTGGCAGCGGATGGCTTGCGGGATCATGAGATTGCCGTGCGGATGGGCATCACCTATCACGGCGCCGAAAAGCATCTGCGTTCGGTTCGCGACAAGCTCGAAGCAAAAAACACGACCAATGCCATCGCGATAGCCATTCGGCTCGGCCTGATAAGATAGGAAGCGGCTCTCGGCAGCCGCGAAGCTTCGCCCGCAATATTGATCTGGCGAATGAGTTCGCTTCGTCTGGGCGACGATTGTTTCGGTACTATTATTGCCTTTATTCAGGGCTTTACTAGATATGGTTCGGACATAACAAATTGGCTATCGTAATTCGGATCGTAAAAACTCGTGCTGAATCAGAAGCAGAGGCGTGCGAATGACGTTTGACAGGTCTGTTTGCTGAGGACGGCCGATTTGGACGCCACCAGCTTCAATCACGGCGAAGTCAACACCGCCCCCGGCGGCGGAAAGGCGTTGTTCGGCGGCGACTATCCCCGCGATCCCGCCACTCCTGATAAAAATCGCTTTCAAAACATACGTCGATCGCATGCGCCGGTAAGGACACGGCAACATTGGCGCGGAAGGGGTTCCGTGAGCCTCGCCAGAGCCGACACCATCAGAATTCCCAGAGACCTGTTCTCGAAAAATAGAGTTACCAGTCATGATAAAGCGCATGGTGATCATGCTGATCGTCATAGGCCTGATCCTGGGCGGGATTTTCGGCTTCCAGGCATTCAAGAACCGCATGATCGCGGCGTATCTGGCTAACCTCAAGGCACCACCGCAGACAGTCTCGACAATTACGGCGGCGATGAGCCCGTGGCAAACGACGCTGCAATCCATAGGCAGCTTCAATGCCATCGAGGGCGCCAATCTTTCCGCCCAGGTCCAGGGCATCGTCCAGAAGATCGGCTTTCAGGATGGCCAGGATGTCAGGAAAGGCGATCTCATCGTGCAGCTGCTTGCCGATCAGCAGATCGCGACGCTGCAGCAATACCAGGCGTCGGCGGCGAACGCGCAGATCGCCTATGACCGCGATTCAAAGCTGATCAAGGCGAATACTATTGCGCAAAGCCAGGTCGATAGCGATTTGGCCACATGGAAGGCCGCGCAGGCACAGGTCGCGTCACAGCAGGCGTTGATCGATCAATATTCGATCCGCGCACCCTTCGATGGGCATCTCGGCATCCGGCTGGTCAGCCTCGGCGAATATTTGCCGGCCGGAACCGCAGTCGTCACGCTACAGTCGCTCGATCCGATCCAGTTCGATTTCTCGATGCCGCAGCAGGCCTTGTCGCAACTGAAGGTCGGACAGGCGGTGACGACAACGGTCGATGCCTATGCGAACCAGACCTTCGACGGCAAGATCACGGCGATCAGCCCGCTGGTGGATACACAAAGCCGCAACATGACAATCCGGGCAACCTTCCCGAATTCCGATCGCAAACTCCTGCCCGGAATGTTCGGCAACGCATCGGTAACGGTTGGGGAGCCAAAAGATTATATCGCCCTGCCGCAGACCGCCGTCACCCTCAACCCCTACGGCAATGTCGTCTATGTGGTGACCGACAAGGGCGGCGGGCAGGATGGAAAGCCGCAGCTCGTCGCCAGTCAGAAGTTCGTCAGCACCGGACAGGCGCGTGGCGAGCAGATCGCGGTGACCAAGGGATTGAACGCAGGTGAAGTGGTGGTGACCTCCGGTCAGCTGAAACTGAACAACGGCTCGCCGGTCATCGTCAACAACGAGGTGCAGCCGTCGAACGATCCCAATGCCAATCCGGCAAATCCCAACTGAGGTGTGGCGATGAATATCACCGATATCTTCATCCGGCGCCCTGTGCTTGCTCTCGTCGTCAGCGCGTTGATTGTCGTGATCGGCTATCAGTCGTTCCGCGCGCTGACGGTGCGCCAGTACCCACAGACCCAGAATGCCGTCGTGACCGTGACGACCACCTATCCAGGTGCCGCGCCCGACGTTATCGCCGGCTTCATCACGACGCCGCTTGAAAACGCCATCGCCCAGGCCAACGGCATTGACTACATGACGTCGTCGAGCACCAGCGGTAGTTCGACGATAACGGTCAACCTGCGCCTCAACTATAACGCCGACGCGGCGATGACGGAAATCAACGCCAAGGTATCCTCGGTTCTCAACCAGCTGCCCACCGGCACGCAACAGCCCATCATGTCGGTTTCGATCGGCCAGTCGATCGATGCGATGTATATCGGCTTCCGCAGCGATGTTCTCGCCAGCAATCAGATCACCGACTATCTGACCCGCGTTGTCCAGCCGAAACTGCAGGCGGTCACCGGCGTGCAGACGGCTGAAATCCTCGGCGGCAGAACATTCGCGCTGAGGGCCTGGCTGAAGCCTGATAAGCTCGCCGCCTACGGGCTGACGGCCGGCGATGTCTGGACCGCGCTTGGGAACAACAACTATATTTCCGGTATCGGCAGGACCCGCGGCCAGATGACGCAGACGGTGCTGACGGCGCAGACGGATCTGCATTCGGCCGACGAGTTCAGGGAGATGGTCGTCAAGCAGATCGGCGATACGATCGTTCGCTTGAAGGATGTCGCAACCGTCGCGCTCGGCTCGCAGAACCCCGATGTCCAGATCGGATTCGACGCCCAGGACGGCGTGTTCATGGGTATCCAAATTGCGCCGACGGCAAATCTGCTTGACGTGATTGCGGGTGTGCGCGCCGTGTTTCCGGCTATTCTGGCGCAACTGCCGCAGGGGCTGGAGGGCTACATCGTCTACGATTCCAGCACCTTCGTCACCCAGTCGATCGACGAGGTCGTCAAGAGCTTGATCGAGGCTCTGGTGATCGTCATTTTCGTGGTGTTCGCATTTCTCGGCTCGCCGCGATCGGTTGCCATTCCTATCGTCGCCATACCGCTGTCGCTGGTCGGCACCTTCGTGATGATGCTGATCTTCGGCTTTTCCGTCAACCTTCTGACTTTGTTGGCTTTGGTGCTCGCCATCGGGCTTGTGGTCGATGACGCCATCATCGTCGTGGAGAACGTCAACCGTCATATCGAGGAAGGGGCGCCACCGATGCAGGCGGCACTGGCCGCGGCGCACGAATTGGTCGGGCCGATCCTCGCCATGACGGTCGTGCTGGTTGCCGTCTATGTGCCGATCGGCTTTCAGGGCGGCCTGACCGGCGCTCTATTCACCGAATTCGCCTTTACGCTGGTTGGCGCCGTTACCGTTTCCATGATCATCGCGCTGACACTGACGCCGATGATGTGTTCGCGCATCCTGAAGCCGCATCTGACCGACCGTAGCGGCTGGGAGGAGCGCATTTCCGATTTCATCGACCGCCGCTTCTCGGAAATCCATCGGCCCTATGTGCGCATGCTGCATGGCAGTCTGAATACGGTGCCGGTGACGCTGGTATTTGCCGTGATTGTCCTCGGCAGCATCTATTTCCTCTACACCAGCGCCAAGAGCGAGCTGGCTCCCAATGAAGACCAGGGATTTCTTGCCTCGCAGGTGACCAACGCCCCCAATGCGACACTTCAACAGAAGCTGCTCAATTCCGACCAGGTCACCAAGATCTTCCGCAGTTTCCCCGAAACCGACAAGACCCTGCAGGTCGAGGTGCCGGGCACGTCTTTCGAGGGCATGGTGCTGAAGCCGTGGAACCAGCGCAGCCGGACGGCGGACCAACTGCAGCCACTGGTACAGGCCGATCTCGCAAAGATCGCCGGCGGGCAGGCGGTGGTCTTCCAGATCCCGCCGCTGCCCGGCGCCAGCGGCTTGCCGGTGCAGTTTGCCATCGGAAGCACCGGCAGCTTCGATCAGCTCAACGAAGTGTCCAGCACCTTCCTGCAGGAAGCGCAGAAATCCGGCGAGTTCATCTTTCTGACGAAAGA
The DNA here is from genome assembly GCF_003627795.1 of Rhizobium sp. CCGE531. Taxonomy (NCBI): domain Bacteria; kingdom Pseudomonadati; phylum Pseudomonadota; class Alphaproteobacteria; order Hyphomicrobiales; family Rhizobiaceae; genus Rhizobium; species Rhizobium sp. CCGE531. The sequence goes on along the minus strand of NZ_CP032685.1, from coordinate 1,073,224 downwards.
TCTCTACGTCGATAATCCGCAGTATTCGATCCAGATCGACCGCAGCAAGGCGTCGATGCTTGGCCTGTCCATGAATAATGTCGGCTCTGCGCTCGCCGCCATGCTGGGCGGCGGCTACGTCAATTATTTCAGCATCGACAATCGCTCTTATCAGGTCATCCCGCAGGTTGAGCAGCGCTCGCGCCAGACTATCGATCAGATCATGAACTATCCGATCGCAAGCGTGAACGGTTCCAAGATCCCGCTTTCGGCGATCGCCACGGCGAAACTCGAGGCGACGCCGCGTTCGGTCGCGCACTTCCAGCAATTGAACTCTGCCACCGTCTCCGGCGTGCCGGCGCCGGGTGTTGCCGTCGGCGATGCCCTGGAAACCTTAAAGTCGATCGCGGCGCGCACGCTGCCACAGGGTTATTCGGTCGATTACGGAGGCCAGTCACGTCAATACGTGCAGGAATCCAGCGGCATGGCCACTACTTTCGCTCTCGCCCTGATCATCGTCTTCCTGGCGCTGTCGGCGCAGTTCAACAGCTTCCGCGACCCGCTGATTATTCTCGTATCGGTGCCCATGTCGATCGCAGGCGCGCTCGCCTTCATCAGCCTCGGCATCGGCGGCGCGACGATGAACATCTATACGCAGGTCGGCTTGGTGACGCTGATGGGGCTGATCAGCAAGCACGGCATCCTGATCGTCGAGGTGGCAAATACGCTGCAGGTGTCCGGAAAGACCAAACGGGAAGCGATCGAGGGTGCCTGCGGCATCCGTCTGCGTCCGATCCTGATGACGACCGGCGCCATGGTTCTGGGCGTCGTGCCGCTGATCCTGGCGACCGGCGCCGGCGCATCCGCCCGCTTCAACATGGGCCTGGTGATCGCGACGGGGCTCGCTATCGGGACATTGTTCACGCTCTTCGTGGTCCCCGCCGTCTACATGCTGCTCGCCGCCGACCACCACAAGCAGAATGCGTCCGAAGCAGAGCCGGCGCCCGTGCATTGATCCAGCCGGCTGTGGAGGCTGCCATCAGAATGAAGGGTGGTGCAGCCGCACCGCATGGCGCGCCCAATCGTCATCATGGGCGATGTGCCGTCATCAGTCGCGGCTGAGCGACACCTCGCAGCCATAGCCATGCAGAAGTTCGACAAGCGCGGGGATGGTTAAAGCTCCGCGATCGGAATTCGCCGTCTCGGGATGAGCGACGCCACGGAACGAAAAGCCCACAGGTCGGTTCTCACAGCAGAGAACCGACCTGCGGGGTTTTCCGCCGGGGAATTGCCATGCCAAATCTGATGGATGCCATGCCCCTCGATCCGAACTGGCTCGATATCGCCGTTCGGCTCGCGTTGGTGACGGCCGCCGGTGCCTTGGTCGGCACTAACCGCGAGATTGGCGGTCATGCGGCCGGATTTCGCACGACGATCCTAGTGGGATTGGCGGCCTGCCTGACGATGATCCAGGCCAATCTGCTGCTGTCGACATTGGGCAAGACACCGCAGTCATTCGCCTCGATGGACGTACTGCGCTTTCCTCTCGGCGTACTGACCGGGGTCGGCTTCATCGGCGGCGGCGCCATCCTCAAGCGCGGTGATCTGGTGACCGGCGTGACGACGGCGGCGACCCTGTGGATCATGACCGCGGTCGGCTTGTGCATCGGCGGCGGACAATTGGCCGTCGGTTCGGCCGGTGCCGTTATCGCCTTTATCGTGCTATCGCCCCTCAAATGGTTCGATAAGCTGATACCGCGCCGGCAGAAGGCGCGGTTCGTGATCGAGCTTCCGCGCGATGCCGGCGTTGCGATCGCCGACGTGCAAACGGCGCTCGAGCCGCGCGGATATGCCTTCGCCTTTATCGGCAAGACGATGGGTCCGACGGAGGCAACGGCGCATATTTCTTACGAGGTGCGATGGATGCAGGCGGCATTGGATGCCGGCGGCGCACAACTGCTCACCTCTCTTCAAGAGCATCACAAGATCGTATCCTTCGAGATGCTGACGACTGGTTGGTGACCACCGGCATCAAGAGCGGAACATTCCCGGACGACAAAGGTTTTTCCCTATCAAACATGGGAGAAAACGATGACCGAGATCAAGAATACGAAAACGGCAAGGGATCCTCCGGATCGCGCCGATATTCGCACCCTGCAGGCGCTCGATCAGGCGGCCGGCGGCTCCGGAGATGTCACGCGGGAGCTTGCGACAGGAGCATCGGCGGCGCAGGAAATTCCGCCGCAACCGGGAACTGACGATGCGCGCTGCGAGGATTCGGCCGAATGCGATCGGCGCCGCAGAGAGGAGGTCGATGAAATCTTCTTCAGGATCTCCGAGCTGCGCTCCGGCCCGCAATCGCAACATGAAAGGGCCGATGCCGAAATTCGCGCGGAAATCGAAAGCAGGCTGAAAGCGGATGGGCTGCTCGATACCGCGGGCATTTTCGTGACCGTAAGCCGCGGGCGCGTCATCATCGAGGGATCCGTCGAAAATCACGAAGCCAAGCAGCGCGCGGAAGCGATCTCCCGGCAGGCAGGCGGCATCGTCGGACACGACAGCAACCTTGCCGTTCGCAAAACGCGGTAGATGGGAACGTCGAGATGCGCATGTTGTTGATCGCCGTCTTCGGCCTGATGATCGCATCGGTACTGGCCATTCTCGTTATCAAGCCATTTACCGCCGGCAACAGCCGGGATTCGATCGTGACCAGCGGGCCACTCGAACAACCGGAGCCGAAGCCGTAACGGATGCATCGTCATTTGCTGGGCTGCTGACTATTCTGCTGGCCATTTCGCGGATCGCCCGGCTTGATAATGGGGGTCCTGCCAACCTTCGGGGCAGGCTTTTCCATTTGACTGTCGCCGACGGCCGGCGGCTTGAGAACGCCGTCGCAGTCCGCCAGTTTTTGACTAGGGTTGTCTTCCGGTGCCGGGGTCGCCTGCGCGTCGCCTGTCTGTTTGTTTTCGGCCTGTCGATTCGTGTCCGCGGCGTTGCATCGGTCGTCGTTCGGCGCTTGTTGTGCGAATGCGAGGGTCGAAGAAATGGCAGCGGCCATCGCCGCTGTCAGCAGGATGCGACGGCATCCGGGTAGCGTCCAGCCATTCAAATGGCCCGGCCAATCGAACCTGCGTTGAAGCGATCGAGTCAAAACCGGTGTAGGCGTCGACGACACCGCGCTGGTGATATTCTTTGCCATTGTTCACCTCGATGACGGTATGGAGTTTCTCGTGGCGAAAGACGCGTCCGGCCGGCTTCAGAGGTTCATCTATCTTAGACCCCTGGTGACGGGGAGGCTGCGGATCGGATGGGTAAGAAGCTCGCCTGCCGTTTCGTTGGCTATGGAGAGAAAACGGAAAAATCTCCATATTCTTCAGCACCATCGCGTCCGCTTGGCACGATCTGCAGCCTCATGAAACTAACGCTCGGCTATGCGCATTGTTCCGGCCGATGCCAACCGGATGCGGCGTCGCGCGATGGAACCATCTCCGGGCGTTGAGGTTAGGCCGATATGTATTTGCAACGAACGGAGGCCTCTGCAATGGCATCTGAGGAACCCAAAAAGCCGCTTTCGGCGACCGAGGCCCGCCAGGGCGTGCGTGGCGTGCATCTTCTCACCGTGTTGGTCACGGCGCTGGTTCTGGCCGCAATCGTATGGGCTGGCGTTGAACTATGGGGCCGTCATATCGAGCCAAATAAATCGGAGAACCCGGCGCTAGCCATAAGCTCCTCCGGCGGGCAGCCGCAGGGCGGCACGGTCGACAATACTCCGCCTACCGGACAAGCGGCTCAGCCCGCGCCAACAGACCGGTTGGAAAACAATCAGCAGGGCACCAAGAGCACGCCGGCCCAGCCGAACCGCGACGGAACTCAGAATTAGGAGGGGATCCTGCGAAGCAGCCATGATTGAGCTCTGTGCCCGGCTGTTCGCCAACCAACCCACGCCGGGCGATGCAAGCCCGGAAATTGTCTCTGCGAGAATTTGCTGCGTGAAGAAACTATCCGACGTTACGGTCCTTCGGAGAGGCATCGTTCTCGGCTTCGCGCATCGCAACTTTCTGCCGAAGCCTTATCAGCACTTCTTCGCCATCGACGGATGCCCGCGTTCGCTCCATGATCTCCCGCTCCGCGGTCGCCTGTTCCCAATGATGGTGGCTGTATCCCCAGGGGCGTCCCGCTGCCTCCCAAATGGCGTAAGCCCGTTTGCTGATCCATTCTGACCGTTCATCCGTCATTTTTTTCCTCCCTTTTGGATGCACAGAACCGCACTTGAGTATGAATGTTCCGCGCGGGGAACAATAATGGTGCTGACGGGTTGCACCTTATGTCCAGAACTTCACAAACGCATGAATCCACGACAGAAAGGAAGGACCAGATGGCTTTGACGCTGATCAGCAAGGCCTTCGCTGAGGACGAGCCTATCCCGAGCAAATACGCGCTGGATGGCGAGAATTTATTCCCTCCGCTTTCTTGGGGTGGCGCTCCCGCTAAAACCCAGAGCTTTGCCTTGATCGTCGAGGATCCGGATGCGCCGAGCGGCACGTTCCGCCATTGCGGCATCGCCAACATTCCGGCGGAATGGACTGGATTGGCCGAAAGCGTCGATACCATGCAGGAGCAGGCGCTTCGCTTTTACAAGAACGATTTCGGCAATGCCCGCTACGATGGTCCGAGGCCGCCGAGAGGTGATCCCCCTCATCGCTATATTTTCCGGCTTGCCGCCCTCGATGTACCAAGGGTTACGCTTCCGGATGCCATCGGAGCCGAGGCCATGTGGCAGAAGATGAAGAAACACATGCTGGCAGAGGCAAGCCTCATCGGCACCTATCAGTCTTAGGCCATGCTTCGCAAGCACATGCGGTCGGCGCATTTCAGCGCCGATCGCACCCAACACGAGGTGAATGGCCGCCGAAATCCGGCGTCCACTGGATGGTGGCAATGAGCGAAAAAGACCAAGGCAATTCAAAAAAGGACGAACCACGCACCTTCGCGGCCGAGGATGTTCGCCAAGGCGAGATCATCCTGAAACGGCGGTGGCAGCGCGTCATATTCATCGGCGGTCTCGCCGCGATGGTGTTGATCATCCTGCTGGTGCGCTTCGCCGGATAGGCAAAGGAATCGAAAACAAGTCGAAGGAGGGCTCATCATGCCCGCAAAGTCGAAATCACAACAAATGGCAGCCGGTGCGGCGCTCGCCGCCAAGCGCGGCGAGAGGAAGAAGAGCGAGCTGAAGGGGGCATCGAAGAGCATGGTCGACTCCATGAGCGAAAAGGAACTTCGCGACATGGCTTCGACCAAGCAAAAGGGAAAACCGGAACACGCGGCCAAATCCTGACCATAGCTATTCGGCAAATGCCCGCCGATGTGAGGAGGTGCAAGATGGAAACCTACCGGCGATATCGCAAGAATGAGGTTCCGCCTGGCTCCATTGTCGTCAAATTCTATCATTCCGGCGATCAGATCAGGGGCTTCCTGCGCAAGGCTACACCGCCCGGCGAAGACGATGTCGTTTTTCCGGGTGAGGAAATGGAGCCCGATGACGCCTTTCGGACGGCGCGCAACAAGATGACCGGCAAGGCGGTCAGGCCCATTTATGTGGAACTGTCCGAGGGCGTGCGCTGGGACCCGGCATGGGGCCGCTTGGAGTGATTTGAACCGGAGTGGCGGCCTTTCTGGTGCGTTGAAGAGAAACCCTATCGGGCCGGCCAATGCTGGCGGGCCTCTTCTGTAACCTCGGGCTTATGTTGCGGCTTGCGTGCAGGGGGTGAGGCGGTTTCGAGGGGGGAGGCAAGCCCGAGCCGCTCGGCGAGCCGTCGGGCATCGACCGGTGCCCGGACTTTCACGTCATTGTCGAAATAGACGTAGACGTCGCGGCCCTTCCCAGACGATTTCAGCGGCTTCAATACGCGCTTGGCATCGGCGGGCTCGAGGCCGTGCGCCCAGGCGCTGATCCGTCTTGCCCATATATCCAGGGCCTTGTCATCGTAGCCGCTGACATAGAGTTCTTCCGAGCCATGGAGGCGGCAATAGACAAAATCGGCCGTGAGATCCATCAGCAACGGCCACTCGACCGTGTCGGCGCAGACCAGACCCATCTTGTGTTCTCTTAGCAACCTGATGAAAGCGGCGTGCTCAAAGCTTTCGTTGCGGATCTCGAATGCATGGCGCAGCGGCCTGTTTTCGTCGGTCTCCAGCCAGTCGCGGCCTTCCAGCCGTGCATCGCGTCCCCTGGCGACCCTGGCCGCGGCACGAGTGTCCTTCGGCAGCATCGCCATGAAGGCGGAAAAGAGTTCGGGATCGAACCGCAGTCGCGGCGGAAACTGCCAGAGGATCGGGCCAAGCTTCCGTCCGAGGCGCAGCAGGCCCGAAGCCATGAAATTGGCAAGCGGCGTCTCGACATCGCGCAGCCTGCGCATATGGGTTATGTAGCGCGAGCCCTTGACGGCGAAGACGAAGCCATCCGGCGTCTCGTCGCGCCATTTCGCAAAGGCCTCGGGACGTTGCAGCCCGTAGAATGTTCCGTTGATTTCGATGGAGGGAAACTGGCGGGAGGCATAGGCCAGCTCGCGCTTCCGCGTCGTGCCCTTCGGATAGAAAACGCCGCGCCAGGGGGCAAAGGTCCAGCCAGAAATACCGATACGGATCGCGCCTGTCTCTGTCATCTATTCATCGCCATGTCTGGAGCGGCTTGCGTCGGGACGATTGCGGCAACGTCGATGAACCCTGCCACTAGGTGACATTGATGGAAGGGAGGAACGACATCACTTCGTTGCGTTGCCTTGGCTCGAGTATCTCGATCTCCCGTTTCCAGAAGGTCTCGGCTTCCGGGGGATCTGCCTCCCAGCTGTTGGTCGACAGGATATTGTCATCCATGACCAGAAGCCTGTGTCCGCCGAGCCGCAGATATTCCTTCGCAAGTTCCTGAGCACCGTTTCTCATGGATTCTGGGCTTTTCATGGGGTCTACTCCTCGATTGCTGCATGTGCCGGCAATCCACACCTGATCCGGTTGACGTGGATGCCTGTGGCGACGTCTGGTGGCCCGCGAATTGCGAACGCGTGTCCGGATTTTCGCGAGCTTCCGTTATTGAGGACAACTCCTGTTCGACGTGCTGTCGTTCGATTGGCTGTCCTGCGTGCTGTTGCCCTGGGTGGTGTTCTTGCCTGTCTTCATGGCATTGCAATCCTGCGACTGGCCATTGGAGTTGGGAGTGCCGCTCGTATCCTTGCCGGTGGCGCCTCCGTTTCCGTTGGACATGCCGTCGTTTTGCGTGCCCGTCGCGGCGCCGTTGCCGTTGCCGCTGCCGGACCCGCCGGTGCCGATGCCAGTGCCGGACTGCTGTGCCATGACAGCCGTGGCCATGCCGATAGACAAGGCACTGGCTGCGATGATTTTCGTCAACATCGGATCGTTTCTCTCTTCTGTTCGCCACGTTCAAACTCAACAGAAGAGTGGTTGTTTCCTGGTTTTTTGGATTTTTGCCTTGGCAGGATCACGCCTTCGAAGAAGCCTCATGCATGGAACAAGCAGGCCCCGCGGAAGTTAGAGGTGTGTTTTCCATGGAGAACGGACCATGTCTTCCTTCAAGGACCGTCCTGTGATCGGAGATTTTCAACATCCCGGCGAGGCTCCAGGCGGCGATCCATTCCTGGGGACGATCAATAACGAGCTTGCCGACAAAGGCTTTCTTGTCACCAGCACGGACGAGTTGATCACTTGGGCGCGCACGGGATCGCTGATGTGGATGACGTTCGGGCTCGCCTGCTGCGCGATCGAAATGATGCAGATGTCAATGCCGCGCTATGACGTCGAACGCATCGGTGCGGCGCCAAGGGCCAGCCCGAGGCAATCGGATTTGATGATTGTCGCAGGCACCCTTTGCAACAAGATGGCACCGGCGCTGCGCAAGGTTTACGACCAGATGCCCGAGCCGCGCTATGTCATCTCGATGGGCTCCTGCGCCAACGGCGGCGGCTACTATCACTATTCCTACTCGGTCGTGCGCGGGTGCGACCGGGTCGTTCCCGTCGATATTTACGTGCCGGGCTGTCCGCCGACCGCGGAAGCCTTGCTCTACGGCATTCTGCTTCTCCAACGCAAGATTCGCCGCAACGGGACAATCGAGCGATAAGCGAAATCCGAGCTGCCTCACTTTTTTGTCCTTTCCTCGTCGGCACCCGGCGATTTTTTGGAACTGGATGGAACAAGCCCGGAGTGCAACCGTTTTCCAGCAAGATGCACAGAGCATAGCCCTCGGAGATAATCCGAAGCATTGCGGCGCACAGCGAAAAGCAAAGATTGTTCAAATCAAGTTCAATGGCGATTTGGCCAGCGCCACCATGGATGCCGGTTTTCATCGGGCATGGCTTACGTTGAGCGAGATCGGGCGCTGCGTGCACATGCGAGCGAGAACTCGCTCTCATAAAACTCGCTAAGGAGATAAAGTTGTGACCGATCTGCCTCGAACAACCGGTCTGCAAACCGAAATAGTCGAACTTATTCCGGCCCTTCGCGCCTTTGCGCGTACCTTTCACAGAAATACCAACGATGCGGACGATCTGGTTCAGGAGACGCTGGCGAAGGCACTGGCCAATCTCAATCAGTTTGACCGTGGCAGCCGACTGAAATCGTGGCTGTTCACCATCATGCGCAATACGTTTTGCACGAAGTTCCGCATTGCGAAGCGGGAGGCTCCGGGCAGCAAGAATTGTGTTTCCGGTGATGGCATCGCCCTGCCGTCGCAGGAATGGACAATCCGGGCAAGGGAGCTGGAGGAGGCCTGCAATCTCTTGCCCGAGCCTTATCGGGCGGTGCTTGAATATGTCGTCATAGAGGGTCGCTCCTATGATGCCGCGGCGGAAAAATTCGGCTGCGCGATCGGCACTGTGAAAAGCAGGATCAATCGAGCACGGCAGCAATTGGCCGCCCGCCTCGACGAGGATAGGCGCTAACGGGGATCGCACTCCCGTCGCATGATTCAGGGCCCGTCGCATGATTCAGGGAAGGGGTGCTAGATATCTCGTTTCCGGTTGCCGAACAAAGCCTTGGCGATCTGCTCCATGGCTACCGATTTCTCACACAGCACAAAGCCGGTAAAATCCGCCATCGCGCCGGACGGCTCTCGGACGAGGGCGAAGACATAGGGAAGCCCCTGTCTCTCAAGCCGCTCGACAAGGGAAAAGGCGCGCCCCGTAGCAAGATGCAAATCCAGGATCGCCGCATCCGCGCCGCCTGCCTCAATCAGTTCGACGGCGTCCATATCATCGACCGGCCCGACTATGGTCGCGCCGAGCTCTAGCAATTTTTGTCGTGCCTCATCGGCGAGGAAATAGCTGTCCTCCACGATCAAAAGCCGTTTGCCCCAGAACATCTGGCTATAGGGGGCGGTCGAATCGTCCATACATCAATCCAGAGCGAGTTGATCGCTTATAAATGGTTTCGCGTGAACTGAAAGTGAATCGCAAGGCGGGACAAAGGTTGGCGTTCACCTCAGGGTCTTGGCGTCAACAACAATCAACGCCGATAAAAGTTTCCAAACCCGAAAAGAAAGAATCTCGTGACAGCATGTCGATGGGATGAGCTTCGGGAACAAATGGCCCGCGCCTGTGGTTCATTATAAGGGGAGAGGGCCTCCAAGAAAATGGGAGGATAGCATGTACGAAGTCATTGATGTCGAATTTAAAACGCTTTGGAACGCGCCTGTCCGCCTCACCGCTGGAGATCAGAGCTGCCAGACAGTCCAGGGGCCGGAAGATGCAATCCATTTCCTGTCGCGGCGATGGCCGTGCGAAAGAGGTTCGTCCTACGCCCATGCGAGGGAGCGCTGCGTCGCAGCCGTTTCGCACCAGATTCCGGTCGAGGCATCCAGAACAGCTTTCGTGATGGCCTGCCTTGATGCGCGCTTGATGACAAGAGGCGGATATCGGCCATGAGCAACGACGATAAGATTTCCGAAACGGACGCTTATGAACTCGGCGCGAAGGCCTTCCAGAAGGGTGCGACCGGCGACAACAACCCCTTTCCGGAAGGCGACCACCGTCGAGACAAGTGGGCGCATGGGTTCATGGACGCGCAGAAGATCCTGAGTGATCGGGATGTGCCAGGGCGCCCCTCAGCCTGATCGAGGACGATTATCGCCTCGCTGACCCGGATTTGCTTATGTCTTAGATAGCCGCAGCGTGACCCATGCTTGCGTGGTTCATGACGGCTGTCGCACCGGTAAATGAAGGGATCATGTCCTTGACGCTCAGATTGGCGAGTCCGTCCGGTCGGGTTTCGGTCTTGCGCCATCGCTTCCTAAAACCGCACCGATCTCCTTGTTATCGCTCATGGTCGGCCATCTCCTTGTCAGCTCAAAGCGGCAAGTATGCAGGATGGCGACGGATTACCATATAATGCTGCGGATGCGGGGCTCGAGGAGCGGTATCATCTCTTTGACTTTCGGAGACGAATTCCTGTGGGATGCGTATACGAGATAGCTGGGCCATGGGGCCGTTGACCACCCCGGGAGTACATGGACCAACTGCTTCCTCGAAATGTCGCCACGAACCAAAGTTGGCGGCATAAGGGCAATCCCTTCACCGATCAACGCGAGATGCTTGATTGCGCCAACGGAGTTTGAGGAAATCCGGGCTCGCGGAACTATCTTGGCTTTCTGGCCGTCGGTGGAAACCAAATTCCAGGTGGCCAAGCTGTTGGCGTCCTGTTCGGGCAAAATGACAAGGCATTGATGAAATGCCAGTTCGCCTGGCTGACTGATCGCGGAAGATTGTTCCAGGTATTGGGGAGCGGCCACCAGTATCAGTCCGGCTTCCCCCATTCGCTTTGCCGTAAAACCTGCGTCTTTGAGCGGACTTGCCCTGATGGCGATATCGAATCCTTCACCGACCAAGTCCACAAGACGATCCGTCAGCAGCATCTCGACTCTCACTTCGGGGAACTTCTTGTTGTACTCTATCACCGCCTCGCAGACCGAGGTGTAGTCGAAGTCGACGGGCGCTGTGATTTTCAGGGTGCCGGACGGGTGTTGTTGGAATGACGAGGTTTCTTCGCCGGCGCTCGTCAGGGCGGCCACAGCCAGCTCGGCTTTCTTGAAGAATATGCTTCCAGCATCCGTGAGACGGAGTTTTCTGGTCGTCCGAACGAGAAGGCTTACCCCAAGGGCTTTCTCGAGGTCGGAAATCCTGTCGCTAACAGTCGAGTTGGGAAGGCCCAGTTCCGCTGCGGCTCTTGTAAAGCTTCCCATCTGCACGACCCGAACGAATATCTTCGCGCCATTCAAGTCCACAGGCCGCTCCCATTCACTATCCGACAAAGCGGATAATATAATCGAAATATACGGGCTAATCCACCTGCACATGGCGGTCTATTTCTAGCACTCGTTCCAGATCAGAAAACGAAATGTAAGGAAAACCGCATGTCACAGAACCATACAGACAAAACCCAGATCGAGCAGGTCATCGAAAAATATATCGACGCACTGAATCAATCGAAAACCGAGATGGTGCTCCCGTTGTTTACCCTTGATGCCGTGCTGATGGGAGTGGACGCCCCGACGGTGGAGGGAGCGGAGCAACTCAGGGCTTTCTTCGATCACGGCTTCGGTATGATCAAGCTCGAACCCAAAATCGACATCGACGAGATAGTGGTCAGCGAAGACTACGCATTCGCGAGATCGCATTCACAGGTGCGGTTCACCGTATTGCAGACGAACGAATCCCATTCCGAAGAGAATCGGGAGCTGTTCGTATTCAGAAAGGATGGCGGTGATTGGAAGATCGCGCGGTATATGTTCAATAAGGTGCCTACATCCCGGTAGTTCGGCGTTAAGAAAAGCGTCCAACCCCGCATAACGAACTTTGCTCTCCAGGTTAGAAGGTGGGCGGCTATAGACTGTATTGCCGACCCACCATCCTTTTAAATCCGGAATTTCTCCTCCGCCTTGGTAACCGGTCACGATCGGCCGAAACACAAGTGCCGGTCGGTGACGCCTGCCGAGGGGGAGAACCGAATGCCCGCAAAACATCTATGTCCTGTGGGCAGCCCCACTCCAAGCACCGGTCGGCACGCCGGGATGTGTGCGGCAATACCTAATGGAAATTCTTGCTCTTCACCTTGAAAGTGTCAATATGCAGATTAGGCACAAACATGTCGCGGATTTCCGTTTCCGCCGTGGATTCCTTTTTTGGCTGGTCGCCGTCTACCAGCGGTCCCGAACCGTCGCGCTTATCGGCTGTTCCCGCACGGCAAGGCAAACGGATCAGCTGTCGCCTTCTCGTTCGTTGACGTCGATCTGACCCTTCTCGGCGAGGATCGGCAGGGCGATATTGTGCTGCGCCTCGTTCATTTCCTGCACGGTAACCAGCGTTCCGCCTTGTTCGAGAGCCGCCGCATAGGCGGCGCGCTGTTCCTCGTGAAAGAAGATTCCAGTCAACGCATCGAGAAAGCCCATATGATCGATCGGCGACGTATCCGGTCGATTGCCCGGCGTCATGGTGATTGCGTCCTTGGGTATGCCGGCATCCATGAGTGCCTGGGCCGCTGCCTCCGCATCATATTCGTCGTTGAAGAATGCGCTCAGCGCAAAGGAGCCTATTTTGCTGCCGCTGTTCATGGCGGGTTCCTCCGTTCTTACTGTTTCATCGTTCTAACGAGCAGCGAAGGAGTGGGTTCCCCTGCGGAGGGCATCCGAGCATGGAACAAAGAGAACGGCGATTAGTTGATCGTCGTAGAGTCTGGAACCATTGCGAGCCCCCAATGCTCGATAGATTTCCTTTGGCCGGTACAGGTCCCTCGCTGGCATATGAACATGCGGACGCAGAAACCCTCGGTGAGCTGCGCGACGATGCTCGTTCATGCACGCGGTGCGATCTTTATCGCAATGCCACCCATCTCGTCTTCGGCGAAGGCCCCGACGTGGCCGATATCGTGCTTGTCGGCGAACAGCCCGGCGACAAGGAGGATTTGGCCGCGCGGCCTTTCGTCGGACCGGCGGGCCGGCTTCTCGATCAATGCCTCGAAGAGGCGGGCGTGGATCGGGATCGCTGCTACGTCACCAACGCCGTCAAGCATTTCAAATACCAGATGCGCGGCAAGAAGCGCCTGCATGCAAGGCCCAATGCCGGAGAGGTGCAGCGTTGCGCCTGGTGGCTCGGGGCTGAACTCGAGCTCCTGAAGCCCAAACTGGTCGTCGCACTCGGCGCGACAGCGGTATCCTCGCTGCTCGGTTCGAAGGTCAAGGTCATGCGCGACCGTGGCCATATACTCTATTCCTCGGGAAAGCCCGATGTTCTCGTGACCATTCACCCCTCGGCACTTTTGCGGATCAGGGAACAGGATGAAAAGGAGAAGAGCCGGCTCGCCTTCGTTCGGGACCTGAAAAAGATCCGGCGCTTTCTGCGGCATTGACCATCGTTTCAACCGATTGACCGGGAGCTGAACCCCACACGACAACAAGCAAAGGTCATGTCATGGCTGACAATCAACCCGATATCATGGAAACCAAGCCGGCTCGGCCGAAACAGCAGCCCGCTGCCGCCGATCGTCAAAACGACGTCTCGGAGGGAAAACGGCCTTCATTCGTCCGTCGTCACCCCTTCTGGATCCTCTCCGGCATTGTGGTGCTGGTGGCTCTGATTATCGCCGCATGGTTCGGCTGGAAGATCTATTTCTATCCTTACGAGTCGACGGATGATGCTTTCGTCGGCGCGCGCAGCTTTTCCGTGGCCGCCAAGGTTTCCGGTTATGTCGCGGACGTTCCCGTAACGGACAACCAGCATGTCAAGGCCGGCGATGTCATTTTGCGGATCGAGCCGCGTGACTATCAGATCGCGCTCGATCAGGCTAATGGCCAGGTGGAGGTGGCCAAGGCGGCCGTTGATAGCGCCGGCGCGCAGATCGAAGCGGCCGACGCTTCTGTCGACGTCGCCAGAGCGCAGCAGAATTCCGCCACCGCAGCCCTCCAATATGCGCAGCAGGAATCCAATCGCCAGCAGCAATTGGTCAAGACCGGTTCCGGCAGCGTGCAGGCCGTCCAGCAGGCAGCGTCGACCCTGCAACAGGATCAGGCAAGCCTTGCGCAGATGCAGGCGAGTGTGACATCCGCATTGAAGAACAAGACCGTGTCGGAAGCCCAGAAATCCAGCGCGCTCGCCAGCCTGAAACAGGCCCAAGCGCAGGCGGAAGAGGCACAGCAGAATCTAAGCTATACGACGATCACCGCAGCCCAGCTGGGTCGCGTTGTCCGTCTCACCGGCGCCAAGGGCCAATATATCGATGCTGGGCAGGCGATCTCGACATTCGTGCCCGACGAAATCTGGATTACGGCAAACTTCAAGGAGACGCAGCTGACGGACATGCGGCCGGGCCAGCCGGTCGACCTGACGATCGATGCCTATCCGGATCACACGCTCCACGGCAAGGTAGCATCCGTCCAGCCGGGCTCCGGAACGGCCTTCTCTCTATTGCCGGCCGAGAATGCGACCGGCAACTACGTCAAGGTCACTCAGCGCGTGCCGGTCAAGATCATCGTCGACAAATGGCCCGCAGATGTCGCCATCGGCCCCGGCATGTCCGTGGTGCCGACGGTGACGGTGCGCCCGAGGAGCTGACATGAGCGGCGCAAGCGCAACGGCCGGGGCAGGGGCGTCCTCCGCGCAAGGCACCAACCCGTGGCTGATTGCCATCGTGGTGTCGCTGGCGACCTTCATGGAGGTGCTCGATACGACGATTGCCAATGTGGCGTTGCGCTATATTTCCGGCGGTCTGGCCGTCAGTTCCGACCAGGCTTCCTGGGTGGTCACCACCTATCTCGTCTCCAATGCGATCGTGCTGGTTGCCAGCAGCTATTTTGCAGAGCGGTTCGGCCGTCGCAGGTTCTATCTCCTATGCCTGGCGACCTTCACGATTGCTTCCGTCCTGTGCGGGCTATCCTGGAATCTGGAAACATTGCTGATGTTCCGGATGATCCAGGGCTTTGCCGGCGGCGGCATGGTGCCGACCTCGCAGGCGATCCTCGCGGATGCCTTTCCGCCGGCAAAGCGCGGGCAGGCCTTCGCTCTTTTTGGCGTGGCCGTCGTCGTCGCGCCGGTCATCGGGCCGACATTAGGCGGCTATCTCTCGGACAATCTTTCCTGGCACTGGTGTTTTCTCATCAACGGCCCCGTCGGCGTCTTCGCCTTTGCCCTTGTCTATGTGCTGTTGAAGGAAACGCCTCAGACGAAGCGCATACGCGAGGAGTTTCGCCGAAAAAGAGTCCGCTTCGATCTCGTCGGCTTCCTGCTGGTAGCGACCTTTCTAGGCTCACTGGAACTCGTGCTGGATCGAGGCCAGACGGACGATTGGTTCGGCGCCGGCTTTATCATTGCGATGACCGGCATATGCGTGCTCGCATTTCTCCTCGCGATTCCCTGGGTTCTGACCAAAGCCAACCCGATCATCGACGGATGGTTGCTTGGCACCCGTCAGTTCGGGTCCTGCTTCATCGTCATGATGGCGACCGGTGCCATCCTGATCGCGACGACGCAGTTCATTCCCGAAGTCGTGCAGCAGAACTACGGATACACGGCGACCTGGGCCGGACTTGCCCTGTCGCCGGGCGGGCTTGTCACCATGGTCATGATGTTCGTCGCCGGGCGCGCGAATTCATTGGTTCAGCCGAAATATCTGATTGCCATCGGCGCTGCGATCATTGCCATGTCCATGTGGCAATTGACGCGGCTCTATCCCGGCCTGAACTTTGGTTTCTTCGTCTGGTCGCGCCTCTATATCGGACTTGGTCTGCCGCTGATCTTCATCCCGATCACCTCAGCTTCCTATTACGGCCTCAAGCCGGAGCAGACCAACCAGGCGTCCGCCATGATCAATGCGGCCCGCAACATTGGCGGTTCGATCGGCGTCTGTGTCGCGTCGAACGTCCTGGCCCATCGCGAGCAATGGCATCAGAGCCGCCTTGTGGAGCATGTCGTGCCATCCTCGCCGGCCTACCAGGAGACGCTGCAGACCATGTCGCGCTATTTTGCCGAGAAGGGGGCGACGGTGGCAGACGCGAAGGCGCAGGCGACCGCCTGGATCGGGCAGCAGGTGCAGACCCAGGCGAGCTATCTCGCCTATATCGATGTGTTCCATGTGCTGATGCTGATCGTGCTTTGCGCCATTCCGCTTGCATTGATCCTCAGCAATGTCGATCTCAAGGAAGGCGGCGGCGGCGGTTCGCATTGACAGCGATATACGCTCTCAGCTCTTGAGAAGTCGCCGCAACACGTCGATCATTTCGGTCGCCCCTCGACGTATCTCGCCAACACCGCCTTCCGCGTCTATTCGGCCGGCATTGTGGGCGATATAGAGTTCGACGAGCAATTGCGCATATTCCTCGGACAGGCCGGCTCGTTGCAATGCTGTCTGCCAGTCGGCCTCGGGCAGTGGTCGAGCGATGACGTCGCGGCCCGTCAAAGACGCTATGGCAGCGGCGACATCTTCCGGCGTATAGCGCCGTGGCCCTTCGACATGGACAATTCTCTCGATTGCGTCTGTCTTGTCCAGAAGCAGATCGGCAGCGACCGCGCCCACGTCGAAGGCTGAGACCGTCGGAAGAGCCTTGGTCAAGGGATGGTAGAAACTCGGCAGCCGCCCGCTCTCGGCTGAGGCCTTTGCCAGACGAGCCCAGTTCTCCATGTGCTCGGCCGATCTTAGAAGGATAAGCCTGGAATCCAGCTTTCGGAGACGCATTTCCAAAGCGTGAAAGATCAAGGTGACGCCGGTTCCCGAACTGTGTTGTGCGCCATAGTCGGAAATGGCGAGAACGGTTCGAGGTTTGGCCGCGGCCAGGGCCACACCGACTGACTCGATCAGTTGCATCATGCTTAAGCGGGGATGCTGCGCGCGAACATCGACTGGACAGATGACTTGAACGGCACTCGCCCCATCGAACGCGGCGGTCAAAGCCTTATGATCGCTCGCGTCGGCCATGGCGACTTCGCAGCCGAGTTCGGAAAATTCCTTTGCTTTCGAGGGATCCCGCAAGATGGCGCGAACCGGAACGTCGGCCTTGCGTAGGGAGGCGATGGTCGTGCGGCCAACCTTGCCGCCGGCACCGAGAATTGCATGCATGGGGTCTTCTCCTGTCGATATCCCTGCAGCCTATCCGTCTGTGCTCACCGGATCGCACATGTTTGGACGGTCAGTTGCAGGTTCGGACGACAATCGACGCCAAAGCATGTCACGCAAAAGTGTGCAGCGGTTTTGCGACTACGACATGCACAAATTCAAGGACCTAAAGCGCCAGAAGCGAATCCGAGAGATCGCGACGCGATTTAGGAATGCATTCGGTTTATCATTCCGGGGGTGAGACCCAGAATGCGACGCATCCAATGGCTCATGTGACTCTGATGGGCAAAGCCGGTCGCCGCCGCGACCTGGGCAAGGGACATGTTGCCGGACAGGATGAGCAATCTTGCACGCTCGACCCGGCTTGCCAGGACATATTGATGAACCGGCATCCCGAATGTGGCGCGAAAGAGCGGCTTCAGATGCGATACGCTGAGCCCGGCAACCTCCGCCAGATCGGCGAGAGACAGCGATTTGTCGATATGCTCTTCGATAAATTCCGCCAGGCGGCGCCTTTGCTTGCTCGTCAACGCCACGCCCGTCGCAGGAATGTATGTCGCTTCCTGCCCGTCGCTTTCCACAAGGCGAATTGCCAAAGCCAACCCCAATGCCTCGGCATAGGTCCGGTCTGACGGTACGGCTGCCTCGATCTCTGTCTTGATCGCCCAGGCGATCGATTCCAGCCGGGCATCCCGAAGCTGGAATTTTGGTTTCAGCGAAAGCGTGCCGGGATTTCGGCCAAGCGCGTGAGCGGCGGACTGAAGGAGTTCCGGGTGAATATTCAGGCGCAGAATGGTGCAGTCGCGGTCATCTTCCCACCAGCCATCCAGTTCCGCCGGAACGATGTCGATATCGCCGTGTTTCTGTCGGCGGCGATGCTGCAGGCCATCGCATTGGCAAAATGCGTTCACGGCTCGCCCGAAGTGAATGCCCAGCCGATGCGTCTGCGATCCAGGCACATGGGTGCGGCCAGCCCGGAGATGCAGGAAGTTCGCCTCCAGTCCCTTCCAGCCGCGTTCCCTGCTGGAAAAGAGCGTCGTGGCGGCGCTGTTGAGCTGATCCATGATTTGCTGTTCCCGCCAATCCATCGCCCCTGGTTTGAAGCGATCCGGAGCATCGGAGTATAGGCAAGCTTACCTATCCGGTCGAGTTGCCTTTCAGCCGCGACGGAAGCCATGAGCCGGTCGAGCGGAACCATGCAAGGCGAAGACCGTTCCTCCTTCTCGTATCGGAGGAAAAATTCATGGCTCCGCGATCATTCTGGAAGGGCTACCTCAAGCTGTCGCTCGTGACCTGCCCTGTCGCCATGGCGCCCGCAACCAGCGACAATGAGAAGGTTCGTTTCCATACGCTCAACAGGAAGACAGGCAATCGCATCGTCAGCCGATATGTGGATTCCGTCACCGGCAACGCGGTGGATGAGGACGATGAAGTCAAGGGCTATGAGCGTGGCGAGGATGACTATGTCATGCTCGAAGACGAGGAGCTCGATGCGGTCGCCCTGGAAAGTACGCGGACGATCGATATCGACATGTTCGTGCCGCGCGACAGCCTCGAATGGATATGGTTCGATACCCCGCATTATCTGACGCCGGATGATCCCGTCGGCGAGGAGGCTTACTGCGTCATCCGCGACGCGATGGCGGCGAGCCGCATGGTCGGCATATCCCGGCTGGTCATGTATCGCCGCGAGCGCGCCGTCATGCTGGAGCCGAGAGACAAGGGGATCGTGCTTTGGACCTTGCGCTTTGGCGACGAGGTGCGTGACGATCGGGATTATTTCGGCGATATCGGATCGAAATCGATGGACACCAAGCTGATGCAGTTGGTCGAGGAGCTCATAGAGGAACGGACGAAGCCATGGGATCCCGGCATGGTCTCGGATCCCGTCCAGGAGAAGCTGCTCGAGATTATCGCCTCCAAGAAGAAGGGCCGGAAGCGTCCCACCAAGGCGAAGGTGGAGGAGGAAGCCGCGCCGAGCAATGTCATCAGCATCATGGATGCGCTTCGAAAGAGCCTTTCGCAGGAGAAGGGCGCCAGGAAGCGATAGCAGGCTTGATCATGAGCCACGTTTGCCTTTTGCTTGCGATTGACGCAAGGGCTCTGCGGCGGCCCTGAAATCGGCCCAGGGATCGGAACGAAGCGCGGCAAGCCGCGTCGCTACGTTGGGCACGGTGAAGTAGTCCGGGCCGATAGCCGGGCTCAGTTCCTCCCACAAGAGCGGCATGGAGACGGCGGCGCCTGGGCGAGCGCGGGTCGAATAGGGGGCGACCGCCGTCGAGCCACGCTGGTTTCTGAGATAATCGATAAGGATCTTGCCGCGTCGTTTCGATTTCGTGATGGTCGAAACATAGCGCCCGGGGCTGTCAGCCGCCATCGCGTCGGCGATACCCTTTGTGAAAGCCTTGACCACAGGCCATTCGGCCTTCGCGACCAGCGGGCAGACGATGTGCAGCCCCTTGCCACCCGATGTCTTTATGAAGGGGACCAAGCCGGCCTGTTTCAGCCGCTCGCCCGTTTCTTCCGCGGCGGCGATGACCTCGGTCCAGGCGACGCCCGGCCCCGGATCGAGGTCCATGATGATCATGTCAGGCTTTTCCCAATTGCCGACCATCGATCCCCAGGGATGGATTTCGAGAACGGCCGCCTGCACGAGGCCGATCAACCCGTTCAGGTCGTTGATACTCACATAGGGCTCTTCGTCCTGCGGATCTTTCGCCAGGGCGATATTCCGGTTCATGCCTTTCCAGGCGTGCTTCTGGAAGAAGTGCTGGCCGGTAATGCCGTTCGGGCAGCGCACGAGCGCAAGCGGCCGGCCGACGACGTAGGGACCCATGTAGCGCCAAACCTCCGTGTAATAGTCCGCAAGTCCTGCCTTGGTAACGCCCTCGTCCGGCCAGTAGAGGCGGTCGCCGTGCGTCAAGGAAACGCTGCTGCGGGCCGGTTTTTCGGTTGAGGTTACCGTGGCGGTTTTCGGTGTTTCCCGAACGATATCAAGCGGCTTCTTGTCCTCTCTCAAGCCACGGAAGGAGGCATGACGCAGATGACCATCGGCCGTCCAGGCACGGAACTCGACCTCGGCTACCAGTTCGGGTCGCACGAAGCGCACGCCACGATTTTCTTCCGCCGTCAGCTTCGTTGCAAAGGGATTCTTCTCCGCTTTCAGGCGGTCGAGTGTTTTGAAAAGCTGCTCGGCAACGATGTGTGTATAGCCCGTGCCGACGCGACCGACATGTTCGAGCTTGCCACGGTC
Source organism: Rhizobium sp. CCGE531 (assembly GCF_003627795.1). Classification (NCBI taxonomy): domain Bacteria; kingdom Pseudomonadati; phylum Pseudomonadota; class Alphaproteobacteria; order Hyphomicrobiales; family Rhizobiaceae; genus Rhizobium; species Rhizobium sp. CCGE531. The sequence continues at coordinate 1,052,889 of NZ_CP032685.1, read as the reverse complement.
ATAGACGCCGAGAACCAGCGAGCCGATCGCCTTTCGCGATGTCGTGGAGGGAACCCAGCCGCCGATGACGAATTCCTGCCGCGACGAACATTTCGATTTGACCCAGCTCTTTCCGCGGCCGGGGCGATAGGGATCGTTGGCGACCTTGGAGACGATCCCTTCCAGGCTCAACCGGCAGGCATGGCTCAGCAGCAGATCGCCATTTGCATCAAAATGGCTGCTGAAGCGAAGCATACCGGTCTCGGATGAGATGATCTTCTGCAGTAATTCCTTGCGACTGACCAATGGACAAGAGCCGAGATCGTAGCCATCCAGATAGAGGAGATCGAAGGCATAGAAGATGAAGCGATCGCTGCGGCCCTCACTGAGATCCGCCTGAAGTGCTGAAAAGTCCGAGGCGCCGGCAGCCGGCTCGACGACCAGTTCGCCATCGATGATCGCCGTGCCGACAGGCAGGTCCTTGAAGGCGGCGATAATTTCCTTGCCGAACTTGCCGGTCCAGTCGAGCCCGCTGCGGGTGAGCAGCTTGATGCGCCCGGCCTCCATGCGGACCTCAAGCCGATAGCCGTCGAATTTGATTTCGTGAAGCCAGCGCGCGCCCGAGGGGGGCTTTGCCACGAGCGTTGCCAGGGCCGGCTCGATGAAGGCCGGCAAAGAGGCCTTCCTGGCGCCCTTCAGGGAGGATGGATCGACAGCCTCCGCATCTGCTTCCGGCTCGGCTTTACGCGTCTTTTCCTCGGCGACGCCATTTTTCGTCCGGCTCTTCCTGCGATCGATCTTGCCGGTCTTCGAGGACCAGCCCGGTTTTTCGCCCTCGACTTCGTCGATGACGCGCCCCGTTTTCGCCGATTCCGGCCGCTCTTCGAGAATGTCGGGCGCCCCTTCCGGGCGGGCCGCATCGTCCTCCCCCTTGATCAGCAGCCAGTTTTCCCGCTTCTCGCGCAGCTTTCCCGCCATGCGGATCAGGTGCCAGCGGCCACCGAGCTTTTTTCCATGGAGCTCGAATTCGAGATGTCCCTTGCTCAGACCTCTATGAGGATCGCCAAGCGGCGTCCAGGAGCCCTTGTCCCAGACGAGGACGGTGCCTCCGCCATATTCGCCTTTCGGGATGGTGCCTTCGAAATCGCCGTATTCCAGTGGATGGTCTTCGGTCAGCACGGCGAGCCGCTTTTCGCCCGGCACGAGGCTCGGCCCCCTGGTCACGGCCCAGCTCTTCAAGACGCCATCCAGTTCAAGGCGGAAATCATAATGGAGGCGGCGCGCATCATGTTTCTGGATGACGAAGCTGTCTCCTGAGGCTCTCCGCTTTCCCTTGTCTGCGCGCCCTTTCGGCTCGGTCGTTCTCGTGAAGTCACGTTTACGGTTATAGGTTTCCAAGACCATCGTCAGCCAGCCTTGCGTTGCGAACGTGACGTGGACGCGGATCGCGATTTCTCTGTCTTGCGAGAGGTCGAGCCGGATTTTTGCGGGGCGCGCTTCGGGCTTGCCTTGCCGCGGCCTTCCGCGCCGGCGCTTTGGCGCAAGGCCTCCATGAGATCGGTAACCTTGGCGACCTTCGCATGCTTGCGTTGCGGGATCGCCCTGCCTTCGATCTTGGCTTTGACGAGCTCCTTCAGTGCGGCTTCATAGCGATCGTCGAATTCGCCGGCGTCGAAGCTGCCTTCCTTCGTGGCAATGATATGCTTGGCGAGATCGAGCATCTCACCCTTGATCTTCATGTCGGGCACGTCCTCGAAAGCGTCCCTGGCCGAGCGAACCTCATAGTCGAAGTTCAGGGTAGTGGCGATCAGCCCCTTGCCGTGTGGGCGGATCATGAGCGTTCGCAGACGGCGAAAGAGGACCGCCCGGGCAATGGCGGCCACTTTCTTCCTGCGCATGCCCTCGCGGATCAGCGCAAAGGCTTCTTCGCTGGCCGATGCGGAAGGGGCAAGATAGTAGGGCCGGTCAAAATAGACGTCGTCAATATCAGAGCACGCCAGAAAAGCCTTTACGCGCAGAACCTTGTCGCTTTCCGGCACGGCGGCGGCGACCTCCTCGGGTTCCAGCACGATGTAGTCGTCCTTGTTGAGTTCATAACCCTTGACCTGGTCGTCGCGCGGCACCGGTTTTTCGGTCTGGCTATCGATGAATTCGCGCCTGACACGATTGCCGGTTTCCCGGTTCAGCGTATGGAAGGAAATCCGCTCCGAGGTCGAGACCGCCGTGTAAAGGGCGACGGCGCAGCTGACCTCTCCGAATTTCAGATATCCTTTCCATTGCGCGCGCGGGCTCATATGCGGGCTCCAGTCGTCTAGGCTCCAGGTCGACAATGGAAGTCAAACGACATTCGCCGATCATTGTTCCCTTCCTGCTCGGAAGCGGTGCACTGTCAGCCACGCCGGGAACCATCGAGTAACGCCCGTGGCATCGCGTGAGGACGCGGCTCCTTAAGGAAGTCGCGTCCATCGATATCAGCCCAAGGTCACTTCCAGCTGGTATAGTCCGATGCGACGCATCCGAAGGGCGCCCGTTGATCGCCGAAACGCTTCTTCAGCTGATCGCAGCCCCAGCGGTTGAGAGGAGCAGGCATCCCAGCTGTAAGCACCATCAGGTTGCGTCGAGATAAGGCTTCAAGGGCATGTCGTCATGCCTCGGCACCGTCTGCCGTTCGATCATATGGTGGATGACCGGCGGCTGATCGCCGCGATGCAGGGCATCGAGGCGTTCGGCGACCTCGACGTCTGCATGCGTCTGGCGCTGGCTGTGGCGGATATAGTCTATCCAGGTCGGCAGATGATAGCTCTCCGTCCAGGTGCTCGGCTTTTCCAGGTCGCGCAACAGCGACCATTGCTTTGCGCCGTCCCGGATCCTCATCCGCCGCCGCTGGGCCATGACGGCCAGAAATTCCGGCACGTCTTCCTGATCGATGCTGTAATCCACCATGACCAGGATCGGACCGCTTCGGGAGCGCAGGTCGAGCTGAAGCTGCGGTTCGCTGAAGGTGTTGGTCGGATCGAGATTGAGGGATTCGAAGTCCGGCTGATGCAGCAGGATGCCGAGCAGGCCGCCTACGGCCAAGGAGGCGCTCGCGATGAGGAGCGCGCCGGTGACACCATGGGCGTCGGCCAGTTCGCCCCAGAGCCAGCTTCCCACGGCCATGCCGCCGAAGGTAGCGGTCTGGTAGAGCGAAAGCGCACGGCCGACGACCCAGCGCGGCGTGGAAAGCTGGACGGTGACGTTGAACAGCGAGAAGGCCTGCACCCAGGCAACGCCCGCCGGCATGAGGAGAAGACAGCTCAGCCATACCTGATTGCTCAGTGCCAGAAAGAAGCAGCTGACCGCCAGCGTGAAGAACGCGCCGCGGATCACCCATTCATTGCTGAGGAGATCGCGAATGCGGCCGATCAGCAGCGCGCCGCAGATCGCGCCGAAGCCGAAGAAGCCGAGCATGATGCCGTAGGTGATCGCCGTGCCGTGCACATGATCACGCGCGACGAGCGGCAGCAGTGCTAGAATGACGATCGCCGTCAGGCCGAAGACGAAGCCGCGGCACATCACCTTGAGCAGGTTCGGCGACATCAGGACATAGCGAAAGCCGGCCGACATCGCACTGCCGAAGGGCTCGCGCGGCAGGACATTGCCGGGAGGCGCTTTTTTCCAGCGCAACAAGGCAGAGATGAGGGCGAAATAACAGAAAACGTTGAAAAGAAATGCGAAAGCGGCTCCGGCCGCCGCCACGATGACGCCGCCGATTGCCGGCCCGATGCTGCGCATCAGGTTGTAGCTCATGCTGTTGAGCGCGACGGCGCCCGGCAGGTGGTCGCGCGGCACGACATCGCCCATGGAGGCCTGCCAGGACGGATTGTGCAAGGCGCCGCCGCATCCGATCAGGAATGTGAGGCTAAGCAGCAGCCAGGGCGTCAAGGCATTACTGTAGGACAGCACCGCCAGCGTCGCGGACACGCACAACATCAGCATCTGTGCGATCAGCATGATCCGTCTTCGGTCGTAATTGTCGGCCAGCGCCCCGGCCGCGAGCGAAAAGATCATGACAGGCAGCGTGGTGGAGGACTGGACCAGCGCCACCATGCCGTGAGAGGTGGCAAGGCTGGTCATGAGCCAGGCAGCGCCGACGCCTTCGATCAGCCCGCCGAGATTGGAGATGAGCGTTGCCGACCAGAGCGAACGGAATGTCTTGGACTGGAAGGCGACGAGCGGCGAGGTTCTATTGGGCATGTCGGCTTTTCTTTATCGGATTGTCTTGCTCGACGGGCGCGGCAAACTCCCCCAAAGCGCATGCGCAGCCGAGTCGAACCCAGCCTATAGCGATTTGCTAATTTCCGAAATGATTTTGGAATAATATTCTCACTGGTGAAGCAGAAAATGCGCGCCGCGCCGGGCCTGATCCTCAGACCTGTGGCCGGGCGAAGGCGCGCTTTATTTATCCGTCAGGCTTGTGCCCGTTTTCCCCAGATGGATTGATGCCGCATGGAAATCCTCACGCGAACAGGGTGGCTTCCGATCTTTGATTCACCATCGCCTCATGCTTCGCATCCTTCGTCTTCATCGCCTTGCCGGCAACATAGACCTCCCTGATGCAGCGGTCATCCCCCATGGTCTGGAGGATGAAGAGCTCCTCGGCCAGCGACGTTGCCGTGCGCATGCGGAATTCCATTGCCGACTTGGCGCTGGAATCAAGCACGACGATATCGGCATCCGCGCCTGCCTGGAGCGAGCCGATCTGCTTCTCCAGTCCGAGCGCCAGGGCATTGCCGCGCGTCAAGCGGTAGAAGGAATTGAACGGCGTCAGCCGCTGCCCCTGCAGATGCAGCACCTTGTAGGCCTCGTCCATCGTCTCCAGCATGGAGAAGCTGGTGCCGGCGCCGACATCGGTTGCAACCGACCAGCGCGCGCCAAGCTTGTCGAACCGGGCGGCGTTGAACAGCCCGGAGCCGAGGAAGAGGTTCGAAGTCGGGCAGAAGACACCGACCGCGCCGGTTTCGGCCAGAACGGAAACTTCCCGTTCGCTCATATGGATGCAATGGCCGAGCAGCATACGATCGTTGAGCAGACCGTAGCGGGCGTAGATATCCGTGTAGTCCTTCGCCTCGGGATAAAGGGAGGTGGCAAAGGCGATCTCGTCGCGATTTTCGGAGAGATGCGTCTGGACGTAGCAGTCCGGATGCTCGGCAACGAGCGCCTTGCTCATCTCCATCTGCTCGGGGGTGGAGGTGATCGCAAAGCGCGGGCTGATAGCGTAATGCGCGCGACCGCGGCCGTGCCATTTCTCGATCAGCCGCTTCGTCTCGTCATAGCCGCGCTGCGGCGTATCGCGCAGCGCGTCCGGCGCGTTGCGGTCCATCATCACCTTGCCGCCGATCATGCACATGCCCCGTGCTTCGGCCGCCGCGAAATAGGCGTCGACGCTTTCCGGGTGCACCGAGCAATAGGCGACCGCCGTCGTCGTGCCGTTCGACAGGAGTTCGTCCATGAAGCGGTCGGCCACCTCGGCCGCGTGCGCGGCACGGGCGAATTTCTGCTCCTCGACGAAAATATAGGTGTTCAGCCATTCGAGCAGCTGCGCGCCATAAGATGCGATCGCCTGCGTCTGCGGGAAATGCAGATGCGTGTCGATGAAGCCGGGCAGGATGAGGTTCGGACGATGGTCGGCGATCCTGATGCCGGCATCCGCCAGCTTGCGAATGTCGTTATACAGGCCGATGTCCACGATCTTGCCGTCGCGAACGTAGACCGCGCCGTCCTCGATATAGCGATAGGACGCGGCATCATCGATGCCCTGCGGCTCGGCAAGGAAGGTCAGGACACGGCCACGGATCAGGATTTCATTCATTGGGTCTTCTCCCCATTGACGGCACTTTCGTACCAGGAGACGAGCAGGCGGCGCTCCTCGTCGGTAATGTGCGAGGCGTTGGCCGGCGGCATGGCATGGCTGCGGCCGGCTTGCAGATAGATTTCGCGGGCGTGGGCGGCGATGTCGCGGTCGGTCTCGAAGACCACGCCTTTCGGCGGCGCGATGATGCCCTCCCAGCTCGGCTCCTTCGCATGGCACATGGAGCAGCGCCCCATGATGGTATCGCGGACTTTCGGGAAAGCTTCGGCCGTGACGAAGGGCTGCTGGGTTGCGGAAATCTTTGTCGCCGGTTCGCCCGTCAGGATCTTCGGCACCGTCGAAAGCCACATGATGATGATGAACAGGACAACGGTGACGATCCACGTCCAGGTCGGGTTGCCGGCATTGGCGTGGCGGGTGTTGAACCAGTGGCGGATCGTGACGCCCATCAGGAAGACGATCGAGGCGATGATCCAGTTGAATTGCGTGCCGAAGGCCAGCGGATAGTGATTCGACAGCATCAGGAACAGCACGGGCAGCGTCAGGTAGTTGTTGTGCGTCGAGCGCTGCTTGGCGATCCTGCCGTATTTCGGATCGGGCGTGCGGCCGGCGATCAGGTCGGCGACGACGATCTTCTGGTTCGGAATGATGATGAAGAAGACGTTGGCCGACATGATCGTCGCCGTGAAGGCGCCGAGATGCAGGAAGGCGGCGCGGCCCGTGAACAGGTGGGTATAACCCCAGGCCACCGCGACCAGAATGAAGTACAGCGCCACCATCAGCCGCGTATTGTCATTGCCGAAGGGCGATTTGCAGATCAGGTCGTACATGATCCAGCCGCCGGCGATCGAGCAGAGCGAAATGGCGATTGCTACCGGCTTGGAGACGTCGAGCACGGCAGGGTCGATCATGTAGAGGTCGGCGCCGGCATAATAGACGAGACAGAGCATGCCGAAGCCCGAAAGCCAGGTGACATAGCTTTCCCATTTGAACCAGACGAGATGATCAGGCATGTTGGCGGGCGCCACAAGATATTTCTGGATATGATAGAAGCCGCCGCCATGGACCTGCCATTCCTCGCCATAGGCGCCGGGCGGCAGGGCCGGATGCTTTTTCAGGCCCAGGTCGAGCGCGACGAAATAGAATGACGAGCCAATCCAGGCAATCGCGGTGATGACGTGCAGCCAGCGGACGGCGAATGTCAGCCAGTCCCAGGCGATGGCATATTCATACATGGGAACTCCTCCCGATCTTCATGGCCCGATCTTCATGGGCCTGATCTTCATGGGACTGTTTGCCATCGCGCGATTTTCTCGAAAATCCCGGTTAATCCGCAACACTTTCAAAAAAATCTATAAGATGACCCCCGGTTTGTTCCGTAGGCCGATGTGGTAGAAAGAGGCCATGTCCTATCTTGATAATGTCCGTGTCTTCGTTCGCGTGGTCGAACTCGGTACCCTTTCGGCAGCAGGGCGCGACCAGCGTGTTACGCCCGCGGTTGCGAGCAATCGCATCAAGGAGCTAGAGCGTCATCTCGGCGTGCGCCTCTTCAACCGCACGACGCGTAAGCTTTCGCCGACCGAACACGGCCGCGTCTTCTATGAAAAGGCCGTGAAGATCATCGAGGCTGTCAATGAGGCGGAAGCGGCGATCGCCGATCTCTCGCGCAACCCGAAGGGTTCGCTCAGGATCACCGCGCCGCTCGGCATCGGCCGGCGGTTGATCGCGTCAGGCATTCCGGAATTCCACGACAAATATCCGGATATCGAAGTGCGCGTCCGCCTGTCGGACCACAATGTCGATATCCTTGCCGAAGGCGTCGATGTCGCCTTCAAGCTTGGCGTGCTGGAGGATTCGAATCTGCGCATGCGCGGCATTCTCAATTGCGAACGGGTGCTATGCGCGTCGCCGGCCTATCTCGCGCAGCGTGGCGTGCCGGCAAGCGTCGACGCTTTGATTGCCGATAAGCATGACTGTCTTCTGCTGCGCTATCCAGGATCCAAGGAATATTACTGGACGCTGATGACGGCGGAAGGTCATCGCAAGTTCGAGGTCGCCGGACCTTATGATAGCGACGACGGCGATGTGCTGACCCAGTGGGCACTGGAAGATCGCGGCATCATCAACAAGCCGCTGTTCGAGGTGAAGGCTTATTTGAGGGAAGGGCGACTGGTGGAAATCCTGAAGGAGAGCCCACCGGCCCCGGTGCAGCTCGCGGCGATCTATCCGCACAAGCGGTTTCAGGACCCGAAGGTCCGTCTGATGATCGACTTCATGGCCGAGCGCTGTCAGCGGCTCATCGGCAAGCTGCTTGAGGACGAGCCAGCGGCCGCAGCCGCTAGCGGCTGACGGCTCCAGTAAGTTTTGCGCGATCGGCGGTCCAAGTCAGTGCAGCCGTCATGATCTCGGCGGCAGCGAGGGTGGCGATGACGGTGGGGCGCTTGTCCTTCACCGCCGTCCCGCCGATCGGGCAGACGAGGCGATCGAAAAGGTCCGGCCGGACGGTTTCCCGCGACAGCCAGTTGCGGAAGGTGGCGCGTTTCGTCTTCGAGCCGATCATGCCGACATAGGCGGCATCGTCACGCTTGAGCGCCTCTGCGGCAATCAGGAAATCGAGCGCGTGATCATGGGTGAGGATCACGAAACTGCTGCCGGCTGGCGCATCGCGCACGACGGCCTCCGGCATGGCCGTCAGGCAGGTCTCGATGCGCGGCACGTTGGAGGCGGTGAGTTCATTCTCGCGCGTATCCACCAGAATGACACGCAGCGGCGCCAGCGAAAGCGCCAAGGCGAGCGCATCGCCGACATGGCCGGCCCCGAAAACATAGACATGCGGACGCGCGGCCATCTCCCGGTCGCTGCGGGCGACGAGATCGCTCGCAAGCTCGGTATTGAGCGCAGTGAAGGCAAGGCCCACCCGACCGCCGCAGCATTGGCCGATCTCCGGGCCGAGCGGCACGTTCATCGGCTCGGCCGCGAGGCCGGAGCGCAAGGCCCGGCGCGCCTGGTCTATCGCCATATATTCGAGCTGCCCGCCACCGATCGTCGCGAAGATCGCCCGTTCCGACACCAGCATCCAGGCATCGGTATCGCGCGGCGCCGAGCCCGCGACGCGGGTCACCTCGACGAGAATCGACGCTGGTTCGCGACGCAGGAAATCCCGGATATCTTCGCAGGCGGCAGACATAACCTCACTCCTTTCGCGCGGTCTTGAGACGCTCGATTGCCATCAGCACCCGCTCGGGCGTTGCCGGCGCATCGAGGCGCGGGCAGATCCTGTGGTCGCCAACGCTTGCCACCGCGTCCGATAGGGCGTGCAAGACGGAAATGCCGAGCGGCAACGGCGGCTCGCCGACTGCTTTCGAACGATGGATCGTCGGCTCATAGGCTTCCGACCAGTCGGTCAGGGCTACATTGAAAATCTTCGGGCGATCGGATGCAAGCGGGATCTTATAGGTCGAGGGCGCATGGGTGCGCAGCCGTCCTTTACCATCCCACCAGAGCTCCTCCGTCGTCAGCCAGCCCATGCCCTGAATGAAGCCGCCCTCGATCTGGCCGATATCGATCGCCTTGTTCAGCGAGCGGCCGGTATCGTGGAGAATATCGGTGCGCTCAACGACATATTCGCCGGTCAGCGTGTCGATCGACACCTCCGAGCAGGCAGCGCCATAGGCATAATAGTAGAAGGCATGGCCACGGCCCGCCTTGCGGTCCCAATGGATCTTCGGCGTCTTGTAGAAGCCGGCGGCCGAGAGCTGGACGCGGGCCATATAGGCCTTCCTGATGAGATCGGGGAAGGACATCTCGATATCGCCGATCCGCACGCGATTGGGCAGGAACACCACCTGATCGCGCGGCACCTGGTGGCTTTCGGCGGCGAAGGCGATCAGCCGGTCCTTGATCTGGCGCGCGGCGTTCTGAGCCGCCATGCCGTTCAGGTCCGCGCCCGAGGAGGCAGCGGTCGGAGAGGTGTTCGGCACCTTGGCCGTCGTCGTTGCGGTGATCTTCACCCGGTCGAGATCGATCTGGAACTCCTCCGCCACGACCTGCGCCACCTTCAGATGCAGGCCTTGTCCCATCTCTGTGCCGCCATGGTTCATATGCACGGAGCCGTCGCTATAGACATGCACCAGCGCGCCGGCCTGGTTCGATTCCGTCTTGGTGAAGGAGATGCCGAATTTCACCGGGGTCAGCGCGATGCCGCGCTTGACGATGCGGCTCTTTGCGTTGAATTCGGCGATCGCCCGGCGCCGCCCGGCGTAATCGGCGCTTTCCTCAAGCTCGGCGACGATGCGCTGGATGATGCAATCCTCGACGGTCTGGTGATAGGGGGTGATATTGCGTTCGCCCTTAACGCCCATCGCGTCATAGAAATTCAGCTTCCGGATGTCGAGCGGATCCTTGCCGACCGCAAAGGCCACCTCGTCGATGACGCGCTCGGCACCCACCATGCCCTGCGGCGCGCCAAAGCCGCGGAAGGCGGTGTTGGAGACGGTGTTGGTGTAGAGCGGCGCCGATTTCGCATGAACATGCGGGAAGAAATAGGCATTGTCGCAGTGGAACAGCGCGCGGTCGCCGACCGGGCCGGAAAGATCGGCGGAAAAGCCGGCCCGGAGCGCAAACGTATAATCGACGGCCAGGATGCGACCCTCATCGTCGAAACCGACATCGTAGTCGATGGCAAAATCGTGCCGCTTGCCGGTGGCGACCATGTCCTCATCGCGGTCGAGCCGGACCTTGACGGCGCGCTTCAGCTTCCTGGCGGCGATGGCTGCGATTGCGGCGCATTGGTTCGCCTGCGTTTCCTTGCCGCCGAAGCCACCGCCCATGCGGCGAACCTCGATCGTCACGGCATTGCTCGGCACGCCGAGCGCATGGGCAACCATATGCTGTGTTTCGCTCGGGCCCTGGGTGGAGCAATAGACGACGACCTCGTCATCCTCGCCGGGCACGGCAAGCGAGACCTGGCCTTCGAGATAGAAATGATCCTGGCCACCGAGCCGCATGCGGCCCTTTACGCGACGCGGCGCACGCTCAAGGTTTTCCGCCGCATCGCCACGCTTCAGTGTCAGCGGGGTGACGACCTGACGATGGGTCGAAACATCGAGATTCCAGATGTCGATCTCGGCTGGCAATTCCTCATAGTCGATCTTGGCTAACCGCGCGGCGCGGCGGGCCTGCTCGCGCGTCTCGGCGATCACGCAGAAGATCGGCTGTCCGTGAAACTCGACCTTGCCGGCCGCAAGCACCGGATCGTCGTGCATGTAGGAGGGCGAGATATCGTTGACGCCGGGCACGTCTTCATGGGTCAGTACGGCGACGACGCCGGGTGCGGCGTGTACGGCAGTTAGATCGACCGATTTCAGGATGCCGTGCGCCACGGTGGACAGGCCAAGACCGGCATGCAGCGTGCCTGTGGGTTTGGTAATGTCATCAATATAGACGGCCGTGCCGGAGACATGCTTGTGCGCGGAGTCATGGCGTGGGCTGGTATGAACCCCACCGACGATGGTTTCGGCCTTGATGTCAGAAGCGTGTTTGTTCATGGCCTATGCAGCCTCATATCTGGACACCTGAGCCGGTGCCGCACGGGACGTCGTTTCGAGGTAGAAACGCAAGAGAAGGTTCTTGGCTGCGAGTGCGCGGTATTCCGCGGTCGCGCGCATATCGGTCAGCGGTGCATAATCCTCGGCGTATTTCTCCATTGCCGTCTCCACCGTCTTCTCGTTCCAGGGTTGGCCGAGCAATGCTTGTTCAACGGCGAAGGCCCGTTTCGGCGTCGCGGCCATGCCGCCATAGGCGATCCAGATGCCGGCGACCGTGCCATCGGCAGCAAGTTGCAGGCGGAAGGCGCCAAGCGTCGCTGTAATGTCCTCGTCCCGGCGCTTAGTCACCTTGTAGACGGCGAAGTTTTCGCCCGCTGCCGGAACCGGAATATGCACAGCTTCGACGAATTCGCCGGGCTTACGATCCTGCTTACCATAGGCAATGAAGAAATCCTCAAGCGCTATCGTGCGGCGGGTTTCGCCCTTGCGCAGCGTCAGCGATGTGCCGAGCGCGATCAGGGGAGGCGGGGTATCGCCGATCGGCGAGCCGTTGGCGATGTTGCCGCCGATCGTGCCCATGTTGCGCACCTGCTGGCCGCCGATACGGGCAATCAGCGGACCGAGCGCTGGAATATGTCGCGAAAGCGTCGCGATCGCCTCCGAATAGGTGATGCCGGCGCCGATGGTGATGACGTCATCTTTCACGCCAATCGATTTTAATTCCTGCAGTCCGGCAATAAAGATCACCGGCGAGATGTCGCGCATATGCTTGGTGACCCAGAGGCCGACGTCGGTGGAACCGGCCACCACCGTCGCCGTCGGCGACGCTTCGAGAGCAGAGGCGAAATCGTCGAGGCCAGCCGGCACGATCAGCCGATGACGGCCTTCGCCGATTTCGACGCGCGCGCCGTCGGCAAGAGCCTTCAGCCGCGCAACCATCGTTTCGCGCTCAATAAGCAAGGGGTCGTTCTCAGTCCCGCCATAGCTGGAAATGGCCCGCGCGGCGCGCAGGATCGGCTCGTAGCCGGTGCAGCGACAGAGATTGCCCTGGAGCGCCGTTTCGATCTGCTGGTCCGTCGGGTTCGGCGTCTGCATCCAGAGCCCATAGAGCGACATGACGAAGCCCGGGGTGCAGAAGCCGCATTGCGAACCGTGGAAATCGATCATGGCCTGCTGCACTGGATGCAGACGCTCGTCGCTGGCTGTCAGATGTTCGACAGTGACGATATGGCAGCCGTCGAGTGAGCCGAGGAAACGAATGCAGGCGTTAACGCCTTCGTAGACAAGCCCGCCCGCCGGTGTCAGCCGTCCCACAAGCACCGTGCAGGCGCCGCAGTCGCCCTCGGCGCAGCCTTCCTTCGTACCCTTCAACGAGCGGGAAAGCCGCAGCCAATCGAGCAAGGTCTGGTCCGGCGCGACGTTGCTAAGAGCCACGTCCTGGCCGTTCAGGATGAAACGCAGTTCGGAACGGATTTTCATAGCTGTCATCGCTCAGCTCCCGCGATAGGTGGAATAGCTGTAGGGCGAAAGGAGCAACGGCACATGGTAATGCGCTCCCTCGTCGGCGAGGCCGAACCGGATCGGGATGATATCCAGGAACATCGGGCCTTCGGATGGGCGGCCGAGATAATCGCCGGCATGGAAGCACAGTTCGTAGGTGCCGGCCTTCATGGTTTCTCCCGACAGGAGCGGCGCATCGCAGCGGCCGTCATCATTGGTCTCGGCGGATATGAGGTGGCGATGCGTGTCGTCCTCGATCCGGTAGAGATCGATGCGCAGACCCCTTGCGGGCTTGCCGAGCGCGGTATCCAGCACGTGGGTCGTGAGCCGGCCGGCTCCTGGCGAATGAGACTGCATGTTTTTCTCCCGAACGTAGCGCTCCTGCCTCCACTATCCGACAGGCTCATTCCCATGAAAAGCAGTCGGATCGTTCGAGACTTTCAAAATTTCCAAGGGGAATAGCGCGCGCGATTTGCGGTTAGACATTTGCCATCGAAGACATTTGGAGGAGTGTTTCATGCGATATTGCCGTGACATGCACGGATATGGCCGAACGCCGCCGGCGGCTCAATGGCCGGGCGATGCACGCATCGCCGTGCAATTCGTCCTGAATTATGAAGAGGGTGGCGAGAACTGCGTGCTGCATGGCGACGCGGCATCCGAAGCCTTTCTTTCGGAGATCGTCGGCGCTGCTCCATGGCCGGGCCAGCGCCACTGGAACATGGAATCGATCTACGAATATGGCGCCCGCGCCGGCTTCTGGCGTCTGCACCGGCTTTTCATCGAGAAGCAGCTGCCCGTCACGGTCTATGGCGTCGCAACCGCTCTCCGACGCTCGCCGGCGCAGGTCGCCGCTATGCAAGAGGCCGGCTGGGAGATCGCCTCGCATGGCCTCAAATGGGTCGAGCACAAGGATATGGATCCGGACGAGGAACGCGCGGCGATCGCTGAGGCGATTCGCCTGCACACGCTCATTACCGGCGAGCGGCCGCGCGGCTGGTATACCGGCCGCTGCTCGGTCAACACTGTTGGTCTGGTGACGGAAGCAGGTTTCGATTACATCTCCGACACCTATGCCGACGACCTTCCCTATTGGCATGAGCATGGCGGCCGCCATCAGCTCATCATTCCCTATACGCTCGACGCCAATGACATGCGCTTTGCGACGCCGCAGGGGTTCAACAGCGGCGATCAGTTCTTCAGCTACCTGAAGGATTCCTTCGACGCGCTCTATGCCGAAGGTGCAGCCGGCAGCCCGAGGATGATGAGCATCGGCCTGCACTGTCGCCTGATCGGGCGTCCGGGACGCATCATGGCGCTCGCCCGCTTCATTGATTACGTCCAGAGCCACGAGAAGGTCTGGATCGCTCGCCGCATCGATATTGCCGAACATTGGGCGAAAACCCATCCGCCGAAGCCGGCCGTCGAGCGACCCTCGCAGATGCCGGAAGGCACCTTTGTCGAGCGCTTCGGCAGCGTCTTCGAACATTCGCCCTGGATCGCCCGCCGTGCCTTCGCTGGCGAACTTTCGCCGGCAAATGATACGGCGATCGGGCTTCATGCCGCGCTCGCCTTCCAGTTCCGAGCGGCAAGCGAGGAGGAGCGGCTTGGCGTGCTCGTCGCCCATCCGGATCTTGCCGGCAAGCTGGCGCAGGCCAGGCGTCTGACGGCAAGCTCGACGGAAGAGCAGGCCTCCGCCGGCCTTGACGCGCTGACGGACGACGAGCGGGCGCATTTCACCGATCTCAACGACAGCTACGTCGCAAAGTTCGGCTTCCCGTTCATCATTGCCGTGCGGGATCATACGAAATCCGGGATCCTGGCCGCCTTCGAGGCCCGGATCGAGAATGACCGCGACACCGAATTCGCCACCGCCTGCCGGCAGGTGGAGCGGATCGCGTTCCTGCGGCTCGCCGCCATGTTTCCTGATGGAGAAGGGCTGCATCGAAGCACACAGCCGAGTGCGGCGTGAGGTCGGCCATAGCGCATCAAGAGCACAAGTGAGGAGAGCGTGCATGAAAGTGATCGAGATTCAGCCGTTGACGCGTGTTGCCTTCTTCCCCTTCGGCGAGGTGATAGAGATGGAAGGGGCCTATAATTACCCCATCAACGCCGGGAAATGTGTGCGATACCATGATCTTGCCAAGATCGAAGCAACCGGCGACAAGGCGCGGCCGATGATCAGCCTGCTGCGCGGCGAGCCCTACGAGCTGCCGCTGGAATTGAAGATGGTGGAGCGGCATCCGCTCGGTAGCCAGGCCTTCATACCGCTGACCGACAACCCCTTCCTGATTGTCGTGGCGCAGGAAACCGCAAATGGGCCGGGGGAGCCTTTGGCCTTCCGGACGAAGCCCAGGCAGGGTGTCAATATCGGCCGCAATATCTGGCATGGCATCCTCACACCTCTCGACGGCGTCTCGGATTTTGCCGTCGTCGACCGTGGCGGCGAGGGTGTCAATCTGGAAGAGCACTTCTTTGCGGAGCCGTTCCTGATCCGTTGATCAGGAGACTGGGTTCGAAGGAATAAAAAGGGGCGCCGCAATTGCGGCGCCCCTTTATTCTTCGGATATCTTGTTTTGCATACTATCTGCGATCTACTGTCTCCCGCTGGCGGTTCTTAGGCATTGCCCATCCGTGCAACAGGCGGATCTTGCAAATAGATTGGAAGCCGGACCATCGCAACGGACGATCCGGCTCCCTGAAGTGTCCAAAATGCGCTGTCGTGGCTAGGCCGCGAAGAAGGCGAAGCGAACGACGAACAAGGCGGCAACGATCTGCGTCGCCAGATGAAGCGTCTTCCAGCGCCCGGTGCCAACCTTCAGGACGACGTAGCTGATGAACCCGAAGGCAAGACCATTGGCGATCGAGTAGGTGAACGGCATTGCAAGTGCCGTCAGCGCTGCCGGTGCCGCCTCGGTCAGGTCGTCCCATTCGATCTCGGTCAACTCGCGCATCATCAGGCCGGCGACATAGAGCAGGGCTGGTGCGGTTGCATAGGCGGGAACGGAGCCCGCGAGCGGTGAAAAGAACAGAGACGCCAGGAAAAGCACGGCGATGGTCAACGCCGTCAGGCCGGTGCGGCCGCCCGCCTGAACGCCCGAGGCACTTTCGACATAGGCCGTTGTGCTGCTGGTGCCCATCAGCGAGCCGGCGACGATGGCCGCGCTGTCGGCAAGCAGAGCCCGGCTCAGGCGGTTTGGTTTTCCTTCCTCGAGAAGCTTTGCCCGCTTGGCGACGCCGATCAGCGTTCCGGTCGCGTCGAAGACCTCGACGAGCACGAAGACGAGGATGATGTGGACCAGGCCGCCATGGAGGGCGCCCACGATGTCGAGCTGCAGGAAGGTCGGCATCATCGAGGGCGGAGCCGAAACGATGCCGTGGAACTGGCTGACGCCGAGGATCCAGGAGAGGACGGTGACGGATAGAATGCCGATCAGGATCGAGCCCCTTACGCGCATCGCATCGAGAACGGCGATGACGAAGAAGCCGAAGATCGCAAGAAGGGGGCCCGTCTGTTTCAGGTCTCCAAGACCGATGAGTGTCGCCTTGTTGGCAACGACGATGCCGGCGCTCTTGAGCGCGATGATCGCCAGAAAGAGACCGATACCGGCGGCGATCGCGCTTCTGAGCGAACGCGGAATGCCTTCGATCAGCCAGCTGCGCACACCGGTGACCGTCAGCAAGACGAAGATGGCGCCCGAAATGAAGACCGCGCCGAGCGCCTGCTGCCAGCTGAATCCGAGTGTGGCGACGACTGTAAAGGCAAAGAAGGCATTCAGCCCCATGCCCGGCGCCATGCCGATCGGCCAGTTGGCAACAAGCCCCATGACGATGGAACCCAGTGCCGCGGCAAGACAGGTGGCGACGAATATGGCATTGCGGTCCATGCCGGTGGTCGACAGAATATCCGGATTGACGAAGATGATATAGGACATCGTCAAGAACGTCGTCACGCCCGCGATGAGTTCGGTGCGCACGGACGTGCCGTGCTCACTCAATTTGAAAAGTCGTTCAAGCATTGTTCCTCCCAAGCGTTTCAGGCGCTCATGAATGTCATGGGGCTTGCCCGCATCTCCTCCGATGTGGGCGCGAGAAGCGCCTGTGACCGGCGTTTCGTGGCGAGAGAGATTGTGCGCCGTTAAAGGCTCCGGGCGCTAGAGCCGGATTTCCCTGCAATTTGCGAAAGACATTCTAGTTTTTCAGACTATTTCCGTGTGGGCCGCGCTACGCCCTGGTGCGATGGACTCGAGGAAAAGATTGTCAAATGTCGATACCGACATCGATCAGGCAACACGGTGTCATATCCAACCTATAGGTGCGAGGCGGTAAAGCCAACTTATTTTACACCGGGAACCGCCATCGTAGCCGAAGCGATCCATACGGCACGGACCGTGCCGAGACTTCCCTCGTTTCAGGGAGCCGTTCCGAGCGGAGCGAAATAATATCCTAAAGCTGCTTTTCGCGGGTCGATGGAACTTTCATGGATTTCAGTCTTGTAAGGCCTTGATCTACAAAGACTCATCGTTGCCGCAAACAAGCTTTAGTTCAAATCGAACACAGACGACTGGAAGCTAAAGGGTACGGTCATTGTGCGGTATGGGGCTTGGCGGTTATGTCAACGCCAAGTGCGCGCATCACTGCAAGTGTCGTTTTGAGTGTCGGGTTTCCGCGTTCGCTAAACGAACGGTAGAGCTGTTCCCGAGATAGCCCGGTTTTGCGAGATATTTCGGTCATGCCTTTAGCCCGGGCGACAACACCAAGCGCCTTGGCAACATAGGCGGCGTCGCCAGTTTCAAAGGCATCCGCCATGAAAGCGGCGATTTCTTCATCGTCCACCAGCGCGGCGGCAGGGTCGTAGGTGGTCAGTTTTTCAGTCATCTTGTGCACTCCATTCTTTAGCCAGTTTCTTGGCGGCGGCGATGTCGCGGGCTTGCGATCCTTTGTTCCCGCCGCATAGCAACACGATCAGGAGATTTCCGCGCCGCTGGAAGTAGATGCGATATCCAGAGCCGTAGTGAATCCGCAGTTCGCTAACGCCTTCGCCTACCGGTTCGACGTCGCCCGGCAAGCCTTCAGCCAACCGCATCAGTCGCGCCGCGATAATGGTTTTGGCTCGCTTGTCTTGGAGGCGGGATTCCCATTTTGCGAAGGTCGCGGTTTGCTTTAACTCAATCATGGGCGCGGTTGTAGTCTAAAAACTACATCTGCGCAACATCGTTCCTTTCTGGTCCAGTCGATGGAATAGATACCTCCAGCCGGAACGCCCCCCCCAACTAGCTGCCCGTGGATTCCGCGATGAGGTTGCTCAATCTCACGGAGCTCCGAGGCGACGAGATACCATTCCGGCAGCACTCCTCACGCGTTCACCGATCCGGTGGATGTCGGCGTCCTGGAGACGATGCTTCGGTCCGGAGACGGAAATGCCTGCTATGGCTTCCCCATGCACGTTCAGGATCGGTGCGGCGACGCAGCGCATTCCCTTGGTCCGCTCCTCATCGTCGAAGGAATAGCCGCGGTCCCGCGTCTTCAGCAGTTCCTCGCGCAGCTGCTCAAAGGAGCGCATGGTATTCTCGGTGAAGCGTTCCAGCTCCTTTTTCCTGAAAAGCGTAGCGAGGCGATCATCGTCATAGGTGCTCAGCAGCGCCTTGCCGATGCCGGAGGCATGCAGTGGCGACAGCGTCCCCGGCGGGAAAAAGGCCCGGATCGACTCGTGGGTCTCCACCTGGCTGATGAACAGGACATTTCCATCCTTCTCGATGCCGAGGTTGGAGGTCTCACCCGTTTCCAGCATGAGCTCCCGCATGATCGGGCGGCTTCGCTCGACGACATTGGTGCGCCGGAGAAAGGCGGAGCCGAGCCGGTATGCCTCCGGGCCGATATACCATACCTGGCGGTCGGGGCTGATCTCGACGAATTCGCGCCGCTCCAGCGTCGCGAGCACGCGGTGCATGGTTGCCGCGGATTGCCCGAGCTTCCCGGCGAGCTCCGAGAGCGTCATCCCCTCCGGTGTCGAGAGCGCATCAAGCACGTCCAATGCGCGATCGAGTGCCTGGATCGTATTTTGTGTCTGAGGACCATTGAAAGCCTTGGGACGTCCTCGTCGGCGCATTTCGACAGCCATCGGTCATCGTCTCCTTGAGAAGTCTATTGCAGAAAATTCCGTTCTGAAAAAATAAATTAACTAATGAAAAAAGTCAAATATCTGTTCTAACTAGATAATATCTATATTTCGCACATCATGAAAAATGATTTCAAAAAAATTTATCTCCTGTGCCGGACATGCTATCCATCGTTCAACATTAGGAGGACACCCAGATGTACATGCAAAATCCGGTTTTCATCCCTGGTCCGACGAATATGCCCGAAGTCCTTCGCAAGGCTGCGGACATGCCCACGCTCGATCATCGCTCCCCGCTCTTCGGCGAAATTCTGCGGCCGGCGCTTGCCGGCGTAAAGAAGGTCATGAAAACCGAGAAGGCCTCCATATTCGTATTTCCGTCCACGGGAACCGGTGGATGGGAAACGGCCATTACCAATACACTCAGCCCGGGTGACCGCGTATTGGCGGCCCGCTATGGCATGTTCAGCCATCGCTGGATCGACATGTGCCAACGCCATGGCCTCAAGGTCGATATCATCGAGGCCGAGTGGGGCGGCGGCGCTCCCGCCGATCGCTATGAGGAGGTTCTCGCAGCCGATACCGCGCATGAAATCAAGGCTGTACTGGTCACGCACAACGAGACGGCAACTGGCGTTAAATCCGATATCGCGGCTATCCGCCGGGCGATCGACGCTGCCGGCCATCCCGCCCTGTTGTTCGTCGATGGCGTCAGCTCCATCGCCTCGATGGATTTCCGCATGGACGAATGGTCCGTCGATATCGCCGTGACCGGTTCGCAAAAGGGCTTCATGCTGCCGGCCGGCCTGGCGATCACGGCTTTTTCCCCGAAGGCCCTGGCAGCCGTCGACCATGCAAAGCTCCCGCGCACCTTCTTCGACATTCGCGATATGGCGAAGAGTTATGCGAACAACGCCTATCCCTATACCCCGGCGGTCGGACTTCTGAATGGCTTGAAGCTGTCGACCGAACTGCTTTTGGCGGAAGGCCTGGAGAACGTATTTGTAAGACATCGCCGTATTGCCGGCGGCATTCGCGCCGCCGTTTGGGCGTGGGGTCTCGATCTGTGCGCCAGAAGCGAGGAACTCTATTCCGACACGGTGAGTGCGATCCGCACGCCGCAAGGTTTCGACGCCACCTCGATCGTCGCGCATGCCGCGAAGAAGTACGATGTCGCTTTCGGAACCGGGTTGGGCGAGGTTGCCGGCAAGGTGTTCCGGATCGGGCATCTCGGCAGTTTGACTGACGTCATGGCTCTGTCGGGCATTGCGACGGCCGAGATGGCCATGGTCGATCTTGGTCTCAACGTCAAACTCGGTTCGGGCGTTGCGGCTGCGCAGGAGCACTATCGCAACGACCACCAATCGAAGATTCAGGCCGCGGCCTGAGGAGCTATACGATGTACATTCCGACATTGGCCGACATGGTGGCTGCGCATACGCGCATCAAGCCCTACATCCATCGCACACCGGTTCTCACCTCCAGTTTCATCAACTCGCTTGTCGGCGCCGAACTGTTCTTCAAATGCGAGAACTTCCAGAAAGCCGGCGCGTTCAAGGCCCGCGGCGCATCCAACGCTGTTTTCGGCCTGAGCGACGAGCGGGCAGCCCGCGGCGTTGCCACGCATTCATCCGGCAACCACGGAACGTGCCTTTCTTACGCCGCCGGGCGGCGAGGCATTCCCTGCACCGTCGTCATGCCGCGGACCGCCCCGCAGGCAAAGAAGGATGCCGTCAGGGGATATGGCGGCAGGGTGGTCGAATGCGAACCTTCGACCTCGTCGCGCGAGGCCGTCTTTGCGGAGGTCGTTGCCGAGACCGGCGCTGAATTCGTGCATCCCTACAATGATCCGCGCGTCATTGCAGGCCAGGCGACCTGCTCGATGGAGCTGATCGAGCAGGTCGACGGCCTCGATGCCGTCGTGGCGCCGATTGGCGGCGGCGGCATGGTGTCGGGAACCTGCCTTACATTGTCGAACCTCGCGCCGAACGTCAGGATCTACGCGGCCGAACCCGAGCAGGCCGATGATGCCTACCGCAGCTTCAAGGCGGGCTATATCATTGCCGATGACGCGCCGAATACGGTGGCCGACGGTCTGAAGGTGCCGCTCAAAGATCTGACCTGGCATTTCGTCAGAAACCACGTGACCGATATCCTGACGGCCTCCGAAGAGGACATCGTCGATGCGATGAAGCTCATCTGGAAGCGGATGAAGATCGTCATGGAACCCTCCAGCGCCGTCCCGCTGGCGGCGATCATCAAGAATAGGGAGGTTTTCGCCGGTCAACGCATTGGCATCATCATCACCGGCGGAAACGTCGACCTCGATAAATTGCCTTGGCAATAAGGGAGAAAGAGCAATGAACATGGAACCGAAATTCGCCGGCATGGAAGTCGGCTACGATGTGCCGGCTCTTCCCGGCATGAGCGTCGACGAAATCCAGACACCATGCCTGATCCTCGATCTCGATGCGCTCGAGCATAACATCCGCAGGATGGGCGACTATGCCAAGGCCCACAACATGCGGCACAGGGCGCATGGCAAGATGCATAAATCCGTCGATGTCCTCAGGCTTCAGCAGGAACTTGGCGGTGCAATCGGGGTCTGCTGCCAGAAGGTTTCCGAGGCCGAAGTTTTCGTGCGCGGCGGCATCAAGGATGTCCTGGTCTCGAACCAGGTTCGCGATCCGGCAAAGATCGACCGCCTGGCGCTTCTGCCGCAGCACGGCGCACGCATCATCGTCTGCGTCGATGATCTCTCAAATGTTGAAGAGCTGTCGAAGGCGGTACAGAAATACGGCACGACGCTGGAATGCCTCGTGGAGATCGATTGCGGCGCAGGACGCTGCGGCGTCACGACGACGTCAGCCGTCGTCGAGATCGCCAATGCCATCCATGCGGCACCCGGTCTCAAGTTCACCGGCATCCAGGCCTATCAGGGCGCGATGCAGCACATCGATAAATATGAAGACCGCAAGGCGAAGCTCGACGCGGCCATTGCCCAGGTCAAGGATGCCGTCGATACCCTCAAGGCCGAAGGTCTCGAGCCTGAGCTGGTCAGCGGCGGCGGCACCGGCAGCTACTATTTCGAGAGCAATTCGGGCGTCTACAATGAGCTGCAGTGCGGCAGTTACGCATTCATGGATGCCGACTACGGTCGCATCCAGGACAAGGACGGCAAGCGGATCGACCAGGGCGAATGGGAGAATGCCCTGTTCATCCTGACGAGCGTCATGAGCCATGCAAAGCCCGACAAGGCAATCTGCGATGCCGGCCTCAAGGCACAGTCGGTCGATTCCGGCCTGCCCTTTGTCTATGGTCGCAATGACGTGAAATACATCAAATGCTCCGACGAGCACGGCGTTATCGAAGATCCGAACGGCGTTCTCAAGATCAACGAGAAACTCCGCCTTGTTCCGGGCCATTGCGATCCGACCTGCAATGTTCACGACTGGTATGTCGGCGTGCGTAACGGCAAGGTTGAAACGCTTTGGCCGGTGTCGGCGCGCGGCAAGGCTTACTGATGAAATAGGGGGCTTTGGCCCCCGGAAACCCGGCGGAAATAC
This sequence comes from Rhizobium sp. CCGE531, assembly GCF_003627795.1. Lineage (NCBI taxonomy): Bacteria > Pseudomonadati > Pseudomonadota > Alphaproteobacteria > Hyphomicrobiales > Rhizobiaceae > Rhizobium > Rhizobium sp. CCGE531. Next base: position 1,030,329 of record NZ_CP032685.1, on the reverse strand, counting down.
AATGATCATCATTCCTGAAAGTGCCATCGCCGAGTTGGTCACGCCCTCTGATTGTCTCAAGGCGGTCGAAGAGGTCTTCGCCTCGATGGCGAACAGGTCGGCCTATAATTTTCCCGTAATCCGGGAGGCGATCGGCCATGCCGATGCGCTGTATGGCTTCAAGTCCGGCTTCGATCGCAAGAGCCTGGCGCTCGGCCTCAAGTCTGGCGGGTTCTGGCCAAACAATGCCAGCAGAGGCCTTACGAACCACCAGTCCGCCATCTTCCTGTTTGACGCGGATACCGGAAAATGTCGTGCCGTGGTCGGCGGCAACCTGCTGACCGCGCTGCGGACGGCCGCCGCATCGGCAATCTCGATCAAATATCTCGCCCGAAAAGACGCGAAGGTCCTCGGCATGATCGGCGCGGGTCACCAGTCGACGTTTCAGTTGCGCGCAGCCCTTGAGCAGCGCGCATTCGAAAAGATCGTCGCCTGGAACCCGCATCCCGACATGCTGAGCCGTCTGGAGGAGGTTGCCAAGGAGGAGGGCCTTCCCTTCGAGGCAGTCGATCGCGATCGACTGGGGGCTGAATCCGATGTCATCATTTCGATTACATCGTCCTTCGCTCCGCTCCTCAAGGCTTCGCAGGTCCGCGCCGGCACGCATCTCGCCTGCATGGGCACGGATACGAAGGGCAAGCAGGAGGTCGAGGCCGAGCTCCTCGCCGCCGCAACCGTCTTCACCGATGAAGTCGCGCAGGCCATAACGATCGGCGAAACACAGCACGCCATCGAAAAGGGGCTGATCCGGAAAGAGGCCATCGTCGAAATTGGCGCCGTTATCAACGGAACACATCCCGGCCGAACGTCTCAGGATCAAGTCACACTGTTCGATGGTACGGGTGTCGGCCTTCAGGATCTTGCCGTTGCTTCAGCGGCCGTCGCGCTCGCTTTGGCGAAAGGCGTGGCAATCGAGGTCGATTTCTGAAACGGCGCATTTGGGGGAGGCACGAGGCGGCGATGTCGTCTAAAGTTTCCACTTGATGGAGTAGGTGGAGATTCGCATGTCGGCCCGGCCAATAAGGATTGCAATCAACGGATTTGGCAGGATCGGACGTTCCGTCCTGCGCCTCCTTCTGCGGGATCGTCGCGACATCGAAGTCGTGCTGATCAACGATATCGCCGATCTGGAGACATGTGCTTATCTCTTTGAATTCGACAGCGTGTACGGTCCTTGGACGGAGCCGGTTTCCTTCGAGGAGCAGTTCCTTGTCGTCGGCGGCGTTTCGATACCGTTTCACAATGCTCCCGACATCAGCAAGCTCGATCTTCGCGGCATCGATGTTGTCCTGGAATGTACCGGACATGCCAAATCACGGGTCGTAGCGCAGCGGGGAATTACGGCCGGAGCAAGGAGAGTTCTCATTTCCGGCCCTTCCGCCGCGGCCGATGTGACGCTGGTGCTGGGGGCGAACGAGGAGGCCTTCCGCGACCAGGCCGTGATTTCAAACGCATCATGCACGACGAATGCGCTTGCACCGCTTTTGCGCGTTGTCGACCGGGAATTCGGCATTATCGGCGGCCAGATGACCACGGTTCATTGCTACACGGCGAGCCAGCCGACGATCGATCAGCCGCGATCGGAACTGTCGCGCAGCCGCGCCGCCGCCCTTTCGATGGTACCGACGACGACGAGCGCGCATGCGATCGTCGGCGACGTGCTTCCTCATCTCGCCGGTCTCATCGAAGCGCGCGCCCTTCGTGTGCCGACCGCCAGCGTCTCGGCGATCGATCTGACGGTTGCGGTTCGGAACGTTTCGGACCTGGACACCATGCGCGCAAGATTGAAGCATGTCGCCGAGGGATCGCCGGTATTGGGCTGGATCGAGAAGCCATTGGTGTCGGTCGATCTGCGCGGCCGCCCTGAATCGCTCGTCTTAAGTGGACCGGAGATGTCGCTTTCCGCCGGTGGCCTCCTCAGGGTGTTCGGCTGGTACGACAACGAATGGGGCTTTTCCAACCGGATGTTCGACATGGCTCAATATATCGGGCGCGTGAATTAGAAGGCTTCCTTTTGGCAACCGCATTGAAGCAGCGTCACCGGCGATGGCCGTGTCGTTCAAGGCACTCTGCCTTGACCAAGTCGCCTGCGGCGAGCATGCGGGCGGGGAGAATGGACCGCTGCGCCCGATCTGATCTACGAAGAGGCTGCCTGACGGCAGCTCCATATCGCTGAAATCCATGCGACGGCGCACCAGCAACGATATGGCCGCGCGACACCATCAAGCCGGGCGATCTCAGGCGATCATATAGCCGCCGTCGACCGGCATCGAGATGCCGTTGACCATGGCCGCCTCGTCCGAAAGCAGGAACAGGATGACCTCGGCGACGTCAGCAGGTTCGGCAAATCGACCGACCGGGATCCGTTCGCGCATCGGCGCTGCCTTTTCGGGGTCGCTCCAAGCCTTGATGGCCATCGGTGTCAGCGTGACGGTCGGATGGACGCCATTGACGCGAATGCCTTTCGGCGCCAGCTCTTTCGCCATCACGCGCGTCAGGCCGTCCAGCCCGCTTTTCGAAGCGCAATAGGCCGCATGATCCGGTATGCCGACGAAGGCGGCGACGGAGGATACGTTGACGATCGCGCCGGATAAGCCCCTTTCGATCAACGAGCGGGCAAATTCCTGTGCCACGATCATCGGCGCGCGGGTATTGACCGCGACCAAGTGATCGAAGGCTTCGACCGTGGTTTCGAGAAATGACTGCAGCTCGGTCGTCCCCGCGCAATTGACGAGATAATCCGCTGGAAGAGCGGCCAATGCCGCCTCCCGCGTCTTTCCGGCGTCGGCAAGATCGATCTGAATGGCCTCGCAGCCCAGTTCATCGCGCAGCGCGGCGACGTCCGCCGCACTTCTGGTCAAGGCCACGACGCGGGCGCCGCGTTTCACAAGTATTTCCGCCGTCACGCGGCCAATGCCCTTGCCTGCGCCGGTGACGATCACTTTCTTCCCTTCGAAATTCATCAGAACGTCCTTTTACAATCTCGTGCCGGTTTCCTGATCGAAGATATGAACATGGCGCGGGTCAATACGAAAATGCATTGTTCGCCCCGACGCGATTTCGATCCGCTCGCGAATGAGTGCATCGATCGGCACGCCGCCGACCCGGCCGAAGATCAGCGTCTCGGAGCCGGTCGGTTCGAATACGGACACCTCGACGGGGATTCCGCCATCGCCGATGGTGATGTGTTCGGGCCGAATTCCATAGGTCACCGGCCTTCCGTCCTCGGCGTTCACCGTCTCCACCGGCAGAACGACGCCTTGCTCGGTGATGACGACCTTGCGACCATCGCGATTGCCGATCCGGCCCTTCAGGAAATTCATCGAAGGACTGCCGATAAAGCCTGCGACGAAGATATTCGCCGGAAAATCATATAGCTCCAGCGGCCTGCCGACCTGCTCCACCCGTCCGTCGCGCATCACGACGATCTTGCTGGCCATCGTCATGGCCTCGATCTGGTCGTGCGTGACGTAGATGGTGGTGGTTTTCAGCCGTTGATGCAATTCCTTGATCTCGACCCGCATCGTCACACGAAGCTTGGCATCGAGGTTCGAAAGGGGCTCGTCGAAGAGGAAGACCTGCGGATCTCGGACGATGGCGCGGCCCATGGCGACGCGCTGGCGCTGGCCGCCGGACAGTTGTTTCGGATAGCGATCGAGGTAACGGGAGAGATCGAGGATTTCGGCGGCGCGGCGCACCTTTTCATCGATTTCCGCCTTGGGGCGTTTCGCCATCTTCAGGGGAAAGCCCATGTTCTCGGCGACCGTCTTGTGCGGATAGAGCGCGTAGGATTGAAAGACCATGGCGATGTCGCGCTCCTTCGGCGGAGCATTGGTGACGATGCGGCCCCCAATCCTGATATCGCCGCCGCTGACCGTCTCAAGGCCCGCGACCATGCGCAGCAGCGTGGATTTTCCGCAGCCGGAGGGGCCTACCAGAACGACGAATTCACCGTCGTCGATGTCGACGCTGACACCATGCATGACCTGAAGGGCGCCATATTTCTTCGTGACGTCGCTAATCTGTACGTTTGCCAATGTCTTCCTCCCAGATGCCGCAATGCATGCTGTGTTTTCATGGCCGTTGCCGGCATTCCTTGCCTCACCCGCGCCGGATGATGTAGGCGCCGAGCACGACGGAAATCGCCGTCGCTATCCAGACCGACAGTCCCAATGGTTCGATGAAGCGCATCCAGAGCAGCGACAACGCCACCCAGATGACGACCGAGATGAACAGCCGGTCGAACCAATTCGTTTCTATCGGCAGGAACCCCGCCTTGTGCTCGCCGTTTTCGGATTCCGAAGGCATGGCATTATCCTTTCACGGCACCGAAGGTCAGGCCCGCAACGATGTGGCGCTGCACGACGGTGAAGACGATGAGAGCGGGAATGAGGGTGAAGACCGATATCGCCGCCATGATCCCCCATTGCGTGCCTGTCGTCGTGACATATTCCGAAAGGCCGGTGGTCAAGGTGCGCGCCCTGAAATTGGTCAGGGTGGCTGCGAGCAGATACTCGTTCCATGCGAAAACCCAGGTGAGGATCAGCGTCACCGCCAACCCCGGTCGCGCCAGCGGGAATATGATATCCGATAGAACGGTCCATGTGCTTGCGCCGTCGACATAGGCGGCCTCGTCAAGCTCTTTGGGAATACCTTCGACGGTCGGACGAAGCGTCCAGATCGCGAAGGGAAGGTTGAACGAGCAATAGACGAGGATCATGCCGATCCGCGAATCCGCAAAGGAAAAGCTGCCGATCTTGTAGACCTGGGTGAGCAGCAGAAAGAGCGGCAGCAGGAATACGGCCGGCGGCGCCATTCTGTTGGTGATCGTCCAGAAAAAGATGCTCTCCTTGCCGGCAAGGTCGAACCGCGAAAGCGCGTAGCAGGCCAGAAAGCCGAGCGTCGTCACCAGCAGCGCATTGCCCGAGGAAATGAGCAGCGAGTTCACCATATAGCCGCGCAGCGTCGGGTTGTTCAGGACGTCGGTGTAGTTCTTCCAGAACAGGCTTCTCAGGATGATTTCGGGCGTCGAGAACAGCTCGACCGTCGGCTTCACCGAGATGACGAAGAGCCAGTAGATCGGAAAGAGGGTCGCAAAGCTGATGGCGATCCACATGACGACCAGAAGCCAAGGATTGCGGGTCTTCATCGCTTCAACCTTTCTTGGCGCGCGGCGCGATCAGGCTGACATAGAGCAGCCAGCAGACGACGATGGTCAGATACAGCACGACGACGGAGATGGCCGAACCATAGCCGTAGTTCGTCTTGGGAAAGACTTCCCTGAAGATGTGCACGCCGAGGTAGCGCGTCGCGGAGCCGGGGCCGCCGCCGGTCAGCATCAGTACTTCGTCCACCGTCCGCAGCGCATCCATGAGCCGGATGAAGACGGTGGCGATCAAGGCCGGCCGGATCATCGGAAGAGTGATGTGCCAGAAGATCTGGCTCTTGCCCGCGCCGTCGATCTGCGCCTGCTCGAACGGGTCCGGCGGCAATGACACCAGGGCGGCGATCAGCGAAAGCGTCACCAGCGGCGTCCAATGCCAGATGTCCATGATCACTGTGACAATGAAAGCCGCAAGCGCGCTTTGGCCGATGTTGAGATCGAAGCCGAACCAGCTGTGCAGCAGATATGGGATGATGCCGATCGAGGGCGTCGTCATCAGCTTCCAGACGGATCCGACGATGATCGGCGCCATGATCAACGGCAGGGTATGGATGGTGCGGAATATCGCCTTGCCGGGGAAATCCTTCAGGAGCGCCTGCGCGAGCACATAGCCGAGCACGATCTCCGAGGTCACGGCGAAGAAGACGAACGCGGCCGTGATGCCCAGGGACGCCAGGAACTGCTGATCGAAAACGACCTTGCGGTAATTTTCCGCCCAGTTGAAGACCATGTGGGGATTGGCGGCAAAGGGATTCCACGCATGAAAGGAAACCCAGACGACATAGACGAACGGAAAAATGCCGAAGAGCCCGAGGATCACTATGGTTGGTGACAGCAAGAGCCAGCCGAGCTTCTGTGAATGCATCGCCTATCCCCCTGTGGCGGTTGCTAAGGTGCCCGTTTTGCAGCGACGGGAAGACCGGCCGCTATTGACCGCGGCCTGCCCGTTCGGAAGGGAAGGCTATTTGCGATAGCCGAGCGAGGTCAGCTCTTCCTCCGTCTTCGCCGCCATCTTGTCGAGGCCCTCGTCCGGGCCGATCTTGCCGGTCAGGATGTCGAAGAAAATCGGGGCGGTTGCTTCGCGCACCTGGGCGTGGAACGGATAGGGCGGGGCGCCTGCGAAGAGCTTGCCCTGATCTTTCAGCATCGTATAGAAGCCGCCAAGCTTGACATCCATGGCCTTGATCTTGGGGTCGTCGAAGGTGGCGGTATTGGTGACGCGCGGCGCGGCGACGGCCCAATCGGGCTGCACCTCGTTCTGGCCGATGAATTGCAGGAAGAGCAGGGCGGCCTCCTGGTTCTTGGAGGAGACAGGCAGGCCGAAGGCGCCGCCGTCATAATAGCCGACATAACCCTTGCCGGCTTCGGCTGCCTCGAGCACGCCCGGCTTGAGCGGCGGCAGAGCGAAGCCGACCTTGCCCGTGACCTTCGACTGTGATGAATCGGTCGCGATCCATGCCGCGTTCTCGCCATAGACCAGACCCTGCGCCACCCGGCCGGCGGCAAAGGTCGTGGCGACTTCCGTCCATGTGGATTGCGAGGATTCCGGCGGCGCGATGTCGCGCAGATGCAGCCACCATTTCAGCGCGGCCTTCGCCTTGTCGCTGTTCATCTGGCCACCATGCTCGACAGTCGCGGCATAGTCCTTCCCGGCATCGATGCCCCAGTTGTAGACGCCGAAGGTCGGCGCGACGGACTCGAAGAATTCGTACCATGAGGCTGGATGGCCCGTATGGGCCTGCGCCGTCGAGCCCCATAGCTGCATGTTGTGATCCTTGCCCCATTGGGTAAAGAAGTCGGCGATTTCCGTATATTGCTCGTGGGTCATCGCGGGTTTCAGATCATGGCCCGTCTTCTGCTTGAAAGCCGCCTGGATTTCCGGATCTTCAAACAGGTCCTTGCGATAGAGATAGGTCTTGAGGAAAGCCTCCATCGGAACGCCGTAAAGATCCCCGTTCGCGTCCTTGAAGTAGTTGGAGAAGCTGGTGAAGTTGGCGGCATCGTAGGTCGGCGCCTTCAGATCCGGCTGGTTCTTCAGTGCCTTGGTGATATCGGTCAGGAAGTTTCGCGCCATATAGGAATAGACGATGTCCTGCTCGATGTAGACGACGTCATAGATGCCGGTGCCGGCTTCCATGTCCTTGATCGCCTTGTCGTACATCTGATCCCAGGACGTCGTTTCGATTTCGACCTTGATGCCCGTTTTCTTCTCGAATTCGGGTGCCAGCACATCCTTGATGAAGTTGGAAGGGGGCGTGGACTCGGTCACTCCATGCAGCGTCACGCCCTTGAATTTCGCTCCGGCGTCGGACCAGAAGTCTGCCCAGGCCGGCGAAGCGACGCCGGCAAGGCTAAGCGTCAGCGCTATGGCGCTGGCTTTCATAGCGTATCTCATTTCAATCCTCCCAGATTACAGCGAGATCATTCGCCGAGGGATTCTTAGCTCCAAATTCCGGCGTTTGCAATATTTGTTGCCTTAACATGCAAATTATGGAGCTATGCTGTTGTTTTGGTTGTCGATAATGTCGGCGAAATGGTACCTGCATATCAGCCGTGCCATAAAATGCTGCAGCGCAACGATATTCGTGCCAAAACAAAAGTCACGTTGATAAATTTATTTGTTGCTTTGCCATACTAAGTAACTTAATTCTGTCCAAAATACCTGGGAAGAACCGCGAGGATACGACGATGCGACGCTTGGGAATCCATTCATTTGTATGGACGAGCGGCCAAACCCAGGAAGGGCTCGAAACGGCCCTGCAAAAAACGGCCGAGCACGGTTATGGAACCATCGAGTTCGCCTATCTTCGCCCCGAAAAATTCAACCTGGACCGGCTTGCGAGGCTCGCGCAGTCGCTTGACGTGGAGATCGGCGTGACGATGGGGTTGCCGCCCGACAAGGACGTGTCGAGCGAGGATCCCTCGGTCGTTGCGGATGGCAAGCGGATGCTGGCCGATGCGGTGCGCGCAGTCCGGGACATCGGCGGCAACAAGCTCGGCGGGATCCTTTATTCCGCGCATACCAAGTACAATCGCCAGCCAACGAGGAAGGGCTGGGACAACAGCGTCGCCGCCATTGCGGCGACGGCCGAAGTGGCCGGGCAAGCGAAAGTCGATCTCGTCCTCGAAATCGTCAACCGGTTCGAGACCAATCTGTTGAACACGACCGCGCAAGGGCTGAAATTCATCTCCGAGACCGGCTCCGATCATGTTCGCCTGCATCTCGATACGTTCCACATGAACATCGAGGAGGCCAATCCCGCCGCGGCGATCCGCCTGGCCGGCGACAAGGTCGGTTACTTCCACATCGGCGAAAGCAATCGAGGCTATCTCGGCGACGGCGTCATCGACTTCGACCTCATTTTCGACGCCCTCCTCGATATCGGCTACAAGCGCGACATCGTGTTCGAGAGCTTTTCGGCTGCCGTCGTCGACGAGGGATTGTCGCTCGCCTGTGCGATCTGGCGCGACACATGGACCGACAACGATCCCCTTGCCGCCCATGCGAAGCGTTATATCGAGCTCAAATATGACGAGGCCAGACGGCGGCGTGCCACAAGCGCTCGTCCCTGATAATCCTTCGTATGACCCGCTCCGGCCGTGTAAGTTGGCGCGGGTCGATTTGAAGGGATTGGAACATGAACGACACCGTCTCCATCGGAAGCTCGCCGCGTAGAATTCGCCAGAGCAATCTCGTTGCGGCCCTGCAGGCGATCTACAGCCATCGCGGCATGAGCCGCGCGGATCTGGCGCGAAAGCTCGGCATGAACCGCTCGTCCTCGGGTGAGATCGTCGCCGAGTTGACGGAGGGCGGATTTGTTCATGAGTTGGAGGCGGGCAGCAGGCGCGGAGAGCAATCGCGCGCGGGACGGCCGGGGATCATGCTGGAACTCATCCCCGATGCCGCGTTTTTCGTCGGCATCGAGATCGGTGTGGAGCACATATCCGCTGTCGTTATCGATCTTGCCGCCGAAGTCAGGGTTTGCCGCAAGGTTGCCTTCGACACGCTGTCTTCGACGGTCGAGAGGGCCGTCGAACATGGCGTGGCACTTATCGTCGGCGACATGACAAAGGAGATGATGGCGCGGTGCAGGGGGCTGGGCATATCGACGCCGGCCCATATTCGGCCCGATGGGTCTGTGAGCCTTGCGCCAATTCTCGGATGGCGGGATGTCCCGCTGAAGGAAATCTGCCGGTCCGCATTTCCGGTCGAGGTTCCGATCGCAGTAGAGAACGATGCGAATGCCTTTGCGATAGGGGACAGTTATCGCAGTCGCATCGCAGGCGTGACGCTCTTCCTGCTCATGGAGACCGGCGTCGGCGGCGGGATCGTCATCGACGGCAAGCTGTTTCGCGGCGGCCATGGCCTGGCCGGCGAGATCGGCCACACTCTCGTGTCCGGGAGCGGCGGGCAGAAATTCGAACAGCTGATCGGGCGCGAAGTGCTGATCAGGCAGTATCGCGAGGCGGTCGGGCGGAGCGACGCCGATCTGCAGGACTTTTGGGTCGGCGTTCGTGACCGTGTTCCGGCGGCCGTCAACATTGCGGAGACATGGTCGCGTCATCTGGCATATGCGCTATTGCAGGCCTGTCGGCTGATCGACCCCGGCAGGATCGTGCTCGGTGGCTCGGTGGCATCTCTCTATCCGATGGTTGCCGCCCGCGTCGCCGTCCACATGGCCGAGGGCCAGAATATTCCCTTTCCCAATCCCGAAATCGTCGTTGACGAAGACGCGGAATTCGGGTCCGCATTCGGAGCCGCTTGCATGCTTCATCAGCGCTTCCTTTCGCTGGAAAACGAGGAGTTCAGCGGTGATGATGGCATGCAGCCGCGCGCGGCGGTTTGACAACAACAGGTATCGAAAGCATGACTGCGATGACTTCAGCACTGGCTCCTGACCAGCTCGGCCCGACGATATGCGTCGGGGAAATTCTCGTGGAGATCGTCGCCACGACCGTCGGCGATGGGTTCGTCGAAGCCCAGCCACTCATCGGGCCTTTCGCCAGCGGTGCGCCGGCGATTTTCATTTCCCAATGCGGGCGGCTCGGCGGCAACGCAGCCATGATCGGCGCTGTCGGCGCCGACGATTTTGGCCGGGTGAATATCGAAAGGCTGAAGCGCGATGGCGTCGATATCTCAGCGATATCCATTGACCCCGATTACCCGACGGGCAGCGCCTTCGTTCGTTACCGCGAGAACGGCTCCCGCGATTTCGTCTACAACATCGCCAAGTCCGCCGCCGCGCGTTTCGGCTGGAGCGAAGCTGTCCGCGATCTCATCGCTCGCGGCGGTCATCTGCATGTCATGGGCTCGGCGTTGTCGGTCCCGAGCGCATGCGCGGTGATCGACAGGGCCGTCGATATCGTCAAGGCTCGCGGCGGCACGCTTTCCATCGATCCGAATATCCGCAAAGAACTCAGGCTCGACGAGGACACCGAACGCCGTTTTGCCAAGCTCGCCGCCGCCGCCGATCTGCTGCTGCCGTCCGGAGAGGAATTGGAGCGGGCGGCGGGTGTCGAAGGCGAAGCGAATGCGATCCGCCGCCTGTTCGATATCGGGGTCAAGGAGATCGTGCTGAAGCGGGGAGCGGATGGGGCGACCTATTTCAACAGCAGGGGCGAGCGCATCGATGCTCCGGCCTTTATCGTCAAGGAAATCGATCCGACCGGCGCCGGCGATTGTTTTGGCGGCGCCTATCTCACCTGCCGCCGCCTGGGCATGTCTGCAGAAGATGCCCTGACCTATGCGGCGGCGGCCGGCGCTCGCAATGTCACCGTCGTCGGCCCGATGGAAGGTGCCGGCACCCGCGAGGAACTCGATGCGTTCATCGCCGCGACCGCGAGGCGCACCTGATGCAGATCCATCTCAATCAACTGGCGAGGCTGAGAGCCGAAGGCCGGCCGAAGGGCATCACCTCGGTATGCTCGGCGCACCCGCTGGTACTCAGGGCCGCGCTCCGGCACGGACGCCTGCATTCGAGTACTGTGCTGATCGAGGCGACCTGCAACCAGGTCAATCACCTGGGCGGTTATACCGGCATGACGCCGGGCGACTTCGCTGCCCTTGTCCGGCGGATCGCCGAGGAGGAGGACTGCCCGGAGCAGCTCATCGTTCTGGGTGGGGATCATCTCGGCCCAAATCCTTGGCGGGATCGTCAGGCTGAAGACGCCATGGCCGAAGCGGAGAAAATGGTCGCCGCTTATGTCGATGCCGGATTTCGAAAAATCCACCTGGACGCCTCGATGGGCTGCAGGGGCGAGCCCGTGGCGCTCGACGACGAGACCACCGCCCATCGCGCGGCACGCCTTGCTGGTGTCGCCGAAGCTTCGGCAAGAAGGAGCGGCGGCGCCATGCCGGTCTATGTGATCGGCACGGAGGTCCCGCCGCCGGGCGGCGCCGATCATGCGCTGACGGCCATTGAGCCGACAGCCGCCTCGGCTGCCCGCAAGACGATCGATATCCATCGTCGCGTGTTTGAGGAAGCTGGCCTGCACGAGGCGTTTGGACGCGCCATCGGACTGGTCGTCCAACCGGGCGTCGAATTCGGCAATCACAATGTCATTGCCTACGACCGCAGCAAGATAGCCGAGCTGAAGTCCGTGCTGGCCGACGAGCGGCAATTCGTTTTCGAAGCCCACTCGACCGACTACCAAGGCACTGCGCCGCTGACCGCTCTTGTCGAAGACGGGTTTCCCATCCTGAAGGTCGGCCCCGAACTGACTTTCGTGTTGCGTGAGGCCCTTTACGGGCTGGATCTGATCGCTTCCGATCTCGTGTCCGATTATGGCGAGCGGCCGCTCCATGTCGCCATGGAAACGTTGATGCTGGCTCATCCGAAGAACTGGAGCCAGCACTATCACGGAACGGAAGGGGAAAAGCGGTGGCTGCGGCATTATTCGCTATCCGACCGCATCCGCTATTACTGGGCTTCGGCGGACGCCCAGTCGGCTGTCGAGAAACTATGTGATGCTTTGCGGGGGCGGACCATACCACTGCCGCTGTTCTGGCAGCATATGCCTGCCGCGCAGCATTTTGCCGATGCGCCGCTGGACCCCGAGGAGGTCCTGATCTGGCGAGTTACCCGGAGCCTTGCGGAGTATCACGCGGCTTGCGGTGCAGGAAGACGATAGAAGTCTAACCCAAGGAGGAGAGAATGGACGAATTGAAGGGAAAAGTGGCTGCGGTGACCGGGGCAGCATCCGGGATCGGATTGGCATCCACGGAAGCCATGATCGCGGCCGGGGCGACGGTGGTTCTCGTCGATCGCGACGAAAAGGCGCTGGGATCGGTTTGCGAGCGCCTGGGAGAGAGGGCTATCCCGCTCGCCATCGACCTGCTGGATACCGAGCAATGCGCCTCGCTGCTGGACGGCATCCTCGCCAAGGTCGGACATCTCGACATTCTGCATGCCAATGCCGGCACCTATATCGGCGGCGACCTGGTGGAGGCCAATCTCGACGCCATCGACCGGATGCTCAACCTGAACGTCAATGTCGTCATCAAGAACGTCCGGACGGTGGCGCCGCATATGATCGAGCGGGGAACCGGCGACATCATCATCACCAGCTCGGTCGCGGGCCATTCCCCGGTGCCTTGGGAGCCCGTTTATTCGCCGTCGAAATGGGCGATGACATGCTTCGTGCAAACCATGCGTCGTCAGCTTCTGAAGAGCGGAATCCGCGTTGGCTCGGTTTCTCCAGGCCCCGTCATCAGCGCCCTGCTCGCCGATTGGCCTGAAGAAAACCTGCGCAAGGCAAAGGAGGCCGGCGCGTTGATCGAACCCAAAGAAGTGGCCGATGCGATCATGTTCATGCTGACGCGCCCGCGCAACGTCACGATCCGCGACGTTGTGGTCCTGCCGAGCGCTTTCGACATCTGAGGAGCCGTACCATGAGCTACCAGAAAAAATTTCGCCTTGACGGCGAGCGTGCGGTGGTCACCGGCGGCGGCCGTGCGATCGGCCTTTGCTGCGTGGAGGCGCTGGCCGAGGCCGGAGCGTCCGTTATCGTCATCGAGCGCGGCGAGGCCGATGCCCGAGAGGCGCTCGCCCTGCGGGAGAAGGGCTACGACATCGACCTGCGGATCGGCGATGTGACCGAGTCCGCGCGGATGGAAGCGATCGCCACCGAGCTTGCCGATGGCGGCCGTGCCGTGACGATCCTGGTGAACAATGCCGGGATCGGCCAGAGCGGCATCCCGTCGCAGGATGTCACGGATGCCGATTGGCTGCGCATGATGGATGTCAACGTCAATGGCGTGTTCTGGTGCTCGCGTTCCTTCGGCCGTCACATGGTCGCGATGAAGCGCGGCGCCATCGTCAATCTCGGTTCGATGTCCGGAACCATCTGCAATCGGCCGCAGCCGCAGACGCCGTATAACGTGTCCAAGGCGGCGGTCCATCATCTCACGCGTTCGATGGCGGCCGAATGGGCTGAGCACGGCGTAAGGGTGAATGCCGTCGCCCCGACCTATATCGAGACGCCGATGGTCATGGCGGTCGAGGCCAATCGCGATCGCATTCCGATATGGCTTGCCGACACGCCGATGGGGCGGATGGGCACGCCCGAGGAAGTCGCGAGCGCGGTCCTCTTCCTCGCATCGGATGCTGCAAGCCTGATGACGGGCGCCATCGTCAATGTCGATGCGGGCTTTACCTGCTGGTAGGCGTTCCGCTTGATGGAAGAAGAGCGGCCGGCTTCATCATGCGCCAGTCTTGTCCTCGGACGAGACTGGCGTGTTTCCCGGGCTCTCACGGCCGATCCATCCCATTGTTTTGCCTAAACTCCGGCAGGAAAGCCGCTGAACGCTTTTCCGGGAATACTTTAATCCCGCGTGGGGGCGATGCTTCGCATATGTGAAGCGAAGGTCCTGAATTCGTCGTCGTGGCGGATCGTCGGCGACGATGGCGATGCAACCGTATGGGCATTGTCACAATCAAGTTCACGCAACCTTGATGTCGCAAATGATTTGGCTATTCTACCATATTAGGTAGTACGCTTTCTGCATTGAAATACCGTCTTGGGTTCTCGGCCGCCCTCGGGCAGCTGCGCCGCCCGCAAGGAAACGATAAGCAGGTAGTTTTCATGTTCCTAGAAGCAGCTCTTTCCAGCTTGATCAAAATCGGAACGCTCACGGTCATTTTTCCCGATGGTTCCACGCGCAATTTCGGTACGGGATCGGAACCGCGCGCAACGATGAAAATAAAAACCGCCCGCGCAAAACGCCGCCTCGTCTTCAATCCAGCCCTTGCGCTCGGTGAGGCCTATATGGACGGTGATGTCGAGCCGGGCTCCGGCGATCTCTTTCAAATGATGGACTTGCTCGTCCTGAATATGGAGGAGGGCGGCACCCACCCCTTCAGCAAGGTCATGGACAAGGTGCGCTGGCTGCGCCGACATCTCGATCAGCTGAATTTCGCCGGACGCTCGAAGCGCAACGTTGCCCATCACTACGATCTCGATGCGCGCCTTTATTCGCTGATGCTTGATGACGACCGGCAGTATTCCTGCGCCTATTTCCCTGTCGGCGACGAGACGCTCGAGGAGGCGCAGCTCAAGAAGAAGCGGCATATCGCATCGAAGCTCATGCTCGATCGTCCAGGCCTCGAGGTTCTGGATATCGGCTGCGGCTGGGGCGGCATGGCGCTTTATCTCGCCAGGGAATTCGGAGCGCGGGTCACGGGCCTCACCCTTTCGGAAGAGCAATTGCTGGCCGCGAAAGCGCGCGCGAAGGACGCCGGTCTTGAGCATATGGTGACGTTCGAGCTGCTGGATTACCGGTCCTGGACGCGGCCCGTCGACCGCATCGTCTCCGTCGGCATGTTCGAGCATGTCGGCATCAATCATTACCGGGCCTTCTTCGACAAAATCCGCGCCGTGCTCAAGGAGGATGGCGTTGCTCTGATCCATGCGATCGGCCGGTCCGACGGGCCAGGCAGCACGAATCCCTGGATCGCAAAATATATTTTCCCCGGCGGTTATTCGCCGGCGCTCTCCGAAGTCCTGTCCGTTGTCGAGAAAACCGGGCTGTGGACGACAGACATCGAAATCCTTCGCCTCCACTATGCCAAGACCCTTGAGCAATGGCGGGATCGCTTCATGAAGAACAGGAGCACCCTGGCCAAACTCTATGACGAACGATTCTGTCGGATGTTCGAATTCTATCTGATCGGATCCGAGCTCGCCTTCCTCCGCATGGGGCACATGAACTGGCAATTGCAGCTGACGAAGAATGTCTCTCCTCTGCCGCTGGCGCGTGACTACATGGTCGATATCGAGCGGGCGCGGGCTGTTATCGCAGAGCAGGGGAAGGCGCAGCCGATCGAAGCCGCGAGCGCGCGGGCCAGACGGGATCTGGCCGTGCATGACGAGCGTAAGCCGTGTCAGCAAAATCAATCCGGCTTGGAATCTTCCCGGAACCTCTGAAGACAGCTTTCGATATGGCAGCTGGCGTTACCGTATCGTGCGGATTGACGCCAGCCGGCATCGGCGATGCTTGCCATCATGGATCGCAATTGGCTATGGGGTTATCGCCATGGATGATTAGACATGTTTCCCTTTCAGCTTTCATTGACTGAAAGGGCGGCACCAATTTGTGAGGATTATCAGGACCGAAATGCGCTCAGCCAAGAACGAAAAGACTCTCTCACGACGGGCTTTCATACTCGGATCCATCTCCGCGACTGCATCGCTTGCGGGGTGTGCCACGACGGCTCCGGTTCCAACGCCAATCGTCGCTCCGGCTCGCATGCCGCCCGTCGTTCCCGTCGCTTCGCAAGCTGAGAACGCAATCGCGCCGGATCCGGAACTCGAAGCTCGCTATGCGTCTCTGGTGGATGGCGGCCATGTCATTCCGGCGATCCCTTATCGAAAGCTCGATCCGAAATTTTACCGGCAGCGCGTTCCCGATCCGACCGGGGAGCCGGCCGGCACGGTGGTCGTGGATACGGCGTCGAGATTCCTCTATGTCGTGGAACCCGGCGGCACCGCCATGCGATATGGCGTCGGCATCGGCCGCGACGGCTTCGCATGGGAAGGCGAGGGGGTCATCCATTGGCGGCAGCATTGGCCGCGCTGGAAACCGCCGGGCGACATGATCGCCCGCAAACCGGAACTTGCGAAATATTCAGTGGCCAATGGCGGCATGGACCCGGGTATCAAGAACCCTCTGGGTGCGCGCGCGCTTTATATCTTCCAGAACGGCAAGGATACGCTCTACCGTCTGCATGGCTCGCCGGAATGGCGCTCGATCGGCAAGGCAGCGTCATCAGGCTGCGTTCGATTGGTCAATCAGGATGTCACAGATCTTTATGCGCGCATTCCCTATCACGCGCGCATTGTGGTTCATCAGTCGCCGCTGCAAAGCAAAGGGGTTTCCGCCTGAGCAAGCGGCTTCCCGCTTGCGGCGGGGTAATCGCATATGAGGCATGTCGGCGCCGTAAGCACCTTCTCCCCTCGGGGCTATGGCATTCACACATTTGGAATTGCGTATGGAATGAGGTTCTGATTCTGTTGCTGCCGGCAGGAGAATTGAGCGATGGATGATTTGAGCTTGGGACGGTTTGGCGACCGTCGGCTGGAAAAAGGGGGGCGTTCTTGCTGGAGCGCCTGGTTTCGACGGCAGGCCAGGGAATGCGGGTGCGCAAGCTCGGCGGCAATCGGGCCGGAGAGATCCGCTTGAGCCGGTTCTTGCGCAATGGAGCGGTCGATCCGCAGGCGATGATCGATGAGGCGGCCTTGCGCACGGCTAGCCGCTGCGCGGATCGGCATATCCTGGCCATTCAGGATACGACGGTGGTCCGCTCCGACGGCGGTGGCGGTCTTTATCTGCATGCGATGATCGGGGTCGACGCCGACGATGGCGCGATCGTCGGGGCAATCCACGGGCAGTTTCTAAGCCGCGACCAGGGCGAGCGCGGCACGCAGCGCGCGCGTCCGATCGAGGAGAAGGAGAGCTATCGCTGGCTGGAGGGCGCCGATCGTGCGGCGAAGGTTTGCGCCGCTGCACGCCACATCACCATCATTGCCGACCGTGAAAGCGATATCTACGAGGCCTTCGCCCGCCGACCCGTCAATGTCGACCTCGTCATCCGGGTTGCGAGGGACCGCAGCCTCGGCAAGGACCAGCCGTCGCTGCTTTGTCTGGCGGATGCCTTGCCGGTTGCGGTCAACCTAGCCTTTAGCCTGCCGGCCAAGCCGGGCCGCAAGGAGCGCGACACGCAACTGGCGATCCGCTTCAGCGCGGTGACATTGCTGCCCCCGAAGAACGGCATCTACAGGAAGACCCCGGATGGCGTACGTCTTTATCTGGTGGATGTGCGCGAGACCGCCGCACCACCGGGCGAGACGCCGATCCATTGGCGGCTGCTGACAAGCTATGCCGTGTCGGATGCCGACGAGGCGGCGGCGGTCATCGCCCTTTATCGCCGTCGCTGGGCGATCGAGCAATTGTTCCGCACCCTGAAGACGCAGGGCTTTGATATCGAAGGCCTGCGCATCGAGGACGAGGGCGCGCTGAGCAATTTGGTGATGGCTGCCTTCGTCGCGGCCGTGATCGTGCAGCAACTGGTCCATGCCCGCGACGGCGCTCCGCCCGGCGCCACCTTGCGCCCCATCGAAGACGCCTTCGAGCCAAGCGACCAGCCGCTGCTGGAAGCCTTCTGCGCCAAGCTGGAGGGCAAGACCGCCAAACAGAAGAACCCCCATCCCAGAGGGTCGCTGGCCTATGCCGCCTGGGTCTGCGCCCGCCTCGGCGGATGGACCGGCTACTACGGAAAGCCAGGACCGATCGTCATGCTCGACGGATGGCAACAGTTCCAGGCC
Organism: Rhizobium sp. CCGE531; assembly: GCF_003627795.1. Lineage (NCBI taxonomy): Bacteria > Pseudomonadati > Pseudomonadota > Alphaproteobacteria > Hyphomicrobiales > Rhizobiaceae > Rhizobium > Rhizobium sp. CCGE531. The sequence continues at coordinate 1,012,304 of NZ_CP032685.1, read as the reverse complement.
GCCAAGCGCGGCGTAGCACTCCTCCTCTCCGCCGCCGACAATGTGTGAATCCAATAGCCCCGAGGGGAGAAGGAAGTGCGCGGCAACAATCTCATTTCGCATGCGTTACCCCGCCGCAAGCGGGGAACCGCTGCGCCTGCCCGATGGAATGTCGTTCACGGAATGTCCAAGCCGGTTGGCTATCAGGGCAGGCGGCTGCGCTGCTGGCTCTGACGCTGGGCTTCCTGGGCGGCCTTGAGCTGCGCCTTCGTATACATCAGCGCATGTTCGGCGAGATCGCGTCCGTCATCCCATAGGTTGCGCCAGATGCCGAGAATACCTTCGAGTGGCTGGCCGACGACGCGGGAGGAGAAGGATTCGAAGGTGATCGGTCCCTTGTAGCCGGAGCGGACGAGGGCCCTGAAGACGCCGGTGAGGTCGATCGTGCCCGAGCCCATATAGCCGCGATGGGAATCGCCGGTGTGGAAATAGCCGAGATGGTCGCCGGTTTCGAGAATGGCGGCCTGAATGTCGGATTCCTCGATGTTCATATGGTAGACGTCCAGATGCACCTTCACATTCGGCATGCCGATGCGCTTGCACATTTCCACGCCTTGGGCGGCCGTGTTGAGGACATTGGATTCGTAGCGGTTGACCACTTCCAGAACGAGCGTGATGTTGCTTTTTGCCGCCGTCTCGGCCACCTGACGCAGAATGTCGACCGATTGTGCGACGCCCGCGGCCGTCGTCGGCTCGGAATATTTCCCGAATGCCGAGTGCAGGATGCCGCCGATATAGTCGCCGCCGCAATCGCGGCAGACGGCGATTGCCTGTTCCAGCTTTTCCTTGCCGCGCCGACCCTTCTCCTTGTCGCCGCTTGAGATGTCGCTGTCGAAATCGAGGCCGAGCGAGAAATTGATGCCGATGCCGCTTTTTTCCAGCTGGCGACGGGTGAATTCAGGATCGATCAGGCTGGGATCGAGCGCCGGCGCCTCGATGAAATCGTAGCCCACCTCGGCGCTCTTTGCGATTGCGCGGGCGCATTCGTCGCGGCCCCAGCCAGCCTCCCAGACCAGCGCGTGAACTCCCAGCTTGTTCATGATCGTCCTCCCGGTTTCGTGGATGCAAAAGAAATTGCTGCAATGCGAAAGACATGAATCGTTTTATACTTAAAAGCGTTCATGTTGACACCGCACATATACAGGTTTAGCTTACAATAAAACGTTTCACCAGAATTTTCGTAAGCTCAATCGGAGATTGATAGTGGAGGAGGGCAAGATGTCGAAATCGCGAACTCCCTCCATAAAGATGGTGGCCGAAAGGGCGGGCGTCTCGGTGGCGACCGTCTCGAATGTTCTGAACGGCAAGCCGACCGTCTCGCCCGATTTTGCCCGGCGCGTGAACGATGCGGTGCGCGAGCTCGGCTACGTTGTCGATCTTGGCGCCTCGCGGTTGCGCTCGCGCAAGACGCAGCTTGTTGGCGTCGTCGTGCCTGATCTTACCAATCCGATGTTTGCCTCCTTCGTCTCGACGCTGGAGCATCTGGCGCGCCTCGACGACTATGATCTGGTCGTCGTGTCCGCACGCAACAACGCCGAGGAAGAGGCCGATCGCCTGCGCAAGATCCGCGCCTGGCGCCCGGCTGGTCTGATCGTCATTCCCTGCGACGGCGCCTTTGCCGAGCGGCTGCCAAACGGCTTTTTCGCGCCGATCGTCCTTGCCGACCGCATACCGGACGCGGCCGGCTTCGATCTCATTGCCGTCGATAATGGTCCGGCCGCCGGCGCGATCGCCGCCCATCTCGATGAGCAGGGCTATCGTGATTGCATGGTTGTCGGCAGCAGCCTTTCGATCAGCAATGTGCGCGAACGCTGGGAGGGCGTACAGGCGGCAGCCAGGCGCATGCATGTCGAAATGCTGGAAATCGGCATCGATGATGCCAACGGCGCGCAGCGTCTCGAAGAGCGGCTTCGCCGCCGCCCGTTGCCTGGCGCGCTGTTTTCGCTCGATCACGGCACGACGCTCCTGACCTATCGCACCATGGCGGAGATCGGGCTTTCCGTGCCCGGCGATCTCGCCTTTGCGAGCTTCGACGATATGGAATGGATGCAGCTGGTCGCACCCGGCATCACGGCCGTGCGCCAGCCCGTCGAGGAAATGGCCGAACAGGCCTGGGCGCTGTTGTTGCGGCGCATGACCGGTTCTGCCGGAAAACCGGTTACACGGCGCCTGCGCTGCGCCGTCGAGATCCGTGGTTCGACGCCGCGGAGCCCGCTTGAGGAGGCGGGTAACACGAAACTGGGAGGAGAAAAATGGAAGTTACAAGACGAACCATACTCACCGGAATAGGCGGCGCCGTCGTTGCCGGTACGCTTGGTGCGACGATCGGTGTCGCTCAGGCGGCCGAGCCGCAGGTCGGCGTCGTGGTCAAGATCGGCGGCATTCCCTGGTTCAATGCCATGGAAGTCGGCATCAAGAAGGCGGCACCGGAATTCAAGGCGAATGCCTGGATGGTCGGGCCGACGCAAGCCGACGCCGCGCAGCAGGTGCGTGCCATCGAAGATCTGATCGCCCGCAAGGTCGCCGTCATCGGCATCGTGCCGAATGATTCCGCCGCGCTCGATCCCGTTCTTGGCCGCGCGCGGGCTGCCGGCATCAAGGTGCTGGCCCATGAAGGTCCGAGCCAGAAGGAGGCGGATTGGGACTTCGAGCTGACGACCATCGAAGGCTACGGTCAGGCGCATATGGATCTGCTCGCCAAGCAGATGGGCGAGGAAGGCAAGTATATCGTCTATGTCGGTTCGCTGACGGTTCCGCTGCATAATGCCTGGGCCGACGCGGCGATTGCCTATCAGAAGCAGAAATATCCGAAGATGCAGATGCTCGGCGACCGCTTCGGCGTGGCTGAAAGCCTGGATGAAAGCCTCAAGACAACGCAGGATCAGTTGCGCGCACACCCGGATCTCAAGGGCATCCTGACATTCGGCTCGCAGGGGCCGATCGGCGCGGCGCGCGTTCTCGACGATCGCGAAAAGGCGAAGTCGATCGTGCTGGTCGGCGGCTTCTCGCCAGGGCAGGGCGTCAAATACGTCAAATCCGGCACGATCCGCGGCGGCTTCATCTGGAATCCGATGACGGCAGGCGAAATCTTCGTCCAGCTCGCTTCCCTGTTGGCCGCCGGCAAGGAGCCGACCGACAATATGGAGCTGACCGGCGTCGGCAAGGTTCGCGTCTATCCCGACAAGAAGCTCATTCAGGCCCAGAAGCTGGAGTCGCTCGATAAGGAAAATATCGACCGGCTCGTAGCGCTCGGTCTCTAGGCGTTCCTCCCGAGGGCCGGCGGTTGGCGCAAATGCCGCCGCCGGCCGCCCTGCCTCAATCGGAGTGGATCGATGAGCGACGATATTCCGTTTCTGCGATTGACCGGACTGTCCAAGCGGTTCGGCGGCGTGCGCGCATTGGAGGAGATCGATTGGGACGTGCGGCCCGGCGAAATCCATTGCCTTGTTGGTGAAAACGGCTGCGGCAAGTCGACACTCATCAAGACCGTGGCTGGCGTGCATCCGCCCACGGCAGGCATGATCGAGATCGAGGGCAAGCCGGTTCTTCCGCTGGATCCAGCCGGTGCCAAGGCTTTGGGAATCCAGGTGATCTTTCAGGACCTGTCCCTCTTTCCCAATCTGTCCGTTGTCGAAAACATCGCCGTCGAGAGCCATCTCGACCGGCTCGTGAAAGCGGTCAACTGGAAGCAGATGCGCGAGAAGGCCAGCACCGTCCTAGCAAGGCTCGGCTTTGCGCTCGATCTCGATCTCGTGGTCTCCGATCTCTCGGTGGCCGAGCGTCAGATCGTCGCCATTGCGCGCGGCCTGGCAGCCGAGGCGCGGCTGATCTTCATGGATGAGCCGACGGCGTCGTTGACGCGCGCGGAGGTCGACCGTCTGCTGGGGATCGTCGGACGGCTCAAGGCGGACGGCATTGCCGTCGTCTTCGTTTCCCACCGGCTCGATGAGGTGGTCGAGATCGCCGAACGCGTCACCGTGATGCGCGACGGCCGCAAGGTCGGCACGTGGCCTGCCGATCAGATGAGCGAGAAGAAGATCGCGCATCTGATGACCGGGCTCGATATCGATCATGCGATCGTCGCCCGCGATATGGGCGAGGCCGCGCCCGTTCTCGAGGTCGGCGGTCTGTCGCGTCGCGGCGAGTTCGCCGACATCAATTTCACCCTGCATCGTGGAGAGGTTCTGGGCATCTCCGGATTGTTGGGATCGGGCCGCACCGAACTGGCCTTGACGCTGTTTGGCATGCATCGTGCCGAAAGCGGCAGCATCCGCCTCGATGGCCGGCAGCTTTCGCTCCGCTCCAATCGTGACGCGGTGCGTGCCGGCATCGCCTATGTCTCCGAGGATCGCCTGAGCCTCGGCGTCATTCTGCAACAGTCGATCGGCGACAACATCATGCTCGCCGTCATGCGGGGCATGGCAAGCCGGCTGGGGCTTATTCCCGACAAGACACGCAGGCAGCTTGCCGAAGATTGGGTAAAACGGCTCGCCATTAAGGTCCCCTCCGCCGATCGTGCCGTGCAGACGCTTTCCGGCGGCAATCAGCAGCGGGTCGTTTTGGCGAAATGGCTCGCCACGCGGCCGAAGGTTCTGATCCTCGATTCCCCGACCGTCGGCGTCGACATCAAGAACAAGCAGGGCATTTACGACGTGGTGGCCGATCTGGCCCGCCAGGGCGTCGCCATCATTCTCATCTCCGACGAAGTGTCTGAGCTGTTTGCCACTTGCGACCGCATTCTGCACATGCGCGCCGGCCGCATTGTCGGCGAGGCGGTGCCCGGGAACGTCAGCGAGGCCGATATGAAGGAACGCATCTATGCATGAGCACAGCAAGACGGCCGGATCATCCTTCGTGGCGCAATTGAAGCGACGCCCCGAAACATGGCTGCTGGCCGTCATCGCTCTGGTGGTGCTCGTTTTCTCGCTGACGGCGCGAGACTTCCTGACGCTCGCCAATATCATCGATCTGCTCGAAACCTATTCCGTGCAGGCGATTATGGCGATGGGCCTTTTCGTCGTGCTGGTTTCGGGCGGCATCGACATCTCCTTCGCGGCAACCGCCTCCGTGGCGCAATATTGCGCGGCACTGCTGGCAACGCAGTTCGGATTTTCCGCACCCGCCGTCATCGTCTGCGGCCTGGCGATCGGCGTTGGCCTCGGCTGCCTGAATGCGCTGCTGGTCCACTATGTGCGCATCACATCGATCATCGCCACGATCGCCATGATGAGCGTCAGCTTCTCGTTGCTGATGTATTTCTCGGGCGGCAAATCGATCTACACCTTGCCGGACTGGTGGACGAACCGCATCGTCTTCTGGCGCATGGAGACGGCGTCGGGTGATATCGTCCGCGTGACGCTGCCGATTGTCGCCATGGTGGTGGTGACGCTGTTCACCTGGGCGTGGATGAAGAGGTCTTCCGTCGGGCGCCAGCTCTATGCCATGGGCGGGAATGGCGAGGCCGCACGGCGCATCGGCATGAATATCGGCCGGCTGCAATTCGTCGCCTACGGCTATCTCGGACTGATGGCGGCGGTAGCCGGCCTGCTGCAAGCGCACCGGGTCGGCGAAAGCGTGCCCAATGCCATGTACAATACCGAACTTGCGGTATTGTCCGCCGCGGTGCTCGGCGGCGCCAGCCTGACGGGTGGCATCGGCACCGTGCCCGGCGTGCTGCTCGGCATCGTGCTGCTGGCCGTCCTGCAGAACGGGCTCAACCTGCTTGGCGTCTCCTCCTATTTCTTCCAGATCGTCATCGGCATCACCATTCTGGTCTCGACCTCGATCACCGTGATCAGCTCGCGTCCGGGCCGCCGCCACCGCATCATCGCAGGAGCGCCGTCCAATGGCTGAACCTCCAGTTCTCTATAACATCAACAGCAGCCTTGCCGACCTGATGGCGCGTATGCGGACGGGCGTTCCAGGCGCTCACATGGGTCTCGTCATCCTGCTGATTCTTCTGGTCGCCGGCTTTTCCCTGTTCATTCCGAATTTCGCTTCGATCGGCACGCTGCAATCCTTCATGTACCAGATGCCGCTGCTCGGACTTCTGTCTCTGGCAATGATGGCGCCGCTGATAACGGGCGGCCTCAATCTGGCGATCATCGCGACGACGAACCAGTGCGCGCTGCTGATGGCCTTCACCATGCAGAGCCTGATCCCGCCTGCTAGCGGCACCGGGACGGCAATTGCCGTGATCGCTCTGGCGCTTGTTGCCGGTCTCGTATTGTGCCTGCTCATCGGCTTCGTTACCGGCCTGCTCATTGCCTATACCGGCGTCCATCCGATCCTGATCACGCTCGGCACGAAGTCGCTGATCGACGGCATCAGCATCTATCTCACGCGCGGCATGGCACTGTCAGGCATACCGGACGGCTTCAGCCGTATCGGCACGACCACCATGGTCGGCGTGCCGATGATCTTTCTGCTGCTGATCGTCGTCGCCGTCATCGTCAGCCTCATATTGCGGCGCACCGCCTTCGGCGTCGCCTGCGCCATGATCGGCTCCAATATCGAGGCGGCGCGTTATTCGGCGATCGACACGCGCCGGGTGCTGGTCGGCGTCTACGTCATGTCGAGCGTGATCTGCTTCTTCGCCGCCCTGGTCATGCTGGCGACGTTCAATTCGGCCAGCGCGGATTATGCGCAATCCTATCTGCTGGTGACCATCCTTGCGGCCGTGCTCGGCGGCGTCGATCCGTTCGGCGGCTTCGGCACGGCCGGCGGCCTGATGCTGGCGCTCGCGATCCTGCAGGTGATATCCTCGGGCTTCAACCAGTTCGGCCTCAGCAACTATCTGACGGTCGCGATATGGGGTGGCATTCTCATCTTCGTCGCCATGGTTCAGACGGCGCGGCCCTATCTCATGGGGCTGCTGCCAACACGTTTTCTCGGTCCGAAATGAGCATCGTCGCGGTTTTCGACATCGGCAAGACGAATGTGAAGCTATCGGCGGCAAGCGACGACGGTCGCGTGCTCGAAACGCTGTTGACGCCGAACTGGGTCAAGGAGGCGCCGCCCTATCGCCATCATGACCTCGATGAGCTGGAAGACTGGCTCATCGATAGTCTGGCCGCATTGGGAAAACGCCACGATATCGACGCGATCGTCACCTGCGCGCATGGTTCCGGAGGCGTGCTGGTCGATCGACAAGGTGCGGCAATGCCGATGATCGACTACGAGCAGCCCATACCCGCCGATGTCGACGCCTATTACAGGGCGATCGTTGGCCCCTATCGCGAAAGGGCCAGCGCCATCATGTTGGGCGCGGCGCATCTCGCGCGGCAAATGCTCTGGCAGGAAATGCACTGGCCGGAGACATTCGCGGCTGCCAGCGCCTATCTCGCCACCCCGCAATATTGGGCTTTCCGCCTGTCAGGGGTCCTGTCCAGCGAGGTCACGAGCCTGGCGGCGCAATCGCATCTTTGGGCCTCGGCCGACGGGCGGCCGGCCGCACTCGTTGCAAGCCGCGGCTGGCAGCGCCTGATGCCGCCGATGCGGCGGGCCTGGGAAACGCTTGGGTTTTTGAAGCCGGAGCTTGCGGGGCGCAGCGGCCTGAAGGCAACGACGCGTATCCTGTGCGGCGTGCACGACTCCTCGGCGAACTTCTACCGTTACCAGGCGGCCGACCTCTCCGATTTCATAGTGATTTCGACGGGCACGTGGATCGTTGCGCTCACGGACTGCCTGGGTGTCGATTTCGATATCGAGCTGCCCGGTCATTCCTGTAATGCCGATGTGTTCGGCAATCCTATGCCCGGCATGTTGACCATGGGCGGGCGTGAATTTTCCGCCGTCGCCGCAAAGGCTCCGGGACCGGCCTCGTTGCAGGCACTGCGGAGGATCGTTACCTCTGGCACCTTTGCGCTGCCGACCTTCGGCTCGGACGACGGGCTCTTTCCCGGCACGGCGCACCATGGCCGCCTGGAGGGTCCGCTTGCAGACGAAGGAGACGTCCGCTTCACGCTCGCCGTGCTCTATTCGGCGTTGCTGACGGCAGACTGCATCCGGGATCTGCCTGCTGCGGGAACAGTGGTGCTCGACGGGAATTTTGTCGTCGATCCTCTCTATGGCGCCGCCGTTGCGGCGCTCTTGCCCGACCGGCGGGTGCTTGTGAGCCGCAGCACGACGGGCACGGCGACAGGCGCTGCCATGCTCGCTGCCCATGAAAAGCGCATTTCGCCCGCGCCGCTGGCAGCCGAGGCGCCGGATATTTCCGACTTTCCCGAACTTTCATCCTATCAGCGCCGCTGGCAGGCGCTGATCAAGACCATGGAGCAAATATCGTGACGACACATGACGACAACGCCCAGCGCGAGGAAATGGTAGCGATCTGCCGCCGGATGAACGCGTCCGGCATCAATCAGGGAACGGCCGGCAACATGTCGGTGCGCAATCCCAAGGGCTTCCTGATCACGCCCACGTCTCTTCCCTATGACATGATGCAGCCGAAGGATCTGGTGCAGATGTATTTTGACGGCAGTTACGAGGGTGAACGCCGGCCGTCGTCGGAATGGCGCTTTCATCGCGATATCCTTGCCTCCCGCCAGGATATCGACTGCGTTCTCCATTGCCATTCGGTCTACGCGACCACGCTTGCCGTGCACCACAAGACCATCCCGAGCTTCCACTATATGACCGGTGTCGCGGGAGGCACGACGATCCGCTGCGCGCGCTATGCCACCTTCGGCACGCAAGCCCTTTCGGATGCGGCGATCGAGGCACTGCAGGACAGGCTTGCCTGCCTGCTTGGTCAGCATGGACAGATCTCGCTCGGCAAGACGCCGGCGGCCGCGCTTGCGCTCGCCATCGAAGTCGAAACCCTGTCGCGCCTTTATGTTCAGGCACTGACGCTCGGCGAACCCCCCATTCTCGATGACGAGGAGATGGCGCGCGTCATCCAGCAGATGAAGAATATGAGTTATGGGATTGCGCCGGATCTGGGCGGCGTCAACGACACTGCGAAGCGCCGGCAGTAACCTCGGCCCGAGGTCGTCTTGATGCGACGCCTTGACATATGTGCGACTGGGTAGCACTTTAACGCTTGAAGGAGATAGCCAGTGAGCGTCAAGTCGTCGATATCGTTGACCGATCAGCAGGATGCATTTGCCCGCTCGCTCGTCGAGGCGGGACGCTATTCCAGCTTGAGTTCCGTCCTCCAACAGGGCCTGGAGCTGCTTCGGCAAAAAACCGAGGCGGAGGCGGCAGAGACGGAGGCGCTCCGCGCGCTCATCCAGCGCCGGGTCGATGGGCCGAAAATCTCTGTAACGGACATGGAAGAGCGGATCGAAAGCATGATCGAGCGGAAGCGGCGAGCTCTTCGTGTGGAACCTTGAATATTCAAGAGAGGCGGATCGCGATTTCGAGCTGATCTTCGATCATCTGTTCGCCGTCTATCTCGACCTCGGAGATGCGCCCGAGGAAGCGCTGGAGCGTGGCGCCGACCGTATTCGCGAGCTTCGTCTGGCGATCGATCGGCTGGTCGAGACGCCTTACATCGGAATGTTGCGATCGGATATCCATCCCGGTATTCGCTTCATGCGGCGAGACAAGGCTGCCGTCTGGTTTCTGCCGATCGAGGAACGTCGGACCATCGTCGTCGCCGCGATTTTCTTTGGCGGCCAGGATCACATCAGGCGGATGCTGGCGCGCTTGCTGGAAAGTTAGCGACAGACGTCTCGGCCATGTCCCGCCGCCTGTAACAACCGGCGCAACCCAGTACCACTTCTTAAATCCGCGTGTAATGTAGCTGCAATCTTTGGCTGTCAGTGGGGCAAAGGATGGCAAGCGCCGTTCTTTGGGGGGAAAGTCATTGCGAATCTTGCTTCTTGAGGATGAGCCCGAAATGGCTCGAGCGCTGCTCGAGGCATTGAGGCGCCGCGATGTGCTCGCCGATCACGTCCGGACGATTGCGGATGCCGAGGCCATGGCCCGCGTCGGCACCTATGATGTCCTAGTCCTGGACCGTCGCCTGCCGGATGGCGAGGGCCTCGATCTTGTTGCTGCGCTTCGTCAACGCCGGCACCCCGTGCCGATCCTTGTTTTGACCGCTCTCGGCACGGTCGACCATCGCGTGGACGGACTTGATAGCGGTGCCGACGACTATCTTGCCAAGCCTTTCGCAATCGAGGAATTGCTCGCCCGCCTGCGAGCTCTGCAAAGACGCGGCCCCACGCTTTCCGACAGATATCTGAGCTTCGGCAATCTGAGCGTCGATCCGCGAAGCAATGAAATCTCCATTGCCGGGTCGCTTGTCGAATTTCCCCGGCGCGAATACCTGGTGCTGGAGGCGCTGATGCGCCGTCCGAACCGTATCGTCACGAGGCCGAACCTCGTCGAGGCGGTTTATGCATTGGAGGACGAAATCGGATCGAATGCCTTGGACGCGCACATCTCGCGAATCCGAAAGAAGCTCCTGCTGGCCGAAGCCACGGTCGAGATAAGAGCCGTTCGAAACATTGGCTATCTCGTCCGGACGAAGGCATGAAGACAGAGCGCGGCCGGTCGTTGCGTTGGGGGCTGATAAAGCGCCTCATCGCCCTGCAGGCCTTTATCCTCGTTCTCTTCTTCGTTCTTCTCGTTGGCTGGATCTGGATCATCAATCCGGAGCTGGAGGATGCCAACGAAGAGGCCGTCCGCGTCGTCGCGCAACAGGTTACAAGGGACGATGACGGGCAGCTGCAGGTGGCCGAGACTCAAGAGGTCGTCGAGCTGAAGCGGCGCTATCCGGAGCTCTGGTTCACCGTCCGGGACGACAAGGGGCTTCTCCTTCAATATGGAGAGATACCGACAGCCGCTCTCAAGGAAGGCTTTCCCCGGACGATCGATCGGGCGAGGGTGGAAGCGGGCAACGGTGCGCATGCCACGGTCGAGAACCGGGATACCTCGGTTGGCAAGCTGCAGATCATGGCGGCCACCGAACGAGGCTTTGACAGTGACGGCCTCAATGTGTGGATCAATATGCGTGTCGAGGTCGCCAAGGGTCCGCATGGCGAAATCCACTGGTTGAGTGTCTTGCCGGCCCTGGCATTCGTCATCTTCATCGGTGTGTTTCCCATACTGGCGCTCACTGGTATCGCAACGCTGCTCGTCACACCACGCGCCGTCGGCCGGTCGCTGAGCGGCCTCGTGGAAACGGCAACACAGGCGCAGGCGATCGATTTCGATACGCGCTCAGCCCGGCTTGAGCGTTCGAAGGTTCCGACCGAGATCATCCCGCTGGTGGACGCGTTCAACCATGCGCTTTCGAAGCTGGATGAAGGCTATAAGAGGCACAATCGCTTCCTCGCCGACGCCGCGCATGAGCTGAGAACGCCGATTGCGATTGCGCGGACGCGGGCCGATCTTCTCCCCGAGGCCGAGGTGAGCCATCAGCTTCGGGACGATATCGACCGCCTCTCCCGCGTGGCGCATCAACTTCTGGAAATGCAGGCCATCGGCGCGGTCGAGCTGCGCGCGGAGAAGAAAGATCTGAATATCGTGGTCGAGAACATCGCCGCCGATCTTGCACCGATTGCGATGGATGCCGGCTACGATTTCGACTTCGAGCCGAGCCCCGAGGAAGCGGTGTTTGTGATCCAGACCTCGACGATCGAGATGGCGGTCGTCAACCTGATCCGAAATGCGATCGATCATGCGGGAGGAAAAGGTTCGATTGTCGTTCGGGTCGGTGCAGCCGGCACGATCGACGTCTGCGACGAAGGTCCAGGCATACCGCTGGCGGAGCGCGATCGTGTCTTTGAGCCATTTCGCCGCATCAATGCCAGTTCCTCCGGAGCTGGCCTGGGACTGAATCTGGTCAAGAAGGCGGCCGAGATCCACGGTGGAAGAGTTTTATTCCCCGACACCGGCCAAGGCTTCTGTGTGCGGCTGGAGATCGGCTCCATCCCTCCCTCGGTCGTGGTGGCGGACAAGGGCTGGCGCGGAAAACGGTGAAGCTATGGCTCGGTCATAGCAACGGAAAATCCTGAAAGTGTTTTCATTTTCTCAGCGGTCCCGGCTTGGATATTCGATTTTCTGGAGCGGAGTTCCCTGCTAGGTTCAGACAGAAACACCAACGAGATGAGGCATGTTGAAATTTTTGCTGTCAGCCTGGCTTTTCCTGACGGCTGTCTGCACTCCTTTCCTTGCCTTCGGCGATACAATGGATCTTCGATTACACAAGGCGGCCGCAGCGGGCGACGTCGCCGCCATCCGGGAACTGCTCGCCAGCGGCGCCGACATCGAGACGCGAGACGCAAGCGGCGCGACGGCACTGCTTGTCGCGACGCATGGCAGCAAGGTGGAGGCCGCGCGGGCGCTGATCGAGGCAGACGCTAACGTCAATGCCAAGGACGAGATTGAGGACAGTCCCTATCTCTATGCCGGCGCCCGCGGCCATCTTGATATTCTCAAGCTCGCGCTTGCTCATGGCGCGGATCTCAAAAGCATCAATCGCTATGGCGGCACGGCGCTCATTCCCGCGTCCGAGCGCGGCCATGTCGAAACGGTCGATACCTTGATCAAGGCCGGGGTCGATGTCGACCATGTCAACCGGCTCGGCTGGACGGCGCTTTTGGAGGCGATCATCCTCAGCGATGGCGGTCCACCTCACGTTCGGATCGTCGAACTGCTGATCGTTGCCGGCGCAAACGTCAATCTCGCCGACAATGACGGCGTAATGCCGCTTCAGCATGCCCGCAGCCGCGGCTACGACAAGATAGTGAAATTGCTTGAGAAAGCGGGGGCCACGTGACGCGGCATTTCCGCTTGTAGCGCAATCCGCTATATGGCGGAGGCACATGCCGCAGCCTCCGCGAAACCATGAGAATGAAGGATCCAGACGATGCAAAGAAATTACTATTCTTCTCTTGGCGGTCATCCGCCGCAGAGCGATCTCCTGACGGGGCGGGCGGTATTCACGGAGGCCTATGCCGTCATCCCCAAGGGGGTGATGCAGGACATCGTCACCAGCTATCTGCCCTTCTGGAACGATACCCGCTGCTGGGTGATCGCACGGCCGCTCTCTGGTTTCGCCGAGACCTTTTCGCAATATGTCATGGAAGTGGCGCCGGGTGGCGGCAGCGACAGGCCGGAACAGGATGCCGAGGCCGAAGGCGTGCTCTTCGTCGTCGACGGTGAGATCGAACTGACACTGCCCTCCGGCAAGCATGTCCTCCAGCCGGGCGGCTATGCCTTCCTGCCGCCGGGCCTGAAGTGGTCGCTGCACAACCGCGCGGGCGCGCATGCCCGCTTCCACTGGATTCGCAAGGCCTACGAGGCTGTCGAGGGGTTGGATCATCCGCAGCCGCTCATCCTCAACGAGAAGGACATCACGCCGTCGGTCATGCCGGGCACCGACGGAGGCTGGGCGACTACCCGCTTCGTCGATCCCTCCGACCTGCGCCACGACATGCATGTGACGATCGTCACCCTGCAGCCCGGCGCCGTCATTCCCTTCGCGGAAACCCATGTCATGGAGCACGGCCTCTACGTGCTGGAAGGCAAGGCCGTCTATCGTCTGAACCAGGATTGGGTCGAGGTGGAGGCCGGCGACTTCATGTGGCTGCGCGCCTTCTGCCCGCAGGCCTGCTATGCCGGAGGCCCCGGTCCCTTCCGCTACCTGCTCTACAAGGACGTCAACCGCCACATGGCGCTTCGTCCTTTCGGTCCGCGCCGTTAAGCTCGAGGATACTCGGGAACCCGGGCGCTTTTGGGCGCCGGGTTTTGCCCGTTCGGCGGCTATGGCATTGCCGCCGCCAGTCGGACGATCTTGACGTAGTCGTTGCCGATCAGCGCGCGCTATCGATGAGTAAGCCGCCATCAGGCGTGAGCGTGTAGCCCGTCAGGAATTGCGCATCCTTGCTCGCGAGGAAGAGAACGACAGGCGCGATGTCTTCTTCCGGCGATCCGTAACGGCCGAGCGGGTTTGTCGGCGGTGGAACATTGGCTTCAGGCCCCCATGTTTCAGCCACCGGTAGGACATTATTGACGGTGATCTTGTCCGCAGCCCACTCGCGTGCGGCCGTTCTCGTGAGCGCCCGCACGGCCTCTTTCGCCATGTTGTAAGGACCCATACCGGCGAGGCCGATCACGCCGGCCATCGAGCCGAAGTTGATGACGCGGCCCTGTTCGCTCGCCTTGAGGTGCGGATATGCCGCCTGCATGAAGTGCAGATAGGCGATCGGGCCGATGTCAAAATTGCGCTGTAGCTGATCCGTCGAGAGTTCCAGGATGGATGAGTAGGGAACAGACGGATCGAAGGCATTGTTTACGAGAATGTCGAGCCAGCCATAGGCGGCCACCACCTTGTCTACAGCAGCCTTGATCTCATCGGCCTTGCCGATATCGGCGGGAACCGACAACGCGATGCCGCCGTCGGCCTCGATGTCCGCCACGACAGCCTCGACGCTGGCTGGCGTACGCGACAGCAGGGCGACCTTGGCGCCTTCTGCCGCGAACAGCTTGGCAGTGGCGCGGCCGATGCCGCGACTGGCGCCGGTGACGAGCGCAACTTTTCCTTCGAGTCTACCCATGATCTTCTCCATGTTCTGGGTGTTGATGGGTTTCGCCGCGTCAGCGCACGGCGAGTTGAGCGTAAGGCGACGGCACGTCGCGCGCGGCATTCTGTGCGGTGAAGGAAGCGGCCAGCAGCGCGAGGCCGATGATTGCCGGCAAAGCCCCCATGGGCTTGCGGACACCAAGATGCGCCGAGCCGGACAGCACCAGGTGAAAGAAGATACCGGCATAGGCCAGATCGCTCAGGGGAACGCTGACACGCGAGAGGATCGCGATCGGCCCAAGCACCTTCACTACGATCATCAACGGGACGAGGTAAGGAGCCGGGTAGTTCAGCCCGGCGAGCGTCTGGCGAACCCAGTCTCCCTTGGTCAGGTATAGAAACGCGGAGCTCAGATACAGCAGCGACAATAGTATCGTGCTGCTCCAGTAGATGTATGTCGCGGCCATGCGGTTTTTCCTCGTCGCTGCTCTTACTGTTTCGCAAATTTCCAAATCAGGGCCAGCGCGCATTTTTCACATGCCCAACCGCTGTCCACATTGAAAATGTCGACTAATATTGATATCTGCAAGTAGGATGAATTACTTGCTATTAGTATGGAAAACCAGACCATGGCCGATGACGAGATCAACATGCACGAGGAGATGCGGCGCGCATTCGCGCTGCTCTCGGGCAAATGGAAACTGGAGATCATGTGGCTGCTGAATCAGCGGGTCTATCGTTTCGGAGAACTGCGCAAAGCGATCCCCGGCATTACCCAGCACATGCTGACGGCCCAACTGCGCGAACTCGAGGCGGATGGGCTCATTTCGCGCACAGTGTTCGCGGAGGTGCCACCTCGCGTTGACTACGAGATCACTCCTAAAGCGCGGGGGCTCGGCCCGACGATGGAAGCGCTGACGGTCTGGTGGAACGAATACGGAAAGAGCCTGCCGCCGAAGCCGAGCGCGCGGGGACGCAAAGCCAATAGTTCAGTCGCCTCGGCAAGCAGCGCACCGGTAACGCGACGAACACGCTGATGGAGAGGGCCGGTGTTCAGCTCGCGTCGCCTCTGATCGACAGCAGAAGAGTGGCCGCCTGCGAATTCGATAGCCGACGCGGGATATTCGACAACGCATCGTCGTCACTTCTTGTCGTCTGGCTTTTGCTCATCATCGCCCGCGGGTAACCCGATCTCGATCAGCGTTTGGATAATCTTCTGGCGCGCTTCGAGATAGGTCGGGCTGGTGTTGCGAGTGGGCAGGGAAATATTGGCGGCTGTCGAGCCCGGCCGCAGCTGCAATCCCTCGGCAAGGGCCTGCTTTGCGTCATCTGATCGGCCCAATCGCTGATAGGCGATAGCTAGGAGCATGTGCGCGCGTCCCGTTCCTGGTGTGATTGCGATAGAACGCTGCAGCCACCCAATCGCGTCTTCATTGTGATTCAAAATTATATCGGCCCATCCCGCCCCCAACAGCCAGGTCCAGCGCGAAACCTCCGGCGTATTGAAGCGGTCTGCCTGCTCGAATGTTGCGAGCGCATCCTCGAAACGCCCCAATTGAATCTGTGTGAGGCCGAGATGGAACAAGGCCGTGCCATCCCAGGGATTGAGGCTCAACGCTCTTGCGCAGGCCACGAGGCTCTCCGAAAATTGGTTGGTGACGGTCAGAAAACGACAATAGACCCCAAGCACCGGGATGGAGTCCGGTCTGGTCCGCAGGGCGTGTTCCAATAGGGATCCTGCCTCATTCTCAGCTGCCTTGCCCTCCGCCGGACTATACCAGGCCAGCTGGACCCCACGCAGATGCAGCGCCGCAAGCGCGATCTGGAGATCGGCATTGTTCGGCTGATCGCTCAGATATTTTTCAAGGATCGCGCGCGCCGTCGCAAAGCGTTCCTTTGTCGTCTGGTTAATCGATGCGGTTGCCTGTTGTATCGCGACGCTGGCGGCTCCCGTCGGCCGTTCGTCGTCGGTTTGGCCAAATTTGTTCAGGCGGAGTGCAAGTTCATAGCCCGCGCCGGCAGCGAGCCGAGCTGCGAGACGCTGCTTGTCGGGTTCGCTGGCGTCGAGCGTAATTTCAGCAACGGATTCGATTTCCCGGCTGCCCACATTGATCAGGCGTGTCTGAAAGATCCAGGATTGCGGGCTTCTTTGCAGCTCTCCCTGAAGGAGGAGACCGGCTCCGTGGGCATGTCCTGAAATCGCTTCGGCCGTCTTCACCGGGCCTTGTTCCCTGGAGGCTATCAAGCGGATTCCGTCGATCTTCGCTAAGCCGTTGATCATCTCGGCCGCGACTGCTTGCGCCAGCGCGTTGCTTTGAGGATCGCCGATGCTGTCAACGATCGGCAGGACTTCGACGATCGGCCGGCTCGATCCGAAGACATCGCCGATCCTGAAGGAAAAGACGGTGAGGCTGAACACGACGACGATCGCACACAGAATTGCAAATGCCCCGAAAGCCAGAGCCTTGCGCGAGCCGGGCCGGTATCGTGGCCCAGCATCTGAAGCTTGAGTATCGATCGCGACAGGCAGTGGAGCCGATCCCGGCTGTTCGGTGGAGACCTCGGCGGTGAAGAGATAGCCGCGGCCGGACACAAGCTTGATCATGTGCCGTTCCGTATCACCCAATGCCGTGCGGATTTCACGAACGCACTGAAACAGGCTGTCCTCTGCGACATAAATGCCCGGCCAGACGGCCTCCATCAGTTCCTGCTTGCCAACGATGCGCCTGTTGTTCGCGACGAGCAGTCTCAGCAGTTCAAACGCTTTGGGGCGCAGCCGGATCGCCGAGCCGTCCGGCCCATGAAGCTCGGCACGATCTGGATCGAGAACGAACCCGGCAAAAAAGAACACCTGCTCCCAACGATCCTCAACTGCAAGGTTTAAAATATGATGCAATATAAAGAGAGCTTAACTCGACAGTCAACGTGTCGAGGCCCTGTCGGGAAACGAGCCGTTGCGCGGATAAGCCGGACGCAATTCCAGAACCAAATCGGCTAACCGCTGATTTTGTCTGCCGAATCGCTGATTTCAGAAAAATATCAGAAAAAATCAGAAGCTTGCTGGGGTGTTATCAGGACGTCCCGCGCTGCTCCGCCTATTGTTCGGTAGTGAACGGCATGGCTGCGTCGTGGGCGTCAACGAGCCGACAATCTCGAGAAAGCTTCCCATGGGTAAGGTGCTTGATTTTCCGGTTGCTCGATCGGCTGATGCTCTACGCGCAATCCGGACAGGGCCGGTCGGCAAGACAGGCGGTCTCATCGATGCGGAGATGTTTCCCCGCGCCATCCTGTTACTGGCACGGAGTTTTGTCGCGGTCTACGAGGCGTCGCCTCGGACCGCGGCGCTTTTTGCCACGCAGCAACGTTGGCTCCTGTGCCATGCCGCATTGGGCGATTACTTTCGGTCGGTTCGTACGGCGCGGCGCGGGGTGAGCAGACGCAGTCTCGGCAACCTTGCGCTGCAATACGGTATTGCCAGCCGCAACACGGCCTATGCGTTTTTCGACGAAGCGCTGAAATATGATGTCGTTCGTCCGATCGCCGATGGCCAATCGGATCAGGTCGCGCCGGCGCCGCTTACGTTGTTGATGCTGACCCATTGGTATAGCGTGCATTTCCAGGCCCTCGATCTCATCGATGGAGGGAGCAGGGCGGCCCGGTTTCTTTCGGAGCCGGAAAACCTGGTGATGTTGATCCAGCCGCTTGCCGCGCACGCGCTCCTGACGAGCCCTGTGATACGCAGCCCCGGCCCGCTCTACACGATCTTCACCTGGGCCGATGCAGGCGGCTTGCTGATGGACCGCCTGATTGCCGGAATAGAGCCGGAGATGCTGGGACAAGATAGGCTGCTGACGGATGTAAGCTCGATTTCCTATCTCGCACAATCATTCGGCCTGTCGCGAGCCCATACCAGCCGCAAGTTTGCAGCGGCGGAATCGATCGGCGGAATCGGCTGGAGCGGTCGGCGGGGTCGTTCGCGGATCTGGATCTCGCATGGCTTTTACGAAGAATATGCGCATGCGCATGCCAGCAAGCTGGATATACTGGACGATGCTTTTACAGAAGCTTCGACAGTTCTTGTCCCGCTATCCGAAAAGTCTGTCGCCACCGACGATATCTGAAGCTGATGGCTCTGGAAGCAAATAGGCAGAAGCACGCGAAAGAGCCGGATGGATGAACGGCCCGGGCATAGGTTTTAGCCGGTTGCGCGAAAGCGCGTCATTGCTGCTGAAGGGCAAGCCTCACGCCCAATGCCATATAGATCGTGCCGATAACCTTTCCCTGCCAGCGTCCGATGGTGCGGTTGCGGCGCAGCCAGCCGCCGATCGATCCGGCGCCGATCGCCAGAAGCGACGTGACCCCAATGCTGAGGGCGACGAAGATAGCGCCGAGCAGTGCGAATTGCGCGATGACGGAGCCGCTTTCCGGATGGATGAACTGCGGCAGGAATGCCAGGAAGAAAAGGGCGGTCTTGGGG
Source organism: Rhizobium sp. CCGE531 (assembly GCF_003627795.1). Classification (NCBI taxonomy): domain Bacteria; kingdom Pseudomonadati; phylum Pseudomonadota; class Alphaproteobacteria; order Hyphomicrobiales; family Rhizobiaceae; genus Rhizobium; species Rhizobium sp. CCGE531. Next base: position 993,309 of record NZ_CP032685.1, on the reverse strand, counting down.
TTGAGGATCTCGGTGAAGAAGCCTTGCCGAAACGCCCGGATGGGCGTGATGGCCTGCGCGGTTGGGACGTCGATGCTGCCGCTCTTTTCGATGAAGGCCTTGAAGCCGAGATAGATCAGATAGATGACACCGGCATATTTGACGATCTCGAAGGCCAAAGCGGATGTGGCGAGCAGCGCCGACAATCCGAAGGTCGCCATCATCGTATGGAGGAGATCGCCGGCGGCAATGCCAAGGCCGGTTGCCAATCCGGCACGCTTGCCGCCGCTGACGGCTCTGGCGAGCGTGAGCAGCGTGGCAGGCCCGGGAATGACCATCAGACCGAGCACCACCAAGATATACGTCGTCAAAACACCGAGGCTGATCATCGATCTCTTCTCACGTTGATGATTTATGGGCAAAGCTCGCGAAAGCGGTGATTTGCATCCATCACTATTGGTTGAAGACTAGGTCACCGACTCATAAGATCGTAGCCAGATACGAATTGAGGCGAGCTGGATAGATGCGAGGAAGTTGTCGTCGCGTTTGTCATATCGTGTTGCGATGGCCCGGAAGTGTTTGAGTTTGTTGAAGAACCGCTCGACAGCGTTGCGTTGTTTGTAGAGCCGTGAGCTGAAGGCAGGAATATTGACCCTGTTTGGCATGGGACGGATACAGCCCCATGCTCCACGTGCTTTGAGGTCTTGTCGCAGCCTGTCGCTATCATAAGCGCGATCAGCCAGAAGTATTTGACCGGGCCCGATGGTCGCAAACATATCGGTCGCCGAGCGTCCGTCATGGGCCTGTCCGGCTGTCAGCTTTAAGCGGATCGGTCGGCCATCGGCATCGACAAGAGCATGGATTTTGGTTGTCAGCCCGCCGCGCGAGCGACCCATGCAACCGGATCGCTCGTCTTTTTTTGACCGTTGGCAGCATGTTGGTGAACGCGGATCGACGAGCTGTCGATCATCTGGATGTCGCCATCGTAAGCTTCTGATATTGCATCGAGAATACGTGCCCAATGCCCCGCGTGACGCCATCGGTTAAAGCGGTTGACACAGGTCGTATAAGGGCCATAGCGCGCGGGAATATCCGCCCACGGCGCACCAGTTCTCAGCCGCCAGAAGATCCCATTCAATACGCGTCGGTCATCAACGCGGGCCTTACCACGAACCTTTGTCGGCAGAAGGGGTTCGATCACCGACCATTCGAAATCCGTCAAATCAAAGCGCGCCATCTCTGCCTCCAAGCCTGACAGACAGAGAATCACAAATCATTCAAATCCAAAACTATTTTATGGGTATGTGACCTAGTCGAATTGAGGGCTGTTGCAACAGTCGCTTCGGATTTTGCGCTTGTCGTTCGGAGCGGTTTGCCGTCGCTCTTTAGTCTGCGGAGACCTACATGCGCTCACCGGGCAGCCGGCTTGCCTGCGTCACCCAATCGGTAAACTGCGCTTCGTCCAGCGTGTCGCCTTCATTGATATTGAGGTAGCGCGTTTCCTTGCTTTTCGAATCTCCGGGCGGGATCGGATGGATCGATGCGCCGCGAAAGAACGCGACTTTGACGTGTTTCGTGAAGCAATGGATGCCCAGGAACCAGCCATCGCCGTCCAAGCCATAGAGTGGCGAATTCCATTTGACCGCCTTTCGAACGTCGGGGACGGCTTGGACGACGAGCGCATCGATCCGGCGTCCGACCTCGCTCTTCCAGCCCGACATGGCGGCAATATAGGCTTGCACCGGCGCGTCACCGTCGCCCTTGGCGATCTGCGGATTGCCGCCTGAAAGCAGTCTCGGTTCCGATGCCGCCTGCTTGGACGGTGTCTTTGTCGGCGACTTGGGCTTTCGATCGGCCATTGCATTTCTCCAAGCTTGCTATCTGGTCTATAGTATAGGGCTGATTTGCCGATCAGCTCCATCGTCAAGGCCGAGCGGTTGGAGATATCGAAAGAGTACAAAGCATCGAAATGGAGTTTGAAATTGAGCACGGCGTTCATGAAGGAAGAAAGTGCCGAAGCGGCAGCGGAAACCGTGCTGCCCGAGCGGCCCATTTCTGCGCATCCGAACCTCGTCACGGAGGCCGGGCTGAAGGCTCTGGAACTGCAGCTTCAGGAAGCGCGAAACGCGTATGACACGGCAAATGCCATAGAAGACATCAATGAACGTCGGCGACAGACTGCCATTCCGTTGCGCGATGCACGCTATTTCGCGGAAAGGGTTCGAACGGCCGAGGTCGTCGCGGCTCCCGGCTCGTTTGACATCGTCGCCTTCGGGAGCATGGTGACCTATAGCCGGGAAGACGGCCGCGTGCAGAAATATCGCATCGTCGGAGAGGATGAAGCCGATCCCAGGGCGGGATCGATTTCATATGTTTCACCCGTTGCAAGGTTGCTGATGGGAAAGAAGGTTGGCGATGTCGTCAACCTTGGCAAGGAGGAGCTGGAGATCATCGTGATCGAATAGCTTCCGTCTCCTTTCACACTAGGTCACATACCCATAAAATAGTTTTGGATTTGAATGATTTGTGATTCTCTGTCTGTCAGGCTTGGAGGCAGAGATGGCGCGCTTTGATTTGACGGATTTCGAATGGTCGGTGATCGAACCCCTTCTGCCGACAAAGGTTCGTGGTAAGGCCCGCGTTGATGACCGACGCGTATTGAATGGGATCTTCTGGCGGCTGAGAACTGGTGCGCCGTGGGCGGATATTCCCGCGCGCTATGGCCCTTATACGACCTGTGTCAACCGCTTTAACCGATGGCGTCACGCGGGGCATTGGGCACGTATTCTCGATGCAATATCAGAAGCTTACGATGGCGACATCCAGATGATCGACAGCTCGTCGATCCGCGTTCACCAACATGCTGCCAACGGTCAAAAAAAGACGAGCGATCCGGTTGCATGGGTCGCTCGCGCGGCGGGCTGACAACCAAAATCCATGCTCTTGTCGATGCCGATGGCCGACCGATCCGCTTAAAGCTGACAGCCGGACAGGCCCATGACGGACGCTCGGCGACCGATATGTTTGCGACCATCGGGCCCGGTCAAATACTTCTGGCTGATCGCGCTTATGATAGCGACAGGCTGCGACAAGACCTCAAAGCACGTGGAGCATGGGGCTGTATCCGTCCCATGCCAAACAGGGTCAATATTCCTGCCTTCAGCTCACGGCTCTACAAACAACGCAACGCTGTCGAGCGGTTCTTCAACAAACTCAAACACTTCCGGGCCATCGCAACACGATATGACAAACGCGACGACAACTTCCTCGCATCTATCCAGCTCGCCTCAATTCGTATCTGGCTACGATCTTATGAGTCGGTGACCTAATCCGAAATACCGATTTTGCGCTGCTCAGATACCGGAAATCGGTATCTGGTGAAGCACCCGACTACAGCAACGGCGCCGCAGTTTGTAGACGCGACTCCCTTCAAAATCCAGGTCCGAGAGGAGTGCCGGTTCGACCCTGGCCACCCGCACCACCTTTAAATCGATCCCGCGTATCGGCCCGTTTTTTAAGAGCATCGCAGGGCGTTTACCAGCGCAGCAAGCGCAGCGGGCTGATGCTGGCGACTGGGGTAATACATGAAGAAGCCGGGAACAGGGGGCGTCCAATTCTCCAGCACTCGAATGAGGCTGTGCTCGGCAACATGCTCCATAACCTGCTCTTCATATGCGAGCCCAAGGCCGGCTCCGGTGAGCGCCGCCTGAATCACGAGGTTGGTATCGTCGATTATGAGCGGGCCGTTCACACCGATTGTGATCGCCTTGCGTCCCTGCTCGAACTGCCACCGATACGGACCGTTCGGGAGACGCAGGTTTAGACATCGATGATCATTTAGATCCTTGGGCTTCCGAGGAATGCTTCGTGACGCGAAATAGCCGGGCGATCCCACCACCGCCAAACGCAACTCCTGCGAGACGCGCACCGCAATCATATCCTTTTGAACATACTCGCCGAGTTGAATACCGGCATCAAACTCGCCCGCGACGATGTCGACGGGACCAGTGACGGTAACAACGTCAAGAACGACGTCGGGGTAAGCCTCGGCGAATGCGGTGAGCCTCGGCAACAATACCATCACCGCAGCCGACCGTGACATCACAATTCTAAGGCGTCCCGCGGGTCGGTGGCGAACGCTTCGGGCTTTGTCCAGCGCACGAGTAATTTGCTCAAGCGCCGGAGACAGGTCCTTCAAAAGAGCTGCGCCTGCAGCGGTTGGCGCTACACTCTTGGTAGTCCGGGCAAGAAGCTGGATCTCGAGTTGCTGCTCAAGTTTCCGGATCGTGTGGCTCAGGGCGGACTGGGAGACGCCCAGCTTCACCGCGGCGCGTGTAAAGCTTCGCTCACTGGCGACGATTGCAAACGTAGCGAGTTCATCCAGGTAATTTCCCATCATTTATGAATATCAATCATGACTCAATCCTGTCAAACGTATCTTTTCTCATAAGTGCCTTTGCCCTAGATTTGACCAACAAGCTGATGCGAGTCGACTTCTCTACGCTTCCGCCTCTCCGGGGCTCGGCACGGAATTGCGGCGCGTATGATAGTTGGACCTAACAACGAGGTGAGCATGGATACCGATGTTTGCGCTTTGCGCACCCTGGCGCAGACCTATTTTGACGCCGCCTATGAAATGGATGCTGAGAAATTTGCGTCCATATTTCATTCCTTGAGCTCCGTGACGAAGGTCGCCGACGACGGCGACGTGGGCGTGACGCCGATTGCGACGTGGTTAGCAGTCGTGCGTAATACCAAAGCTCCAAAACAGCAGGGCGTGGAGCGTGACGACGAGATCCTATTAATTGACGTCGAAAGAGACCTCGCGCTTCTGAAGGTGAAATTGCAGGTACCGCCGCGCCACTTCACGGACCTATTGTCATGCTTGAAGGTCAACGGAACCTGGAAGATCGTTCAGAAGGTGATGACTTCGAAAACGTAACGGCTTCAGTGCGGCAATAGAAAATTGAAACACCCGGCTTGGCAGGTTACCCGTGAAATTTCTGTCTCAAAGCGCCAACATCATGGCTTGTGCTTCGGGATCGTCGAAGGTTTGGTCGCTTTCCGACGGATATGTCGACCTGCCGGCCCAATTGCTCAGATATCCGAACGGCAAAATATCTACGCAGATAGTATCGCCTCGGCGGGAAGAGTCGCTCGTTCGCCTGTCGGTCAACTGCTTCCTGCTCGATCGCTCTGGCAGCGAGCGCGTTTTGATAGATTGTGGAGCCGGGGCAAGCTGGGACCCGTCCATGGGCCACCTCGAGGAGGCTATGTGCGAGGCAGGCATCGACACATCGTCCATCACGATGGTCGCGCTCACCCATGCCCATGGCGACCACATCAACGGTCTTCTTACGCCTGACGGGCGGCGAGCATTTGGAAACTTAAACAAGATCGTGATTGCGGAGGACGCCGTTGAGGATTTCCTCGCCGAGCCACGACTGGCGGATTTTCGGCCACTCCTGGCCCCGATCAGCGGAGGAGACCGGCTGGACGATCATTTGCTGGCGGTGGCGATACCCGGGCATGCTCCGGGCCATATGGGTTATCTCCTCAGCACTGGCGAGGACGATATTTTATTCTGCGGCGACGTGATCCACGTTCCTGCTGCACAGTTTGCCCGTCCCGAGCTTACCTGGGCCTATGACGCCGACGAGTCCATAGCGAGGGCTAGCCGGATCAAGCTGCTCCAAGATGCAGCGGCTGCACACACGTGGCTTGCCGGCGCTCACCTGGGACGACCAGGCATCGGTAGAATAGTCGAGGAGGGGCACGGATATGAGTTCATTTCGGCCATGTAGTCGCCAGTTGCCGAATTGACTTTGTACATCATGCTCCGCTGCAGCAACGCGCGGGCGCGCATTCATTCGGATATTTATGCAGCGATGACGAATGATACCCAAGGAGAACTTGGCTAAACGCCAAAGCCCGATGGTGAAATTGGCTTCAGGCACTGTTTATCGGATCTCGATCATCAGGTAGAGATTGAAAAACGATGCTGTAGGATCTTCGACATTCGAATGAGATGGCTAGATTCGGAAGGGCGGGCATGGAAAAAAAATTGCTGCACGGGCAGTGGCAACAGGTCGAGAGCGATATTGCCGAGGATATTCTGACCGGCCGGCTGTCACCAAAGGCGCAGCTTCCAACTGAATCCGACCTGATGGAGCGCTTCGGCGTCGGGCGCCACACCATACGGCGCGCCATTTCCCGTCTTGAAAGCCGGGGGCTCGTGCTGGTCGAGCAGGGGCGTGGGACCTTTGTCAGGGATAGCCGTCTCGACTACCGCCTGTCGGAGCGCACGCGCTTTTCCCAGAACCTGCTCGATCAGGGCAGGGAGCCGCTTGGGCAGGCCATTCATGAAGAGGTGGTTCCAGCCTCAGAGATGATCGCGGAGGCCTTGCGGCTTCCCCATGGCGAGCCGGTCTACCATATCGTCCGGCGCGGCTTTGCCGACGAGGAGCCGATCAACTATTCGCATGCCTATTACCCTGTGCGCCGTTTTCCGGGCTTCGATGAGGCGCGGCGCAGCGGACGGAGCGTAACCGTCATTCTGGCCGAATATGGTATCCCCGACTATATCCGCCTGCGCACCGACATCATCGTCCGTCTGCCGACGAGCGAGGAGGCGAAGCAGCTCCGCCAGTCCATGGCGCAGCCGGTGGCTGTGTCGAGAAAGGTGGACGTCGATCTCAAAGGCACGCCGATCTCCTATTCCGAATCTGTATGGCCGGGCGAGCGCGTGCAATTCTCGATCGACAATACCAGCCAGCTTCTGGACGTGCTTGCGCGCGGTGATGCGGGCTGAGCAGGCGCGGCTCCCGCGCTGCGTCTCTCGGAGAGACCGAATGACGCGTCATCTGCAATATGCTATCCTCGCGAGCCAATAAGCGCGCTGCGGGTGATGGCGATGTTGGAGACGGACAAGGTATTTGCTGGCTCGATTCCGGAAAATTACGACCGCTATATGGTGCCGCTGATTTTCGAACCTTACGCCGCAGATCTTGCACGGCGGGCAGCGTCCCTGGCGCCGACCGCCGTTCTCGAAATTGCCGCAGGCACCGGGGCCGTCACCCGCGTCTTGGCGCCCAAGCTGTCCCCCGATGCACGCTATGTCGTCACCGACCTCAATCAGCCGATGCTCGATTATGCCGCTTCGCGGCAGGCTCCCGACAGCCGCATCTCATGGCGGCAGGCAGACGCCATGATGCTGCCGTTTGACGATGCGTCTTTCGATCTCGTCTGCTGCCAGTTCGGTGCCATGTTCTTTCCCGACCGTTCCGCTGCGTATCGCGAAGCAAAGCGTGTTCTGAAGCTTGGAGGGCATTTCCTGTTCAACGTCTGGGATCGCCTTGAGGAGAACATCTTCGCCGATGACGTGACGAACGCGCTGGCCCGGATTTTCCCGAACGATCCGCCGCGTTTTCTGGCACGCACCCCACATGGCTACCACGATGTGGAGCGGATTCGCAGCGATCTCGAGAATGCCGGTTTCTCCGATGTGGTGATCGAAACGAGAGCCGAACAAAGCCGTGCATCCTCGCCACGCCTTCCGGCCGTTGCCTATTGCCAGGGAACGCTTCTTCGCAATGAAATCGAGGCCAGGGAAGCGGAAAGTCTGGAGGCTGCAACCGACTACGCCGCATCCGCGATCGCTGACAGACATGGCAATGGCGAAGTTGCCGCCAAAATTCAAGCGCATATAATTTTAGCCACGGCCTAACGTGCCTGGAACGTGACGCCGAAAAGTGTAAACGGTTTCCGGACGACATCATGCTCTACCTATTTGATTCCAGCGCGGATTCAGATTTTAGGATCATTCGATCCAAAATCATCCAGCGCCAAGGGATATCAGTCGGTCAGGGCGGCAGCGGCGTCCGCGTTCGGCCTTTGACGGTCTTGTTCCTGATGCCCACGATGAATAAGACCACGCCCTCGGCCGCAATGATCGCCATAGCGGTCCACAAGCCGATCTGTGTTATGTCTCTTCCGCTGCGGCGCAGGGCATAGCCGAGGCACTGGAAGGACCCATTCCACATCAAGCAACCAAGCGAGGTCGCCGCCAGGAAGGTTCGGGGGTCAAGCCGCAAAGCGCCGGCCGGCAGGGCCAGATAGATCCTGACCGCGGGAATGACCTGACCAGACAGCGTTACCCAGAAATGGTTGCGGCGGTAAGTACCGGCCAGCCGATCGTAGAAGGATAGCTTTAGCAATAGGTATCCGCCATAGCGAGCGACAACCCGACGCACCCTTCGCGGCCCGAATACCCAACCAATGCCATACCAGCCAAGCCCGCCAGTGACGGAACCAGCCGTCACTGCAGCAATGGACAAGCCGAGCGCAAGAAGATCCGGCATCATCAAGCCGAGAAGCATGAGAAGGATATAGGATGGAAAAAGTGGGACAAATTTCTCCATGATGGCGAGACAGAAAATGCCAGCCAGCCCAAAGCTCGTGAATAGTGTGACGGTGCCGGGAGCTTGCGCCACCAGTTCCTGAGCCGTCATGCGGGTTGCAATCCAGCCAGCTCGGCATGTTTCGGGACTTTGCAATCCGCCGCCCTGGAGATCCGGTAGACGGAAGCCGGCGGCAAGTTCCAGATCGTTCCGCCGATCCGCGCTTCTTTGAGTTTCAAGTGACCCAGAACCTGATCCGGCACCGGACAGCGCGGGCCGTAGGTGATCTGATGAAATGCGCCGCCGGGCCTGAGATTTTTGAAGGCCCCACCTAAAATAGCGCGGATTTCGCGCGACCGCATGGCACGAAAACCCAATCCGCTGACGACCGCACCGAATGAGGTGCCTTTGAACAGGTCCGCCTCGCCGATCCGCGTCGCGTCCAAACGGAGCACGCGCGCCTTGGGGAAGCGCCTTTGCAAAAGTTCGGCGAAATCGGCGTTAAGCTCGACCAGCGTAAGATCGTCCTCACGCACGCCACGCGCCAGGAGCGAATAAGTGAAGGAGCCGGTGCCAGGCCCCAGTTCCATGACCGGGCCGGTGGTTGCCCCAATGCCTTGGGTCATTAACGCCGAGACGCGCGGGCCTGACGGGGTAACCGCCGAAATGGCGCGCGGGTTACGAAGCCAGGCAAGAAGGAACGAGGCGGCATCAGTGATGTACATGATGACCGTCCTCAATCGGGGAACGACGATCGGCCGCTAGGCGGCTAGGGGTAACGAGCATTGGTTCGTCCTTTCGAGATGAGCAAGCGAGGTCTTACACACCCAGATTGAGAGAACCTGTCATCTTGAAGGACTTCAAAAAAGCCGCACGCGCCGTTCGACGCCGGAAACGAGGGCAATGAGGCGATCTTTGCAAGGTTATCTCAATGCAGCGATGCTAGCACTTGAATGCCCTATCGATGCGGGCGGGGGATGGAGTTTACTGAATGCGTGTGCTTTTGGTCGAAGACGAGCGCCCAATGGCTCTTGTCCTGCGCAACGGGTTGGCTCGTCATGGTATGGTTGTGGACGACGTGGCGAGCCTGTCGGAGGCAGAGGCCGCCCTTCACGACGATATTTACGATGTCGTTGTGCTGGACCGTCGGCTGCCTGATGGGGATGGCCTCTCGCTGGTCAAGTTGCTGCGCGTCAGGGGCAATGTCGTGCCTGTACTGGTGCTGACCGCGAAGGGTGACCTGGCTGACCGGGTCGCCGGACTGGACAGCGGCGCGGATGACTATCTCGGCAAGCCCTTTGCCTTCGATGAGCTTCTGGCCCGATTGCGGGCGATCTTGCGTCGGCCGGTTCATCTGCAGCCCGACATCGTCAGTCTCGGTCGCTTGTCTTTCGATTTCGTCCATCGTGAGGCAAACGTACAAGGCGCCCATCTGCGCATGCCGCGTCGGGAATTGCTGGTGCTTGAAGCGCTGATGCGGCGCATGGGCCGCATGGTGCTGCGCGAAACCTTGATGGAAGCCGTCTTCGGCATGAACGACGAAATCGAGTCAAATGCACTCGATACCCATATCTCACGCGTTCGTCGCAAACTCGCCGATGCACAGGCCGGCATCACCATCGACGGCATCCGTGGCGTCGGCTATCTCCTCCGCGAGACGGCGTGATGCGACAGCCTTCGCTGAAATGGCTGCTCGTCAGCAGGCTGGTGACACTGCAGGCGGGCATGATTGCGGTTGTCCTTCTCATGGTCATTGCGACGGTCTGGAGTACCGGCTACCTGCTTGACGACTATGAAGGTGGCAGCCTCGATGTGCTGGCCGAAGCGATTGAGCGCGACGCAGCTGGTGGATTGGTACTGCGAGAGACGCCGGATCTCGTTCATCTTCGCGCCAAGGCACCGGACCTGTGGTTCACGATCCGCGACCCGGAGGGGCGCCGGCTACAAGCGGGCAACATTCCTATTGCCTATCTACCGCTGGTCGCAGTGCTCGGCCAACTCAGCGACGCCCGGCTGAGCGACCGACCTGAATTGGCCGGAAAACCCGATGCGGTGATCAAATGGGTCGAAAGCCCTGCCGGGAGGGTCCAGATTCTGACGGGTACGAAAGGGCAGATGTCCGCGCAGCGGCTTGCAAGGGGTATTTCAGGCGGGTTCCTCTTGGTGATACTGCCTGTCATCGTGCTGATGGCGCTGGCGACGTCGCTGGCCACTCCACTGGTGGTACGCCGGGCGCTCACCGGTCTAGGCCGGACTGTAGCGCAAGCCGTCCACATCGAATTCGACAAGCGTGGCGTCCGACTGCAGGTGAGCGATGTGCCCATCGAAATCAGCGGACTTGTCAGTGCGGTCAACGATGCACTACGCCGCCTGGATGCGGGCTATGAGCGACATCAGCATTTTCTGGCCCAGGCAGCCCATGAACTGCGCACGCCGATTGCCATCCTGAACGCGCGCGTTTCCGCACTCCCCGCCGGCACCGACAAGCGCGACCTGCTGGAGGACGCGGCGCGGCTGACGACACTCGCCGGTCAACTTCTCGACCTTCAGCGCCTCGACCAGAAGCGGAACCATTTTCTGCCGGTGAATCTAGTCGCGATGGCCAAGCAGGTGCTGTTCGACCTCGGCCCGCTGGCGCTTGGTGCCGGCTATGACGTAGCCTTCGAGCGGGAATGCGATGAGATAGTGGTGACGGGCGATCAGACGTCATTGGAACGAGCGCTGACGAATCTAGTTCAAAACGCCATAGACCATGGCGGACGCCAAGGAACGATTACGGTACGCGTCGCAAAAAGCGACTCCATCGAAGTCTGCGACGAGGGCAACGGCATTGCGAGGGATGAACATGAGCAGATTTTTGAGCCCTTCAATCGCCTGGGACCTGATGGCCGTGGCGCCGGTCTGGGACTTAATCTGGTTCGGGAAATTATGCAGCTCCACGGCGGCAGCGTCGCCGTGGTTAATGCCGGCTCCAAAGGCGCCTGCCTGAGAATGTCGTTTCCCTTGGACTGGGTTGCCGATTGCACCGCGCGACCGGCCTGAGAGTTGGTCAGCAAATGATTCACGATCAAGCCCCTAAATGCAGAGCCAATGGCATCGATGCTCCCTTCGGTCGGGAGGAGCGGGTAACGTCAAGAAATATGACTAGTTGGGCACCGGTGCCAACATCTGCAAGCTTAACTGAAGAATAACCATGATTTAAAGCAGGGCCGCCGATTTATGCGCGTGGCGACGAGTTGTTATATTGTCTAGCGTCATAAATGGAGATCCAAGACGATATTTACTGAGATTTCCGGTGTGGTTTTATAGGGAAATACTTGAGGGTCCGGCTGCCGGCAGTGATGTTGGCAAGTCATCCCGCCTGCTGTCGAATCTTCAGGTGCTGCGCGCGCTCGCCGCTTTGTCCGTTGTCGTTGCTCACGCCTTGCACGAGACCGAGATGCTGGCCGGGGCGACAGGGCGGGCAGCGGTCGATGGCTCCGGATGGAATCTCGGTTTCGGGGTGGACATATTCTTCGTCCTCTCCGGCTTCATCATGACCCATACGGCCGCGTCGGAGTTCGGCAAGAGTGGTGCTCCGCTGCGTTTCTTCCTGCGGCGCTGCGCCCGCGTGATCCCGCTCTACTGGCTGTTGACGAGCCTCTTGCTTATCGGCGCGCTCGTAGCACCCTCGCTGCTGGCCGTTCCCATCGGCTCCGTGTCCCATGTTCTGGCATCTTATTTCTTCATTCCGTCCGGGCGCGGCGGCGATGAGATCAGGCCGGTGCTCGCGCTCGCCTGGACGCTGAACTACGAGATGCTGTTCTACGTGTTCTTCGCGGCTGCACTCCTGCTGCCGATAAGGCTGGGTATCGTCTGGCTGTCGGTGCTGATGGCAGGCATGGCGCTTGTCGGAAGGCTTATCGATCCGGGCCATGTCCAGATAGCCTTCTGGACGAACCCCATCATTCTGGAGTTCCTCTTCGGCGTCTATGTCGCCTTGATCTTTCGCAGCGGCGTGAGGATCGGCAGCGCAGCAGCGCTCGGGCTCATGGCCATAGGCCTTCTCGGTTTCGTACGCATCTCTTCGCCCTGGGACGATGCGGCCCTGCCGCAGTTCCTGCGAAGCGGCCTGCCTGCGGCGCTATTCGTTCTTGCGGCCGCAATCGGCCCCGTCTTGCCTCAGGGGAAGCTCGTCCTATGGGGCGTCGCCCTGGGCGATGCCTCCTATAGCCTCTATCTTGCCCATCCCTTTATCCTGCGGCCAATGCGGGCCATCTGGGCGAAGGCGCTCGGCGGAGCTCTTCCTCTCGGCCTGTTCGTCATATTCGCCACGCTCGCTGCTGCCTTGTTTTCCCTGCTGCTCTTCAGAGCTGTTGAGAAACCGTTTACGAGCCGCATCCAACGCCTCGTGCTTCGCTCGGGGCGGAAGCGTATACCAACTGGCACGCTCCCGGCGGTAGACACCGAGAGTGCCTAAGCAAAGTTGCAAGACCTCCGCCCCATCGCTCAGTCGGCCCATTCCGGATCGGTCGTGAAGGCGATCGTCAGCCAACGGTCCGGCCCTTCGTCGCCGATCGTCTCGCCGATCTCGTCGCGAATATGGTCCCATTCCTCCAGCCTCTTCGCCGGTCCGTTCGGTGGCACGATGAAATAGAGCTCGATCTGCTTGCCGCGGCCGACGCGTGCGACATAGGAGCGATAGGATTCGAAATCGTAGCGTCGGACGATGTCGGTGGCGACGCGATCGACATGTTCCCGCAGATCGGAAGGCGTCACGAGCAGGATATCGGCAAAGGCCTGCTTGATCGTGCCGATCGGCATGGGAATGACGATGAGGCAAACCAGAGCCAGAGCAACCGGATCGACATAGGGCGACATCCATTCCAGGCTCGTCCCCTGAATGAAAAAGCCGAAGATGAAGGCGAGCAGCAGCGCCCCGCTCAAGCAGCCCGTCATCACCCAGGCCTTGGCGTCGAGTGCAATGAAACTGGATCCGAGCGTCTCGTTCGCACGTTTGCCATAGACAGCCATCAGGAAGGCGATGATCATGGTCAGCACCGCGTAGATGATGGCTTGATCGAAGGAGAGATGCCGGCCGCCGGCCATGATGCTGCCGATCGCGTTGATCAGGGCATAGACCGCGGCCCCCGTCAAAAGCACGCCATTGAGGCCGAGCACCATGGGTTCGAGATGCCAGAAGCCCATGGTGAAATGCTTGGCGAACCTGCCGCCGGACGCGGTGTTCGTTGCGGAGGACACGATTAGGCTGGAGACGATCAGCGCAACGATCGTCATGCTCGCATCCGTGAGCGCATAGACGCCGTCGAAGACGATCGCGTAGGAGCCGGAGAGAAGACCGAAGACAATGCCGGCGACCGCCAGAACGAACGTCACGATAATGGAGATGCGCAGGACGCTTTGTTCGGTTGTCACTTTTCAATCTCCGGCGAGGGACGCGATTGCGTTTCAGATAATTTTGCTTGCTCGCCGGACTTTTATCGTGTCATCTTGTCCAAGCCAATCCGGGCTAACCATAGCAAAAGAGCTTCTTCTTTACGCGGAGGCAAAATGCGTTGTTCGATCAGGGTTCGCGCGGCCGAGTGCTCTGACCCTGCCGCTTGAATTCGCTTGGCGTGACGCCGACCAGCTTCTTGAAGTCGCGGGCGAAGTGGAACGGGTCGGGATAGCCGCATTGGGCGGCGATCCTGCCGATCTGCTCCTCCGTCACGACAAGCAATCGCTTCGCGGCGTTCACGCGCTCGTGGCGGAGCCAATCGAGAGGCGTCGTCCCCATTCTCTGACGGAAGCGGCGAAACAACTGCGCCTGGCTCAGATTGGCGGCAATGGCAAGCTCACCCACCGTCCAGGGACGCGTAAGGTCGGCGCGGACCAATTCCACGACCCGCTGCAATCGTTGAACCGCGCCGCTCAGCTCGCCATGTTCCGCGCGCTCGGAAACCAGAAGCGAGATCAATTGCGCGAGCAGGGCGAAACATCGGCTGTCCGAGAGGAAACTGCCCGTCTCCACTTCCTGGAGGATGCTTTCGAACAGCGCCTGCGGATCGCGCGGGCTTGAAATGCCAAAGACCGGGTTGGCAATCACGCCCAGGCTGTCGAACAGGGTATCGAGCCCGTGCCCGGCGAACCCCAGCCAGAGATAGGACCAATGCGAATGGTGCGGCTCGCAGCGATGCGAATACAGCATCGAGGAATCCAGCCAGGCGATCGTCCCTTCGTGCAAGAGGCTTGAGAGACCGTTGACCTGCAACAGGCCTTTTCCGCTGAGGGTGAGGACGAGTGTGTGCTGGTTGAAACGATGGGCGATCGGCATTTCCGCAGGCGTGCAGATGCGCCGCCCGGCGGCGAGAAGCGCAAAGGGGAGGGCGCGGGACAGCCTGCCCGGCGTCTGAAAGAAGACGTCGTCCTGAGGGGAAATATCGCCTGAGCTTGCTTCATCGGTCATGCCGTCAGGTCTTATTCGGAGATGAGAGTTTTATCCATATGGCTGCGGTTCGCATCCATGTCTTTTCACTGTTCGAGGCTGTAATCTGCGGCCGATGAACCAGAATGGACGAGGTCCTGAGCATGTCGACGGCAACCCCAGCATTTGATCCGCTCTCGCAAGCCTTCACGGACGACCCCTATGGCTCCTACCGCGAACTGCGCGCCAGCCCAGGCCTGGTCTATTACGAGCATTTCGACATATGGTTGCTGTCGCGCTATCAGGATGTCGCCGCTGCCGCCGGCGACAAGACGCTCGTGCGCTCGCTCGAATTCTTTCTCTCCCCGGAAGAGATAGAGGAACGAAAGGTCCGGCAGAACTGGCACGACATGCCGAACCATTCGCGCTTCGTACAATTCAGCCTGCTGGATTCCGACGGCGAAACCCATGACCGGCTGCGCCGCAAGGTGTTTCGTGAATTCACGCCCGCGCTCGTCGCTCGCCAGCGAGGGATGATACAGGATTTCGTCGATCGGCTGCTCGATCGTCTCCTGCAAGCCGGCACGATCGATTTCGTCGAGGATCTTGCCTCGCAGGTTCCGGGCCACATCATCGGCTCGGTTCTCGGCGTGCCGGAGGAATATGCCGGGCAGCTGCGCAAATGGTCGGAAGAGGTCGTGCAATATTTCGACGTCGATCGCAGTGCTGAACGCAAGGCGCTCGCCGAGCGTGCCACGACGGAATTCTACGAGCTGCTCAAGGAGCTCATCGCCGACCGCATGCGCAACCCGCGCGACGATCTTCTCTGTCGGCTGACCGAGGCGCATGTCGCCGGCGAGCTGAGCGAAGACGAGCTCGTTTCCACCTGTATGCTGATCCTGATGGCCGGCCATGGCTCGACGATCGACGTGCTCGGCAGCGGCATGCATGCCCTCATGCGATATGCCGATGCGCTGGCCAAGCTCAGGGAAACGCCGGGCCTCATGTCGACCGCCATCCAGGAGATGTTCCGCTTCGAGTCGCCGCTGCCATTCTTTCATCGCTACCTCACGGAAGAGAAGGTGATCGCCGGCGAGCGACTGCCGAGAGGCGCGAAGGTCGGCCTGCTGTATGGTGCGGCCAATCGCGATCCCGAACAATTCGAGGCGCCCGATCGGTTCAATGTCGAGCGCAATCCCAATCGGCACCTGGCATTCGGTGGCGGCGCCCATTTCTGTCTTGGCAATCATCTTGCCCGGCTGGATATGGAGATCATCTTCTCGACGCTCTTGCAGCGGACCCGTTCCATCGAACTGCTGGATGAAAGCCCCGCCTACAAGCGCGGGCTGTCGGTGCGCGGCCCGCAACGCCTCGACATCAAGCTCGCTGCCGCATGACCGGTTTTGCCGAAAGCATGGAGAATACAATGTGTGAAATCGTGTTCATCGATCCCACCGGTCGCGAGATCCGTGTGCAGGCCCAGGATGGCGAGACAGTGATGGCCGTCGCCGTCAGGAGCGGTATCGATGGCATCGTGGCACAATGTGGCGGCGCCTTGGCTTGCGGCACCTGTCATTGCTATGTCGAGCAGCCCCATCTCGATCTCCTGCCGCCGCCTTCCGAAGATGAGGCATCGATGATCGAGTTCGTCATGGAGCCGATGCCGAACAGCCGTCTCAGCTGTCAGATCCTCGCAAGCAGCGTCGTCGACGGCATGCGTGTCGTCGTGCCGGACAGCCAACAATAAGCGCAATATCGAGACGAGATGGACGATACACCACCTCGCCTGGAGCTTTCCCTCAACCAGCTGTAGCCGACTGTTCCGATGCGAGCAGATCGGCATAGTGGATGCGGGCGACATCCGGGTGTGACCGCAACCGGCTCTTCAGCTGGTTTTGGCCGACCTCGCGGAAGATCGGATTGAGCGGATCGACCGAGATGCCGCGCTCGGCGCGCTTCAACTCGTCCGGCAATTCGATGAGGGGGATCGTGGCGTCCGGCCGGGAGCCCAGGAAGAACGCGACGGAGAAGCGTTCGACGCCTGCAGGCGGTGCGATGACATCATGCACGTCGGCGCGTACGAAACCATTCGTTGCAAGTTCCAGCAATTCGCCGGTGTTGATGACGAAGGTACCGGGAACAGGCGGCGCATCGATCCAGACGCCGTCTTCCGTGCGCACGCGCAGGCCGGGTGTCGTATCCTGCAGCAGCACGGTCACGAAGCCGCCGTCCTTGTGGGCGCCGACGCCCTGATCCGTTTCGGCGACATCGCGGCCCGGATAGCGGATGATCTTCAGAAGCTGTGAGGGCTGCGGCTCATAAATGTCGGCAAAGACGTTTTCCGGCTGGCCGAGAGCTGCGGCGATCGCCTGCAGCACATCAATGCCGATCCGCGTCACCTCCGCCTGATAGGCGAGCAAAAGGGGTTTGAGCTCCGGCAGCGCCTCCGGCCACTGGTTCGGCCCCTGCAGCCGCCGCCAGGCCGGCGTGCCCGGGCCGATCTCGAAGGGAGCGCTCTCGGTGTTAATGTCGAGCTGCTCGCGCCAGTCCTGTTCGCCGCGGGTGCGTTCCTGTCCAGCCCGATTGTAGCCTCGGAAATGCGGCGACTTCACCATCTCGATCTTGAGCTTTTCTTCGAGCGGCAGCACGAAGAAGCGCTTCGCGGTGGCAACGACATTTTCGATCAGCTTCGGATCGACGCCATGGCCCGTCAGATAGAAGAAGCCGTGGTTGTAGAGCACAGCGCGAAGCTCCGCAACGAATGCCTGGCGTTCCGAAGGCGAGGCACGGAAGCGCGACAGGTCGAGCGTCGGCAACGAGGCGTCGACGCCTGACGGCGTGGTGTGAAGGGTCAACGGTTGCTCCTCTTTCAAGGTGATCTTGTTGCTGTCTTTCCAGATGGCAACTTCGTCATTCAGGTCGAAGCTAGAATCCATCGGGCGCGAAGGCAAAGAAGATAATCTCAAAGATCGCAGATCTGTTGGAATGGGTTTTTGCGGCTGCTGTTTCTGTGAGTCCTGCTCGCAGGAACAGCGGCCAACCTCGATAGGAACGAGACAAACGCGGACTTCGTCTATGGCCTCGGCATTCCTGGTGGTCAGTTCCTGGCATTCGAAACGCTGGATTTCTCCGTGAGGTGATTTGCAAGTTTGTCCAACGTCTGGGCGCCGTATTGAACTGCACCGAATCCAATGACGACGGCGCGGCGCTCGGGTGTCGGGTGCATCTGGCGCAGGGTGACGACGGTTTTACCATTATCCTGTTCGTCGAAGGTAACCAGCATGCGGAAGCGGTCCGGGTCGTTATCGGCGTCCGTGCCGTGACTGGCTTCGATCAGTTTTGGTGCTTCGATCCGCAGAAACTCCATGCGATTGGAGAAGCGAGTGCCGTCCGGAGCGACCATGTCAAATCGCCACAAGCCGCCCGCGCGGATGTCGATCTCATGCGTTTCGATGCGAAACCCATCGGGTCCGAACCACTTCACGATCTGCGATGGATCGGTCCATGCGAGAAACGCCGTTTCTCTGTCCGCATCAACGACACGGGCAATGACGACCTCCCTTTCCAAAGGCCAGGAAGCCCAGTCCGAGATGTTGTTCTTGGCGTGATCATTCATTCGATTTCCCTTTCTCTGTCTTCATGTTTTCCAGGTGCACCTCGAAGCGGTCAAAGCGTTCTTCCCATTGACGCCGATAGGACGCCAACCAGTCCTCCGCATCCTGCAGGGCCTTTGGATTGAGCGAACAGATACGCGTCCGCCCCTCCCTTCTCGAAACGATGAGGCCAGCCTTTTCCAGAATGCCGAGATGCTGAGTGAACGACGGCAGTGCCATGGCGAAGGAACCGGCCAGTTGAGAGACTGTTGCAGGCGCACGGCTCAGAATTTGAACCACCGCTCGTCGCGTTGGATCGGAGAGCGCGCTGAAGGTGCTTTCGATGGGCAGGCTTTTGTTAGGCATGTACCTAACTATAGAGGCTCTGACACTTAGGTCAATACCTAATCTTCCGGCGAGCGCACCTCTTCTAAAATTGTCAACCAGATGATTAGGTGTCGCAGCGCAACAGAAGGGAAGAATTGAGGCTGTCGTTCAGACAGCGCGCCGGCGTACGAAATGTCGAATGCCGGTCGGAGTAGTCTCGACGAGATCGCGCAGGGTCGGCGGCACCAGCTCATATTGGTCGAGCCCGGCTCGCGTGGACGGTGCCCAGCGAAATTCGAGGTCGGCGCTACCGTCCATCACCCGATGCGCGACTTCCGTTTCGTGAAATGGAAGCGGCTGCGAGAGTTCCGCCTCATAGTAAAAGCCGACCTCGTGAACGCGCCGACCGGAAAGTTCGAAGAAGTTTTCGATGATGAAGCGCAGGGGGCCGACGGTTGCCTTGCAGCCGATTTCCTCTTCGATCTCGCGGGCAAGCGTCTCGGCGCCTGCCTCGTGAAACTCGACCCGGCCGCCGGGTAGGGACCAGAAAGTGTCTCCAAGCGCGCGGTGGATGAGGATATGACCGCTCGAGCGGATCAAGGCGCCTGCGCGCAGCTGGAAGCGGGATTCTCCCGAATCCATGACGATCATGGTTCGCTGGGTTTCTGTCATGGATCGGCCCTCCGGTTGCAGGTGAAATGGAATCGGTGGTCGGAATTATCGACATTTGCCCTGAGATGTATTGCAATCGTTTGAAGATTGTTTCTCTCTTGCTTTATCCTCTCCACAAAGCCGGCTTTGACGATGCGTTTCGTAAATCCCATTCCGTTCGTCGGCGACATCGCTCGCTCGAAGATCTTCTGCAGCGGCCTGCTGGGTCTCAAGATCTTGAACGACTTCGGGAGTTTCGTGCTCTTTGAAACCGGCTTTGCAATTCATGACGGAAAAGCGCTGGAGCAAACGGTCTGGAAGCAAGTCGCCGAAACGTCAGAGCGGTATGGACGCCGAAATATGCTTCTCTATTTCGAATATGACGATGTGGATGCGGCTTTTGCGAAAATAGCCCCGCATGTCGATCTCATCCATCCCGTCGAACGGCAGAAATGGGGGCAGCGGGTGTTCTGCTTTTATGATCCCGATGGCCATGCGGTGGAGATCGGTGAGCCGCAATCGATCGAGCAAGCGCCATTGACAGCCTGATCGGATTTTTGCGTTCAGACCTGTTTGAGCGTGAGAGGATGATTGCGCCCCATTCGATTGCGGCCACCGAAAATATCCAGCAGGATTGCCGGTATCGCGAAGTCGCGGTACCGGCATGGGGCGGCAGCTAAGCATCAATGATGCAGACGATCTCGAAGGTTGAAGGATCTACAATCGCAATCCGGCCGTGTAGGCAACATCATCAAAATTCCTCCCACGATCCCGCCGATGCGGCGGTCTTGCCGCGCAGTGCTGTCGCCAGTTTTGCCGTAAGCTGCCTTGCCGGTGACGCCAAGGCTTTGGATGCCGAGCTGGCAGCTGAAATCAGACCGCGTCTGTCGGAACGGGCTTGAGTTTGATTGCCTATTTTAAACTGCGATAGCAGTTGGAACAGAGCGTCGGATTCCGATGCGAGACTATGAGCTGCGGCGGTGGCTTGCTCGACCATCGCGGCGTTTTGCTGGGTGCCCTGGTCCATGGTGTTTACGGAGGTGTTGATTTCCTTCAGGCCTGTTGCCTGTTCCCTGGAGGCTTCAACGATGGCCCCGACGTTGCCATCGACCTGTTGAACCTGGACAACGATCTCTTCCAACGCCTTGCCGGTCTCGCCAACCAGCGATACGCCGTTTCTCACATGGCTATTTGAAGTGTTGATTAGATCCTTGATCTCTTTTGCTGCCTTCGCAGACCGCTGAGCGAGTTCGCGTACTTCCTGCGCCACGACCGCAAAGCCCTTGCCGGCCTCGCCGGCGCGTGCGGCTTCGACGCCAGCATTCAAGGCGAGGAGATTGGTCTGGAAGGCGATTTCATCGATGACGCCGATGATATTGCCAATCTCGGTGGCAGACGCCTCGATTTTATCCATGGCTTCGACGGCACTGCGTACGACACGTCCGGAATGTTCGGCATTTTCTTTGGTCCTGCGCACGAGATGGCCGGCCTCCTGTGCACGGGCACTGGATCCAGAGACCGTTATGGTGATTTCCTCCAGCGCCGCCGCCGTCTCTTCCACCGAAGCAGCTTGCTGCTCAGTGCGCTTGGCAAGATCGTCGGATGCCGAACGAATTTCCTGCGCCCCCGATGCGATTGCGCTGGCATTCTCGGCGACTTTCTGCAGCGTTAATCGCAGCTTCTCCACGGCGTGGTTGAAATCGACCCGCAACTGGTCCAGCGACGGAATGAAGGGACTGGTAATCTGGCGGGTAAGATCGCCATCTGCCAATTCTCGAAGGGCTTCGGCCAATTGAGCGACGGCTGTATTGGTTTGCTCAGCCAGCGCGTCGCGCTCCGCGGCTTCCGTCTCGAGCCTCTCTCGCTCTTCGATGGCTCGTTTCGCCTCGGTATCCGCATCGCGTGCCGCTTTGGCTGAAATCGCATCACGGAGCGCGGCAACCGCTCGGGCCAGCATGCCGATTTCGTCCCCACGTCTTTCCAAGGTGCGATCACCAGCCATGTTTCCTTCGGCCATCGACTTCAACGATGTCTGGAGTTTGGCCAATGGTCCGGTAATGGAGCGGGCGGTCAAGGCGGCAGCCATGGTGGCCAAGAGGATCGCAACCGCAAGCGCACTCAACGCAAGCGATTTGAAGCCGCCGGCAGCATCTCGAACCTCGCCGCCGATGGATTTGTTCAAGGCTTCCTGGTAGTCGATGAACTTGTTGATTGCTTTCAGCCAAGCGACGAACTGAGGCCGGGCCTGTTCGAGAAGAAGCTTGCGAGCTGCTTCGCCGTCACCCTTTTCCTGATGTGCGATGATCTCCGCCACCAACGGATTGGTTTTGGCTTGAACCCCGGCGATTTCATCGAGGATGGCTCTTTCCTGTGCCGTCGCACCGGTTGGCGATGCGACCATGTCCGCCATCTTTTTCTCGTTTTCCGCATAGGTCGCCGCGAGGGTCCCGATCAGCTTCTCTGCGGCCTGACGCTCGTCCGCGGATGTGACCAGTGTCACGTCGCGGATTGCAATGGCTCTATCGTGAACACTGCCCCTATAGTTGATCGCATAGCGTTGCTTCACGCTGTTGGTGTCGTTGATCACCCCTAGGTTACGATCAATGGTCTCTACCTGACTGATTGAATAGAGCGTAAGACCAATCATCAGGATAAGCAGAAAGCAAAATCCTGCTACCAAACGAGCAACAATACCGAATTTCATCACGCGCGCCATTAAGGTTCTCCCCAAAGATCTCAAGCCTCGTCAGGACGGACGAGTGCCAGTGACGACCTCAATCAAGGGAACGTTGCGCCGGATAGGAACTGATCGATCAGTCCGTCATTCCGGAAGTTTTCGGGCGCGGATTCATCCGCCCACACCCCGGCTTCCCATATAGTATGGTATTTCTTCTCATGATTTCATTTCAAATCAGTAAATCCATCAGTCAAGCGGCAAATAATATCGCTTTGTATTTTGTTGTAGTCGGAATAGATGTTATGAATTATTATGATAAATCTCTAATGGTCGATAATATAGCCGTGTAAAGTTGGAAAAACATAAAGTTGCATTATGGGCAACGCAATCATTCATTGTATATTTACGATAAGCCAATTTGCGTCAGTGCGTTAGCGGTTTTAGCAACGTGACCCCTGACGACGATAAGGAAGGGCAGTAAGCCTATATTCGTGGATTTCGGCGGCGCCTGGGCCATTCTCACAGCATGTCGAATATGGCTGACGCGACGGCTACCTCCGTTCCTGCCAGGCCAACCGAACAAAAAAGTGTCGTGTCGGACGGCAATGTCCGGCCCCGCGCATTGTTTGCGACAATATCGGTGAGTTCCCGCATGCGGGTTTCGTGCGGCGATCCGGCAAGGAAAAAAGGGGAGGCGTAGGCCCGTGTTTGTTCGAGGGAGTCGGTGACGATCACATGCGCGGCGTCGGCTATGTCCAGTCCGAGCTCGTGTCCCTGCAATGTTTTCGGACCGACCGTATTGATGTGTGCTCCCGCCTTCAAATCTGCAGCGTGGAGCACGGGCACATTGCTGGCCGTTGCACAGAGTACGATATCGGCATACGCCACGGTTTCCGCAACGCTGTCGGCAGGTTCTATTTCTATGCCCAATTCGCGTTGCATTTCCTCGGCGAAAGCCGTGCGGTTTTTCTCGTCGCGACTGAAGACGCGGGCACTGACTATGTCTCGAACGGCAACAGCGGCAATCAATTGCGTCCGGGCCTGGGCACCGCTGCCGAGAACGCCGACGGTTTTGGCGTTTGGATTGCTGAGATGGCGTATGGCCACGCCGCCGATCGCCCCCGTTCTGATCTGGCCGAGCCGTTCGCCCAGGATGACCCCTTTAAGTTTTGCATCATCCGCGGACCAGACGGCAACGATCTGCGAATGTTCGAGCCCATTGAACGTTTCATACACGCGAAAGCCCGCAAGTGGCCTTTCCCCAAGTATACCGCCGACCGTAAACACCAGCTCGCCGCAGCCGGGAAATGAGACATGATGCCGAGGAGGACAAACAATATTGCCGGATGCTTTGGCGAGGAAGGCCGCTTCCAATGCCCCGAGAGCGACCGGCATGAGCGCGACACTGTCCAAATCCTCATCTCGCAATATTTTCAACATCTCGAACCTCCGGCGCGACGGCATGCTGCAACCTCAATATAAGTTGAGGTCAAGCCCTTTTTTGTTTCGGCGCTACTCCCTGCATGCACTGCCCGCCGTGCATAGTATGGAGACCGATTGCGGGACCGTGCGGCGTCAACCTCACGCCGCCTTTCGGGCTTGGTTCCAATCCGAAGCATGCATTTTTGTCTGTCGGCTATAGCGAACCATATGAAATGCGATGGAGGTGGGTAAACTATCCATTGCTGCTGAGGTTTCGAACATGAAATGGAAGTATCAGCCGTGCAATATCTTGAAACAGGAACTATAGTAGCTACCTATATACTTATGCGTGGAGTTCACGCTGGATGTAGCCGTCATTGGGCTTCTTGTTGTGAGGAGGTTGTTATGGCAATCACTCTGATGGAAAGAAAAAGAACGCTGGAGTGGGTGAGTCTGCTCCTGGCTGCGTGTCTGTTTGTCTCTCCGTGGATCTTCGGCTTCACGGCTGAGGTAATGCCAAGCTGGAACGCATGGATAGTCGCCGTCCTGTTGGGCGCGTTTGCGATTGCGACGCTTTCAGTATTTGCCGAATGGGAGGAATGGGCCAATCTGGTACTCGGTCTATGGTTGATTGCATCTCCCTGGCTGCTCGGCTTTGCCACCAATGTAAGCGCGATGTGGACGGATATCGTCCTAGGCATGCTCATTGCGGCCGCGTCACTATGGGTAGTCTGGGACGTTCATCATCCCCACGCCCACGCTTAGGTGCGGAGACGAGCCTGATATCGATGAGATCCGCCGCGTAAAGCGGCGGCATCTAACGACTGTGCAACTGGCGTCAGTTTAAGCTTCGGAACGGATACCGCTTCGATCTTCAGCGAGAGTGCGGATCGAGAATGGCTTGTGAGCATCGGGCAGCATTGATATGAACCAATGCTAGCGGTGCAGACCCCGTAAGCCGATGTCAAGAGCCGACAACGCGACGCTCGATGGGCAAGACTTCACCACCATAGGCGGGCATCATCTTCAAGATGTCCGCGTCGAAAATCGCCGATTACTCCGGCGCAAGGAAAGACGATTATCTAATTTAAGGAATAGGCGACAAAGGCAACAAGATTTGATAAATCTATGATCACCGGTTGCGGTTCGACGTGTAGATTTGAATAGCGATGGAGAGAATGAGGATTGCCATGTCTTACCGTTTTCTTCCGATCTGTCTGCTTCCTGCCGTTGCTTTACCGCTTGTCGCGCTTGCACAGGAAGGTGACGTCACGGCGGGAGCCACCGTTTTCAAGAAATGCGCCATCTGCCATATAGCCGAAACGGACCAGAACAAGATCGGCCCCTCGTTGAATGGTCTGTTCGGTAGAACGGCCGGAACACACCCGAATTTTGCCTATTCGCCGGCGATGCAGGAAGCGGGCAAGGGCGGCCTGGTGTGGAGCGAGACGACACTCCGCGACTATTTGCATGACCCCAAGGCGAAGGTGAAGGGCACGAAAATGACCTTTGTCGGGCTGAAGGACGATACCGAGATTACCAATCTGATCGCCTATCTGAAGCAATACTCCAAATAGGGAGATGCCTGATATGGACGAGTTGTTTCTTAAAGTCGCCGGTCGGATCGGCGGGGTTCGGCGCAGCGATCAGGCGGTGCCGATATGTCCCGTGGCTTGCCGGGATGAACTGCCGTTGCTGCAATTGCCCGCCTGACTCGTTCATGAGATAGTACTAAAACGTTTCGCGATGGGATTGTGGAAACGCTTGCGGCCGGGTCAGGGAGGAGACGATGGCTGTCGTATTGATTCTCGTTCTGCTGGTGGTGGGATCGATCGCGTTCCATCTGCTGAGCCCGTGGTGGTGGACGCCGATCGCCTCGAACTGGAGCTACATCGACAACACGATCACCATCACGTTCTGGATCACCGGCGTGGTTTTCACGGTCGTCGTGTTGTTCATCGCCTATTGCGTCTTCCGCTTCAGGCATCGCCCTGGAAACCAGGCGGCGTACCAGCCCGAAAATAAGCGGCTGGAATGGTGGCTCGCCGGCGGAACCGCAATCGGTGTGGCTGCAATGCTCGCTCCGGGCCTATTCGTGTGGAAGCAGTTCGTTACGGTGCCTCCCGATGCCAGCCAGGTCGAGGTCGTCGCTCAGCAATGGCAATGGAGTTTCCGGCTGCCGGGAGCGGACGGACGGCTCGGTCGGGCGGATACGCGCGATGTGACCCCGGATAATCCACTCGGCTTGAAAAAGAACGATCCTGCGGGATTGGACGACGTGATCGTCGAAGGTGGCGAACTGCATATACCCGCCGGCAAGCCGGTCAAGATGCTTCTGCGGTCGATCGACGTCCTGCACGATTTCTACGTACCGGAATTCCGGGCCAAGATGGACATGATTCCCGGCACGGTGACCTATTATTGGTTCACGCCGACGCGGACGGGAACCTTCGAAGTTCTGTGTGCGGAATTATGCGGCGTTGGTCATCCGCAGATGCGCGGTACCGTCATCGTCGATACCGAGACTGCCTATCAAGCCTGGCTGCAGCAACAACCGACGTTCTCGAAATCGCTGGCGTCGGCGGAAAAGTAAGTGCCATGCGCAGCTAAGGGAGAAGGCCGCATCGGAGGGAAGAGGGAGAAAGGAATATGGTCGACATCGAATCCGGCACCGAGCAGGTCATCCAACCCGCCGAAGTCGAGGATGTAGAGCTTTATCACCCGAAAAGCTGGTGGATGCGATATGTCTTCAGCCAGGATGCCAAGGTCATCGCCATTCAATATTCCCTGACCGCCATCTCGATCGGCATGGTGGCGCTGGTGCTGTCCTGGCTGATGCGCCTGCAGCTCGGGTTTCCAGGTTACTTTTCTTTCATCGACGCCGAGCACTATTATCAGTTCATCACGATGCACGGCATGATCATGGTGATCTACCTGCTGACGGCGCTGTTCCTCGGCGGCTTCGGCAATTATTTGATCCCCTTGATGCTCGGCGCCCGGGATATGGTGTTTCCCTATGCGAACATGCTGAGTTACTGGCTCTACCTGCTCGCGGTCATCGTGCTGGTCGTCGGCTTCTTCGCGCCCGGTGGGCCGACGGGCGCCGGCTGGACGTTGTATCCACCGCAGGCACTTCTGTCGGGGACGCCGGGAGGGCGCGACTGGGGTATCATCCTGATGCTGTCATCGCTGATCCTGTTCATCATCGGCTTCACGATGGGTGGCCTGAATTACGTCGTCACGGTGCTGCAGGGACGCGCCCGCGGCATGACGCTGATGCGCATGCCCCTGACGGTATGGGGCATATTCACCGCGACCGTCATGGCGCTGCTTGCCTTCCCGGCACTCTTCGTCGCCGCGGTCATGATGCTGTTCGACCGGTTGCTCGGCACGAGTTTCTTCATGCCCGCCATCGTCGAGATGGGCCAACAGTTGCAGCAAGGGGGCGGCAGCCCCATCCTGTTCCAGCATCTGTTCTGGTTCTTCGGCCATCCGGAGGTCTATATCGTCGCACTTCCGGCCTTTGGCATCGTCTCGGATCTGATCAGCACCCATGCGCGCAAGAACATCTTCGGCTACCGGATGATGGTCTGGGCGATCGTCATCATAGCCGCGCTGAGCTTCATCGTATGGGCGCATCATATGTATGTTAGCGGCATGAACCCGAACTTCGGCTTCTTTTTCGCGACCACGACGTTGATCATTGCCATCCCGACAGCGATCAAGGTCTACAACTGGGTGCTGACGCTCTGGCGTGGCGATATCCATCTGACATTGCCGATGCTGTTTGCTCTAGCCTTCATCGTCACCTTCATCAATGGCGGGCTGACCGGCCTCTTTCTCGGCAATGTCGTCGTCGACGTACCGCTGTCCGATACCATGTTCGTCGTTGCCCATTTCCACATGGTGATGGGGGTCGCGCCGATCCTGGTGATCTTCGGCGCGATCCACCATTGGTATCCGAAAGTCACGGGGCGCATGCTGAACGTGACGATGGGCCATATCCACTTCTGGATCACCTTTCTCGGCGCCTATGCGATCTTCTTCCCGATGCACTATCTCGGCCTGATAGGCGTGCCGCGCCGCTACTACGAGCTTGGCGAAACGGCCTTCATTCCGCCGTCGGCGCATACGCTGAACATGTTCATCACTGTCGCCGCGCTGGTCGTTGGCGCCGCTCAGCTCCTGTTCCTGTTCAATCTCGCCTGGAGCCTCCGCTGGGGCAGGCCAGCGGGCGGCAATCCCTGGCGGGCGACGACATTGGAATGGCAGACGCCGCAAACGCCGCCTGTTCATGGAAATTGGGGCAAGGAGCTGCCGATCGTCTACCGCTGGGCATATGATTACAGTGTCCCCGGAGCGGATCAGGACTTCCTGCCGCAAAACCAGCCGGCCTCCAGCGGGCCATCCGAAAGGGCGCTGTCATGAGCGCCATTCTGATCTTCATGGCAGGGATCGCCGGCATCATCGCCTGGTGGATGACGAGGCAGCGGTTGACCTCGAAACCCTGGCTGGAAACAAGCCTTGCAGGCGATGCGCCTGACATGCGGGGATCGTCGGCCACCACGGCGAAAGTTGGTCTCGGCATCTTTCTCGCCGTCGTCGGCGCCTTGTTCACGCTCCTCATCAGCGCCTATCTCACCCGCCTCAGCGGCACCGACTGGTGGAGCATTCCGATCCCACGCCTGCTTTGGGTGAATACGGCCGCCCTTGCCGCCAGCAGCGTCGCGCTGCAATGGGCGAAAACCGAAGCCCGTCTAAACCACAGCGAGATGCTGAACACAGCTCTTGCAGTGGCGTTTGCGTTGGGCGTTCTCTTCCTTGTCGGGCAGGTTTTGGCGTGGCGGCAACTGGTTGCGGCAGGCTATGTGCTCGCCGACAATCCATCCAACAGCTTCTTCTACATGATCACCGGACTGCACGGCCTGCACATCCTGGGCGGGCTTCTCGTGCTGGGACGGACGACATTCCGCGCCCGGAACAATAACGCTCGGGCGAGAGTTCGCCTGAGCGTGGATCTCTGCGCCATCTACTGGCATTTCATGCTCGTTGTCTGGCTGATCCTTTTTGCGCTCTTCGCCGGCTGGGCAAACAGTTTCGTCGATCTCTGCCGTCAATTGGTCACCTGAGGAGCTTCGATGATGACCGAAACCATAGAAAGACCGGCAAACGAACCACTTCTGCGGCCCGCAGGACTGCGCGGCGTCGCGGCTGATCTGTCGTCGGACCAGCGGGCGTTCAAGAACGTCTCCTGGGGCAAGGCGATGATGTGGATCTTCCTCTTGAGCGACACCTTCATTTTCGGCTGTTTTCTGCTGGCCTATATGACGGCGCGCATGTCGACCACCGTCGCCTGGCCCAATCCCAGCGAGGTCTTCGCGCTTAGGATCGGGGGCCAGGAAATCCCGCTGATCCTGATCGCCATCATGACTTTCGTCCTCATCAGCAGCAGCGGGACGATGGCCATGGCCGTCAACTTCGGATACCGCCATGATCGCCGCAAGACCGCCGCGCTGATGTTGGCGACGGCGGCTCTCGGCGCGACATTCGTCGGCATGCAGGCATTCGAATGGACCAAACTGATCACCGAAGGAGTCCGTCCCTGGGGAAACCCCTGGGGAGCGGCGCAGTTCGGTTCGTCCTTCTTCATGATCACGGGCTTTCACGGCACCCACGTCTCGATCGGGGTCCTTTTTCTGCTGATCATGGCACGCAAGGTGTGGCGGGGAGACTTCGACCAGGAAAGGCGGGGGTTTTTCACCAGCCGCAAGGGCAATTATGAGATCGTCGAGATCATGGGATTATACTGGCACTTCGTCGATCTGGTCTGGGTATTCATCTTTGCATTCTTCTATCTGTGGTGAGGATGGCACATGGCACAGGCGCAGGCACATTCCGGGCAGCAGCATCCGATAAAACTCTACATGGTGGTTTGGGGGCTGCTTTTCGTCCTCAGCACCTTCTCTTACCTCGTCGACTTTCTCGGCATCCAGGGCTATCTCCGATGGTCCCTGATCCTTCTGTTCATGATCCTGAAGGCGGGGCTGATCGTCGCCATTTTTATGCACATGGCCTGGGAACGGCTGGCGTTGATCTACGCCATCCTGGTTCCGCCAGTCCTGGTGCTTGTCTTCGTCGCTCTGATGGTGTCCGAATCGCACTATACGGAGCTTACCCGGCTGGCTTTTTTCGGCGCCGGCCCGTAGAATCCGGCAGCATCTGGCCGTCCGTCATCCTTGAAACAGGGCGACAAATGCTCGCAATAAGGCTCAGCCAGGCCCAGGGGGCACATGCCGAATAGAAATCGGATCCCATGATGCCGATGGTCGGGCTACATGATCTCAACAGCGCGCTGAACTCCTAACCGCAACTCGTCAGCCATTTTCGTCCAGCGCGCCTCACGGACGTCTTCATGTCTTCCTTGCGGACGAAAACTATGTTCGCCCCTGCGGCAGGCGCTATTGTCCTGCCTTCGGAGGGGACGTCTGGCCGCGCTCGCCGGAGGCGGTCAGGATCTCGCAGCTTTCGGTATGCGTCGGCGCAGGTGCCTCTGTGGCGGGAGCCTTGGTACAGATGCCGATCTCGTGTCCTTCGATCCGGAAGAAGGCGATGCCTCCCGTCTCGAGCGCCAACCGCAGCTGCGCTTCCGTTGCCCGATGCAGGCTGTGGCGATTACCTTCATAGTCGCGGATCGTGCTGCGCGACACGCCAGAGCGGTCCGCAAGGTCCATTTGCGTCCAATCGAGAAAGCCGCGGGCCGCCCGGCAGAGCGCTGGTGTCAAAATCATCGCCATCTTAACCTTGACGCAGGGTTTAAAGCTGCCCATATTGGGCAATATCTATCATATAGGACATAATCCACCGGATTTCCAGGGGTTTTGCTGCCGTAGCAGTCTGACGTTATCCGGCCAAGCGAAGGAACGACGTTTTGGGATAACCGGCGGGCCAGTTTTCATTCTAGCACTTTTGGCTCTGCCGTTTATCGGAAGTCTTCTTTCCGTCTGCCTGTTGCGCACGCAGTCGCGGCGCGGTCCGGCCTCGATCGCCGGAGCGGTCACATTTCTGGCGCTGCTGATTTCAGTGGGCTTCTATCCCGCCGTCAAGGATGGCGGCGTGGTGCGATACAGCATCGAGTGGCTGCCGCAGCTGGGGGTCGATTTCAGCCTCAGGCTGGATGGTTTCGCCTGGCTCTTCTCGGTCGTCATTACGGCGATCGGTTTTCTCGTCATCGTCTACGCCCGCTACTACATGTCGGAAGAGGATTCGGTTCCTCGCTTCTTCTCTTTCCTGCTCGCCTTCATGGGGGCGATGCTCGGCATCGTGCTGTCGGGCAATGTCATTTTGCTCTCGATATTCTGGGAGCTGACGAGCATCTTTTCCTTCCTGCTGATCAGCTATTGGCACAATAGCGCCGCCGCCCGTGACGGCGCGCGCATGGCGCTGACGATTACCGGGATAGGGGGCTTCTGCCTGCTGATCGGACTGATCCTGATTGGCCATATCGTCGGCAGTTACGATCTGGACAAGATCCTTGCCTCGGGCGATATTATCCGCAACCACCCGCTCTATTTGCCGGCACTGGTGCTGATCCTGCTGGGAGCGCTGACGAAGAGCGCGCAGTTCCCATTCCATTTCTGGCTTCCGAATGCCATGGCGGCGCCGACGCCTGTTTCGGCCTACCTGCATTCCGCCACGCTGGTAAAGGCCGGCGTCTTCCTGCTGGCGCGCTTCTGGCCGGTTCTGGCCGGTACGAACGAGTGGTTTTACATCGTCGGCGCATGCGGGATCATAACGCTTCTGCTAGGCGCCTATTTCGCGATGTTCCAGCAGGACCTCAAGGGGCTGCTCGCCTATTCGACGATCAGCCATCTCGGCCTCATTACGACCTTGCTCAGTCTCGGCAGCCCGCTTGCCACCGTCGCTGCCATCTTCCACATGCTGAACCATGCGACGTTCAAGGCATCGCTGTTCATGGCCGCCGGCATCATCGATCACGAGACGGGCACGCGCGACATGCGTCGGCTCAGCGGCTTGTTCCGCTACCTGCCGTTCACCGGATCGCTCGCGATCGTCGCGAGTGCCGCCATGGCCGGCGTTCCGTTGCTCAACGGCTTCCTGTCGAAGGAAATGTTCTTTGCCGAGGCCATTGAGACCCATGCCGATTCCATTCTCGATCGCATGCTTCCCTATGTGGCGACGCTTGCAAGCGCCTTCAGCGTCGCCTATTCGCTGCGCTTCATTCAGACCGTCTTCTTCGGGCAGGCGCCGACCGACCTGCCGATCGCCAAGCCGCATGAGCCGCCGCGCTGGATGCGCTTCCCGATCGAGCTCCTGGTCGTGGTTTGCCTCGTCGTCGGCATCGTTCCGGCGCTTTCGGTCGCGCCCTTCCTGCAGGCGGCCGTCATCAGCGTTCTGAATGCCGATACGCCGCAATACAGCCTCTCGCTCTGGCACGGTTTCAATCTGCCACTCATCATGAGCATCATCGCATTGGTCGGCGGAGCGGCCTTCTACTTCGTGTTCAAGGATTACCTGTCGCGATGCGACGACGGGCCGCCCATTTTCCGCCGCCTGAAGGGGCAGCGCATCTTCGAGCGCGTGCTGGTGGAGGTTTCCTGGCATTGGGCGAGAACGGCCGAAAAGCGGATCGGCACGCGCAAGCTGCAGCCGCAGCTTCGCTGGGTGGTGGTGACAGGCTTTGCGGCCGGCCTGCTGCCGCTTTATCTGTCGGGCTTCGAGGCGAAGCATTTTGCCTTTTCGGGCGCCGATCCGGTCTTTGCCTCCGTCTGGGCGATCGGCATCTGCCTTGCGATCGGCACCGCCTTCTTTGCCAAATATCACCGGCTTGTCGCGCTCGTGATGCTGGGCGGCGTCGGCCTGATCGTCTGCATGACGTTCATTTGGCTTTCCGCGCCTGATCTTGCCATCACGCAGCTTCTCGTCGAAATCGTCACGACGGTTCTCATCCTGCTAGGCTTACGCTGGCTGCCGAAGCGGACGGAAGGGATCGATGAGACCGTTGATCTGCGGGCCCGTTTCCGCCGCTTCCGCGACCTGGCGCTGGCCGTCGTCTGCGGCGTCGGTATGATGTTCGTCTCCTATGCCGTCATGACCATGCCGGTGCCTGACGCCATCGCGAATTATTTCCTCGAAAACGCCTATTCGAAGGGCGGCGGGCGCAACGTCGTCAATGTGATCCTGGTCGACTTCCGCGGCTTCGATACTCTGGGCGAAATCGCCGTCCTCGGCGTCGTCGCTTTGACCGTCTACGCATTGCTGCGTCGTTTCCGCCCGGCGCCTGACAGCATGGAGATGCCGGAGCAGCAGCAGATCCAGAACCGTTTCGACGAGGAACGGCCGGAGCGTTCGGCCGGCGACACGGTGCGCGACTATCTGCTCGTGCCCTCCGTGATCATGCAATGGATGTTCCCCTTCGTGATCGCGCTGTCCGTCTATATTTTCATGCGCGGACACGATGCTCCGGGCGGCGGCTTCTCGGCCGGCTTGACGCTCTCGATCGGCTTCCTGCTGCAATATCTGGCCGGCGGCACGCGCTGGGCCGAGGATCGCATCCGCATCCTGCCGCTGCGATGGATGGGAGCCGGGCTTCTGATCGCAACCGCGACCGGCATCGGTGCCTGGTTCTTCGGCTATCCCTTCCTCACGTCGCATTTCCAGTATCTGGACGTGCCGTTGATCGGCAAGGTGCCGGCCGCAAGCGCACTGCTCTTCGATCTCGGCGTCTTCCTGCTGGTCGTCGGTTCCACGGTCCTGATCCTCGTGGCCCTTGCGCACCAGTCGCTGCGCATCAACCGCCTGCGCGCGCTCGATGCCGACAAGGCAAAGGGGGATTGATGGAACTCATCTTGTCCATCGCGATCGGTGTGATGACGGCCTGCGGTGTCTGGCTGATCCTGCGTCCGCGCACCTATCAGGTCATCATCGGGCTGTCGCTGCTGTCCTATGCCGTCAATCTCTTCATCTTCGGCGTCGGCGGCGTGAAGATGAATGTGCCGCCGCTGCTCGGCGACGGCACCGCGACGCATGCGCTGGCGGACCCCGTGCCGCAAGCTCTGGTATTGACGGCGATCGTCATCGGTTTTGCGACGACGGCTCTGTTTCTCGTCGTTCTGCTTGCCTCGCGCGGCTTGACCGGCACGGACCATGTCGATGGAAGGAGCGATCGGAAATGACTGGCTGGTCGCACCACCTCATCATCGCGCCGATCCTCGTGCCGCTTATTGCCGGGGCGCTGCTCGTGTTCATCGACGAGCGCTCGCGGACGCTGAAGGCGCTCATCAGCTTGTCCGCCACGGTCCTGCTCGTGGCCATTGCGCTTGCGCTCTTCCGCGCGGAAGGCGGATCGACAGGCCAGGAGCGTGCCTATCTGCTCGGAAACTGGAGCGCGCCCTTTGGCATCGTGCTCGTGCTCGATGGGCTTTCGGCACTCATGCTGCTGCTGACATCCATCGTCGCGGTTGCCGCGCTGATATTCTCACTGGCGCGCTGGCATGCGGTCGGCGCGCATTTTCACACCATGTTCCAGCTGCTGCTGATGGGCGTGAACGGCGCATTCCTGACGGGCGATCTCTTCAACCTCTTCGTCTTCTTCGAGATCATGCTGGCGGCGTCCTACGGCCTCCTGCTGCACGGTTCCGGCCCGCTCCGCGTCAAGGCGGGCATGCATTACATTGCCGTCAACCTCGCGGCCGCGCTGCTCTTCCTCATTGGCGTCAGCCTGATCTACGGCACGGCGGGAACGCTGAACATGGCGGATCTGGCCGTGCGCATCCCGGAAATGTCGGCCGATCGCCGCATGCTGATGCAGGCGGGCGCCGGCGTGCTCGGCATTGCCTTCCTCATCAAGGCCGGCATGTGGCCGCTCTGCTTCTGGTTGCCGACGGCCTATAGCGCGGCTTCGGCGCCGGTTGCGGGCGTATTCGCGATTCTCAGCAAGCTCGGCATCTATGTCATCCTGCGGCTGACGATGCTCCTGTTCAGCGCTGGCCCGTCCGCCGGCTTCGGCGCGACCGTGCTTCTTTACGGCGGCATGGCAACGCTGATCTTCGGAACGGTCGGCGTCCTGGCGTCACAGGCGCTTGGCCGCCTGGCCGGTTTTTCGGTGCTCGTCTCATCGGGCACGCTGCTGATGGTGATCGGCATCAATGATGGCTCCATTTCGTCCGGAGCGCTGATGTATCTTGTGAGTTCGACACTGACGATCAGCGCCTTCTTCATGCTAATCGAGCTGGTGGAGCGCGGACAGGATGCAGGCGCGAGCGTCCTCGCCGTCACGATGGAGGCCTATGGCGATGCCGAGGAAAAGGAGCAGACGGAAGGCGATGGCGAGGCCATGCCCGGCACCATGGCGATGCTCGGCATCTGTTTCGCAGCTTGCGGCATCCTGCTCGCCGGCCTGCCGCCGCTTTCCGGCTTCGTCGCCAAGTTCGCCATGCTGTCGGCCATGATGGGAACAGGTGCGATCGGCATTCCGCCAAGTGCCGCCGTCTGGGCCCTGATCCTGCTCGTCATCCTTTCGGGCATTGCCGCCCTGATTGCGATGACGCGCGCCGGCATACGCACATTCTGGAGTTCGCTTGAGGGCACGGTTCCGCGCGTGCTTGTCATCGAGATATTGCCTGTCATGGGTCTGCTTGCATTGACGCTTGCCTTGACCATCTGGGCCGGTCCTGTCATGCGGTACATGGATGCGACCATCCGCACGCTCAGCGATCCCGGTATCTATGTCGATGCTGTCCGCAATGCGGTGATTGTATCTGCAACTGCTGCAGTTGAAGCAAGCAAGGCGGGAGGCTTGTGATGCTGCCTTATCCGCTTCTCGCGCTGAGCTTGATCCTGATGTGGCTGTTGCTGAACGGCTTCACGTTTGGCCAGCTTGTTCTCGGCATTATCGTCGCTGTTTTCGCCTCCTGGGGTATGGCATCGTTGCGGCCCGAAACGCCGCGGTTGCGGAAGTGGTATCTGCTGCCCAAACTGTTTTTCCGGGTTGTTTTCGACGTCGCGAAATCGAATCTAGAAGTCGCCTGGATTATTTTGAGAGGTCGCTCCCGCAAGACAAATCCGGGCTTCGTTGTCCTTGAGCTTAGAGTGCGCGATCAGATCTCGCTTGCGCTGCTAGCGATCATTCTGACGAGCACGCCAGGCTCCGCATGGCTGGAATACGATTCCAATGACAACACCGTGCTGCTGCATGTCCTCGATCTCGAAAATGAGGCGCAATGGCGCGACATGGTCGCCAATCGCTACGAAAACCTGCTGATGGAGATATTCGCATGAGCGCCATGATCATCCAGATATCCGTCGCGGCTGCGCAGTTGATGATCGTGGCGGCGATGGCGATTGCTTCCATTCGCATGTTTCGCGGACCGCGCGCGCAGGATCGCATCATCGCGCTCGACACACTTTATGTGAACGCCATGCTGCTGCTTCTGACCTTCGGCATCGGCACCGGGCGTGTCGTCTATTTCGAGGCGGCGCTCGTCATCGGCATGCTCGGCTTTGTCGCAACCGTTGCCCTTGCGAAATTCCTGATGCGCGGGGAGGTGATCGAATGAGCACGCCGTTTGAAAACTTGCCCTTATGGGCTGCCATCCCTGTTGGCGGACTGCTCCTCATCGGTGCCTTTCTCACCCTGGTTGGCGCGATCGGCTTCCTGAAGCTTGGAACGTTCTACGAGCGCATCCATGCGCCGACATTGGGAACGAGCGGCGGTATCGGCGCGATTATGATCGCCTCGATGATCTTCTTTTCTATCTCGACACGGTCGCTGGTCATTCATGAGCTGCTGATCGGCGTCTTCGTAACGGTCACGACGCCAGTCACTTTCATGCTGCTCGCCCGCGCGGCCTTGCATCGCGATCGTGCTGAGCAGAACAGCAATGTTCCGCCCAAGCTATCGCCTGAGGGGACATCGTCCGAAGGCCACTCTTCGTAGCCCCCTGATTCTTTGCTTAGGCTCAATGTGAGAGCTTGGCGTTCAAAAGCGCGGCGAGACGCAGGCCGCCCGTTGCAAGTTGCGTGTCGAGGATGTCATGGGCTGCCGTCTGGTAGGTCGGTCCGACATGGATTTTCCCGTCAGCGGCCGATGCCGGTGTCAGGTCATAGACCCGTTTGGTGACGGCATGGCACGCGTTTATCCACTCGATTGCAAAGCCGGCATCGGTCGGCGGGGTTGCGATGCCGGGAACGATCTTGTCTTCCAGCCGCTCGACATAGGATCCCCAGCTCCATTCGGCCGCACCGATCAGATAGTCATCCCAGACTGCATGCAAAGCGACGGCTCCGACAGGCAATGCGCTATGATCGGGGGCCGTGAATTCCATAATGATGGGGAGGGTATTGGCGCCGCCGTCGTGATTTCTTTCGCCGCAATGCAGTGGTTGCGTCGAATCGCCGACGAGATGGATGAGGAGCAGCAGATCCCTGCGGCGGGTAGCGGCATCATGGGTCTTGTCCGTCACCGAAGCAGCAAGATCGTTTAGCGCGGACACGAGGCATCCGGCGCTTGGGCAATCGCTGGACGAATACTGATCCTTCGTGACCTCGGTATCAACATAGTGCCACGGCTTGGTGGCCTTCCCCTCCGGCGTATTCTTGTAATCGTCGGCCCAGCTCGCGATCGAGGCCATGGACATGGGGCCAAGCAGATCCTGAACGGCTGCCGCGGTAGACGGGGTCAGATGACGCCATGCGATTTCGGCAACGATCGAATGGCCGCGGTCGCCCCATGCTTGGGCTTCGCTGTTCATTGATAGCGTGGCGGCCGAGATTGCAATCGCAGAGATCAGTGCCTTTTTCATGCAGGTCTCCTCCAGGGACAGACTATCGACAGATCAGCCAGGCCATGGTGACTTTCATGTCAGCAAAAACCGGCCTCATCCGCCGCATCGGCGTTAAGGCCGCGATGCGTGCACTCCTTTTCAAGCATATAGCAGCATTGGATGATGGTTTCGCGGCACGAGCGCGAGAAAACCCTTTGCCGTCGATCCGTGCGAAGCCGGGTTTCGTCAGCACGCATACCGCGTTCGATCCAGCCGCATATTCTTCATCGGCAGCCCATATATTGCCGCAATGCGTGCCCAAAAGCGCCGCCTCTTGCGGGCACGGCCTGCAGGACTGCGGGACCGGCCGTGAAAGCGTTCCGTTTACGAGGAGCGAACCCCCTTTTGCGGTCCGGTCCTTTTGCGTCGTCATATCTTCCGGGCAATCGTGCAGCCCCTGCATCTAAAAACTTGGGGGCGTGCAGGCGCTGATGACCTCGCAAGCAACCGGGCCGACGCAGCGGAAGCGATGCGGCCGGTGGCTTTCGAAGTAATAGGCGTCGCCCGGCCCGAGAATGCGCCGCTCATCGTCAACGGTTACCTCCAGGCGGCCGGACAGGACGATGCCGCCTTCCTCTCCTTCATGCACCAGCGGCACCTTGCCGGTATCGGCGCCCGGCTGGTAGCACTCCTTCAGGATCTGCAGGCTGCGGCCGAAGAGATTTTCGCCGATCTGGCGATAGGAAATCGGGCCTTTGCCGATCTCGACCAATTCCTCGGCTGCATAGAAGGCCTTCTTCGGTGCCTGCGGTTCGAAGGCGAAGAATTCGGCAAGCCCGATCGGGATGCCGTCAAGAATACGCTTCAGCGCGCCGACGGACGGATTGGCCGAATTGGATTCGATCAAAGAGATTGTCGAATTGGTCACGCCGGCGCGCTTGGCGAGTTCGCGCTGGGAAAGATTGCGCGCCAGGCGCAGATGACGAAGGCGATTGCCGATATCGACGGACATCAGGGCCTCGGGTTTCAGATGTTCGAAATATCGAAAATATTTCATGTCGAAGAAGCAAAATCAATGCCTTAAAGAGGATGAGAAAAGGACTTGTTCGGAAAAGGAAAATCGCTGATGTCAGGGACAGCGCAATGGAGGCGACAATGGATAAGATCACCCATCCCAATACCCCAGTTCTCGACAATTTCTGGATGCCGTTCACGGCAAACCGGCAGTTCAAGGCAGCACCCCGGCTGCTCGCCGCCGCCGACGGCATGTATTACACCGATGTCGACGGCAACAAGGTGCTCGACGGGACGGCGGGCCTCTGGTGCGTCAACGCCGGCCATGGCCGCAAGAAGATCGCACAGGCGGTCGAACGCCAGCTTTCCACCATGGACTTTGCCCCGACTTTCCAGATGGGTCATCCGATCGCCTTCGATTTTGCCGCAAAGCTCGCCGCACATGCGCCGGGTGGCCCGGAAGCCGGGCTCGACCGTGTGTTCTTCACCGGCTCGGGTTCTGAATCCGTCGACACCGCGCTCAAAATCGCCATCGCCTATCAGCGTGCGATCGGGCAGGGCACGCGCACCCGCATCATCGGCCGGGAAAAGGGTTATCACGGCGTTGGCTTCGGCGGCATCTCCGTCGGCGGTCTCGTCAACAACCGCCGCGTCTTCCCGCAGATTCCCGCCGATCATATGCGCCACACGCTCGACATCGAGCGCAATGCCTTCAGCAAGGGGCTTCCGGCCCATGGTATCGAGCTTGCCGAAGATCTGGAGCGGCTGGTCGCGCTGCATGGTGCTGAAACGATCGCCGCCGTCATTGTCGAGCCGATGTCCGGCTCCGCCGGCGTCATCCTGCCGCCGAAGGGCTATCTGGAGCGATTGCGGGCGATTGCCGACAAGTATGGCATCCTGTTGATTTTCGATGAAGTGATCACCGGCTTCGGCCGTCTCGGTACGCCGTTTGCGACGGAGTATTTCGGTGTCGTTCCCGATCTCGTCACGACCGCGAAAGGCATCACCAACGGCACGATCCCGATGGGCGCGGTCTTCGCCAGCCGCAAGGTCCATGATGGCCTCATGACCGGCCCGGAAAACCAGATCGAACTCTTCCACGGCTATACCTATTCCGGGCATCCGGTCGCCTGCGCCGCCGGTCTCGCGACCATGGAAATCTACGAGGAGGAAGGCCTGCTGACGCGTGCAAGCGAGCTTGCGGATGACTGGCAGACGGCGCTGCATTCCCTGAAGGGCCTGCCGCATGTGGTCGATATCCGCAATCTCGGCCTCGTTGGCGCCATCGAGCTCGCGCCGCGCGATGGCGCCCCCGGCACGCGCGCCTACGACATCTTTGTCGATTGTTTCCAGAAGGGCCTGCTGATCCGCGTAACGGGCGATATCATCGCGCTCTCCCCGCCGCTGATCATCGAACGCGCCGAGATCGAGACGATCGTCTCTATACTCGGCGATGCGCTGAAGCGGGCGGCCTGATAATCCGTTGTCCTGGCCGGTGCGGATAGCGCCGGCCAGGACGCCAGGTCATGGTGCCCCATGCGACCGGCTTTCATGGCGCTGTCCGTGCAGGCGCCGGCGTGATGCAGGCGGTACGGAGAAGAATGGAAACAAGGAGCAATATGCGCTGGGATCGAGATGAATACGGACGGGAAACGGGAGTACATACCCTCGCCCCCGGGCACCGTTGCGGCGAACCGGCATGAGTTTGCCGGACAACAAAGCATGATGAAAGCCAAAGCCGGCATTACTTGATCGGTAGATAGTCTTGCTAATTTTTGGCAGCGCCAAAGAGCATTTCCGACAGGCAGATGGCTGGATCATGCGGCTCCATCGATGATGCAGCCGCTTTCACGATAGGGCAAAGCCATAAAATTCATGCTTCGTGGGTCAAAAGAGCGGCAAATGATGCAGCTGCAAGGTCCAACTATCGATAATAATAGCGGCTGATGTTGCCATTATACATCTATCCTTTACATTTGTGCGGGCATCCATGTGGAGGAGCTCCGTCGTTGCTTCATGAGCAACGGCGGCTTGGCAAGGAACGCTAACCTGAAGAGAGCAGACTAATGGCAAACTTTCTCGATAAATGGTCTTCGAAGAAGGCTGATAAGCCGAAGACTGGTGCACGGAATGTTGTTGATACTTTTCGTGCGCGAGTAGCGGAACAGAAGGCATATCTGGAGGAGTACGAGCGCGATGGTTCCGGCTTCAGGAAGTGGCGCTCCACCTGGTTCCAGCGCGTCCCCGGTGGTTTTGGCGTGACGGTCGGTCGTGACTCCATCAATGCCGGTCATGGGCTGAGCTATGTCGTCGTCGAAACGGTCAAGGATGTCGCGGAGTTTCTCGACGATCTTGCCTATCATGCGGAAAAGGATGTCGGCTTCCAGCAGGCGCTTGAGCAGAACCGCCAGCGTCGCGTCGCACTTCTGAATGCGGCAAAGACGGATGGCAGGGCAGTTGCCTCGAAGGGCAAGGCAAAGGCCAAGCCTGCAGCGGCAAAGCTCGTTGCTAAGCCTGCCGCAAGCAAGTCGGCACCGAAGGCCACTCGGGCAAAGGCTGCTCCCGCAGCTGCCGCGCCGGTCGTCGCGGAAGCGGCAAGGCCGAAGCGCGCTCGCAAGGCGAAGGCCGTAAGCGCCGCTGAATAAGAAAGAGGACGAAGCTCGCTTCGAACGGGCTTTGATCTTGCAGTTATCGATGAGCTTCGAAGCTTCCTGTTCGGTCCGTGGATCAAACAGGAAGCTTTGAAGCGTTAAAACTTGTGATGTCGCCGAACGCCCGCATCGTTCCTTATTCAAAAGGAATGGATAGTGATAGTTCAACAGAGCTAACGAGGTTGGTGGCTGCACCATCGAAGGTGCAATTGCAGCGCATTACCCTCGACAGTATCCGATGGCTCCATAAGAGCTTAGAGGTGGCTCGGTTTGTCTGAACAGCTTGCGACGTTTGGCTAAGTGGATTTCCGCCTCGATTATGCCGCCACCATCATCGGTGTCAGCGCGTTGAAGTAAGCCTGGTCCGGCGTCTGCCGGTCAAGGGATGAATGTGGACGTCGGGTATTGTAAAAGGTCAAATAGCGGCCGATGCCAGCGCGGGCCTCGGACACGGTCTTGTAGGCATGGAGATAGACCTCCTCGTATTTGATCGACCGCCAGAGCCGCTCGACGAAGACGTTGTCCCGCCATGCGCCCTTGCCATCCATCGAGATTTCAATCCCGGCCTTCTTCAGCACCGCCGTGAAGTCGATGGAGGTGAACTGCGATCCCTGGTCGGTATTGAAGATGTCTGGCTTTCCATATCGGCAAAGAGCTTCCTCAACCGCCTCGATACAAAAGGCCGTCTCCATCGTGATCGACAGCCGCCATGAAAGCACTCGGCGACTGAACCAATCGACGACGGCGCAGAGATAGACAAAGCCCCGCGCCATGGGGACGTAGGTCAGGTCCATTGCCCACACCTGGTTGGGTCTGGTGACCGTCAGCTTCCTGAGCAGATACGGATAGACCTTGTGACCAGGTGCCGGTTTCGACGTGTTGGGACGACGATAAATCGCCTCAATGCCCATCTTCTTCATCAGCGTCGCAACGTGAAGCCGTCCTGTCTGAAGCCCTTCCGCCTTCAAAAGCCCCTGCAACATCCGACTTCCGGCAAACGGGTAATCGAGATGCAGTTCATCGATCCGCCGCATCAGTGCCAGATCGCCGTCTGACACAGGGCGCGGCGAATAATAGACACTGCCACGGCTGAAGCCGAGAAGCTTCGCCTGGCGCACGACCGACAGTTTGTGCTCGCGATTGATCATTTCTTTCCGCTCAGCAGTCCGGCTTTGCCGAGCGCATCGGATAAAAAATCGTTCTCAAGCGTCAGTTCCCCAATCTTGGCGTGCAGGGTTTTGACATCGACGGTCGGAGTCGCCGGTTCCGCTTTGGCGTCATCGCCGAAAACGCCTGTCGCCCCCTCAAGGAGCTGGTCCTTCCACTGCTTGATCTGATTGGCATGCACGTCGAACTGCTGCGACAATTCCACCAGCGTCTGTTCACCCCTGATGGCGGCAAGCGCCACCTTCGCCTTGAAAGCCGGGCTGTGGTTCCGGCGTGGTCGTCTCGTCATGCTCTCTCCTGTTTCCGGCATCTAAGCCAAAGTCAGCTCGATTTCATCGATCACCCATGTCCGAAAACGTCGTGAATATGACATTTCGGCCATTCGGTTTCGAACGTATTATCTGTTCGACGCAGTAAGGTGCGCCGCAAGACAAGGATCGAAACAGTGGCGAATTCATTAGGAACAGCATTGGTAACAGGCGCTTCTTCAGGCATTGGCGCCATTTACGCGCATCGGCTTGCCAAGCGAGGCTTCGACCTCATTCTGGTTGCGCGCAATGGGGAGCGTCTTTCGGCTATTGCGGATCGATTGAGCACGGAGACGGGGCGGAAGGTAGAGACCATCACCGCCGACCTGAGTGTCGCGAAAGACCTGCACCGCATCGAGCAGGTGTTGAAGACGAATGAGACGATCACTCTGCTCGTCAATAATGCCGGCTTTGGCGGAACGGCACCTTTGCTTGACACCGAGGTGGACAAGATGCAGCAGATGATCGAGCTGAATGTCACGGCGCTGATGAGGCTCACCTATGCCGTCGTGCCGGGCTTCGTGAAGCGCGGCGGCGGCTCCATCATCAACATCGCCTCGATCGTCGCGATCGCGCCGGAACTGCTGAACGGCGTCTATGGCGGCACGAAAGCCTTCGTGCTCGCCTTCAGCCAGTCGCTCAATCATGAACTCGCTGAAAAGAATATTCGCGTACAGGCTGTTCTGCCTGGGGCGACGGCCACGGAATTCTGGGCGGTTGCGGGCACATCCGTGGAACATCTGCCTTCCGCGATCGTGATGTCCGCAGAGGAGATGGTCGATGCTTCCCTGGTGGGATTTGACCAAGGCGAGTTGGTGACGATCCCGGCGCTGGAAGATGCCGAATTGCAGAAGGCTTATGAAGCTGCGCGACAAGCGCTATTGCCTCATCTGTCACGTTCTTCGGCCGCTCAACGCTACAAGGCAAATTGAAGCGACAGCGTAGCGGATGGAACGACCGGCATTCAAATCAGGAGTGCCGGTCATTTAAAAGCCATAAAACTGAAGAGGCTTGGGAACGTAAGACGGATCGACACGATCCAGACAGCCGCTGCCTGATATTTGTGGCGCCACTCGCGCGTCATGCCCACCCGCCGGCAGCAGATTCAATCACAAGGACCTGATGAGAAGGTTCGCCGCGGCCAAAGCAGATCTGCGAGGTTCAATGCGATGTATTCCATCCACGACCGCATTCCAGTTTCCATCGTTATTGCGAATTACAACTACGCCCATTTTCTGAGGCGCAGCATCGACAGCGCGTTGGAGCAGAACTACGACAATGCCGAAGTCATCGTCGTCGATGATGCATCGACGGATGCGACAGCCGATGTCATTGCTTCTTATGACTCACGAATTAAGACGTGTTTCAGAGAGGTGAATGGCGGACATGCCGCAGCATTCAACACAGGCTTCGCATCCAGTCGCGGCAAGATCGTGCTGTTTCTCGATGCAGATGATTATCTCTATCCGAATGCGGTATCGGAGGTGGTCGAGGCCTGGGAAGAGAAGACAGCTCAGGTGCAGTTCAGGCTGCATATCGTCGATGAGTATATGCAGGTGAAGGATGTGTTTCCACCAGCGGAACTCTCCTTCGATTCCGGCGATGTCACTCCGGAGCTGTTGCGAAAGGGGCGCTACCAGACGACCGTTACGAGCGGCCTGGCATTCGACCGCTCGGTTCTCGACAGGGTGATGCCCGTTCCGGAGCGGGAGTTTCGACAGGGCGCCGACGGGTATCTGGCGACGGTTGCGCCCCTGCATGGGGAGGTGACATCCATCGATGATTGCCTCGGTGCCTATCGTATTCACGGCGCCAACCATTCCGTCTTTGCGGAAAGGCTCGGCCAGCGCGCGCGCTGGCGCATACAGCATGATTTTCGCCGGCTGGAAGCCCTGTCGGATCAGGCAACGGAAATCGGCTTGGAAGTACCCCAGAATGCCGGTCTGCGCGATCCGGTGCATTTGGAGGAGCGCCTGGCATCGCTCTGCATCGACAGGGAACAACATCCTGTTGCCGA
The DNA here is from genome assembly GCF_003627795.1 of Rhizobium sp. CCGE531. NCBI lineage: Bacteria > Pseudomonadati > Pseudomonadota > Alphaproteobacteria > Hyphomicrobiales > Rhizobiaceae > Rhizobium > Rhizobium sp. CCGE531. Next base: position 948,920 of record NZ_CP032685.1, on the reverse strand, counting down.
CGATTCCCGGCTCTCTCTCGGCGCCGCCGGAGCGGTCGCCAGCCTGAAGATGAACGCATCCAGAAGGCGCCGTGCGATGCTGGCCGCCTGGTTTCTTTCCGTCGGCGTCCTTCCCCGCCATATGGCAAAAGCGATCCTCTCATGGAAGCTCGTTGCTTCCTCGAGACCCCGGTTCCTCTTGCGCCTGTCGAAGACGATCCGGCACGCCGTGGGGTAGGGCGAATTCAGTTACGCGAATGATCAAACGGCCCTAATCGGGCGTGGCTGGTTTGCGCGAAGCCCCCATCAATGCGTCAATCACGCCTTGATGCGTAATATTCTGGTCGAAGCGGCTGTCGGTCGCCAGCTGCATCAATCCCGCGAAGGCATTCTTGGCCGAAGGTTTTTTGCCTTCTCCGCGAAGATAGGCGGTCAATTGGCGGTAATTTGGATTCGTCTTGATTTCGAGCGGGTTGCCTGCGCCGATTTTCTTCAGGGGCCACCATGACCAGCCGATGCCGTTCTTCTCCTGCAGCGCCACGGCGCGCGCGTACCAGCCGTTATTATTTTCGCCGGATTCGCCGTTCCATAGCGGCATGTCATATTGCTCGCGCAGCTTCAGGAACGGTTCGATCGATTCCTGCGTCGTCGGCGTCCAGTATTTGTGAAAGCTGAGCGCCGTGTTGCGATCCTCGATCGGAAGCACGCCGGCATAATTGTTGCCCCAGCAATTGCCTTCGATGATCAGCATGTGGTTGGTGTCGATCGAGCGGATTGCACGAATGGTGCGCACGTAGATGTCGCGCAAGGGTCGGTTTTCGGTTTCGCGGCAGCCGCCCTTGTTGCTCTCGTCTTGAAAGTTCCAATTCGGTTCGTTGAGCAGATCGTAACCCGCGATCGTTGGTTCATCTTTGTAGCGACGCGCTATCTCGCTCCAGAGGGCGATCATTGTCGCCTGGTTTTCGCTGCTGTCCCATAGCGATGGCTCATTCGGATCGCGGTCCGAAATGGCGATATCATGCCCTTGGCCGCCGGGCGCTGCATGCAAATCGAGGATCAGATACATATCGTTGGCCTTCAGCCAGCCGATCAGCGCATCGACTCGCCGAAAGCCTTCTTCGTTCCAAACGATATGCCTTGAACCATCCCTGCCGCGCCTGTCCTTGAGGAACAATTTCCAGTGCATCGGCAGGCGCACGCTGTTGAAGCCCCATCCGGCCATCGCGTCGATATCGGCTTTCGTTACGCCATTGTCGCGCCAGGACTGGTAGAACTGTTCGGTCCTTTTCTGGCCGATGAGCGTGGAAATGCGGTGGCGGATGACGTGCTGCGCCTTCAGATTGGAAAGGCCCATCATGTAGCCTTCCTGCACCATCCATCCTCCAAGGCCGAGACCGCGCAGAAGCAGCTGATGATCCTTGCCATCAACGATTTGCTGATGATCGGCGCGGACGAATCCCTCCGCATGCGCCGGCGGCGCAAATACAGCCAGGCAGACGGCGGACAAGCCGGCGAGCAACAGCAGAAAATGCCTCATGAACCTCAACTTGCCCGAAACTTTGGCGCCATGTGGGCATGATATCGCGCGTGCGATTAAAATCTTGCGACGAAAGCTACGCCGGCCGATCCAGCGGCGCACCGAAGATGATCTGCTGATAGGCTGCAAGCAGGGCAGGTTCCTCGATGGAGCCGTGATGATGTAGCTGCCGCCAGACGCCATCGATCTTAGTGAACCAGCGCGTCGTGCGAATGCGAAGTTCGATGCTCCCGTCGGCTGTGACGCAGCTTCCTTTTTCTCGCCCGACGAACAGATGCCAATCAGCGCCGCCCTGGCTGGTAAAGTCATGGAATGCGACCCGAACCTTCGCCTTCCCTGTAAACAGCCTCTGATAACCATCGCGGATCGAAGGCCATCCGCGCCTGATGCCTCCGATCGGATTGTCCATGCTTGGCTTGTCGCCATCGACCCAATTGGCGGCCAAGGCATCCAGGTCGCCGGCATTGAAGGCGCGGTAGAAGTCGATGAGCGCATCGAGGGCGCCGCCGTCGCCCACCATGTCTTCACCGCCAGTGATTTCAGTCAAAAGCTTTGCCATGTCCGAGGCTCCTATTTTTATGTGTCATGATCCTGGGCGTACTCCCGAGGAGTGCGGACGAACACCGCGACGGCGAGGTCGATCGCCAAGGCCAGGACCATGGCGCCGGTTCCGATGAAGAAGAGCACGTAGTAGTTTCCGCCGGTTCGGGCGAAGACGAAGGAAAGTCCGTAGGCGGCTGCTGCCTGGAACAGGGCAAAGAATACGGTTGCCAGGCTCCAGGCGACTTTCTGCTGCGCCGGGTGGTGTGGCAGCAATTCCGCGATCCTGCCGAGCATCAAGGGAACCGTGCCGGTCACGAATGCGCCGACGATCAGGCTCGAAGCGATGAGCCATGCCTGTCCGAGACCAAGGGCGGGAATGACGACCGCGAAGGCTTCAAGCAGAAAGGCAAACCGCAGCGCCGCGGCAAAACCGGTGCGGTCTGCGAGATGGCCGGCAAGGATCGGGCCGATGGTCGCGCCGAGGCCGAACAGCACCCAATATTCCGCGCCAACCTGCAGGCCTTTTCCCAAGCCGTGGGCAACGAAATCCACGAGGAAGATCATGTGTGGAACCCAGCCGGCGGCATTCAGCGCATATTCGATATAGAGCGCGCGCAGCGTCCAGCGCTTCGGCACGTGCGTGGCATGGTGGGGCTGTACGGAATGGCTGGCGATGTCGCGCGGCCATCCAGCCCAGGCAATGATTGTCAAGAGCAGCGACAGGATGCCGAGACCGAGCCATGTTTCGCGTAGGCCTTGCTGGAGGAGAAGAGGAACCAGCGTGCCCGACAGGGCAACGCCAGCGCCAATGCCCATGAAGATCACGCCGCTGGCAAGCCCGCGGCGGGAGGGCGCGACAAGCGGCAGGACGGTCGGCGCCGCTAGGACCATCAGGGCACCACCGGCAAGGCCGGCCGCGAAACGCCAGGTGAAGAACCATGGAAAGCTGATTGGGAAGGCGCAGGCGAAGAAGGCTGCGGTTGCGGCAAGCATCATGATCCTTAGCGTCAGGATGGTGGAAATACGTGCCGCGACCGGTCGTCCGAGCAAGGCGCCTACCAGATAGCCGGAAAGGTTTGCCGCACCGAGATAGGCGGCCGCCGACGCCTCGAACCAATGCGCATCGACGATGGCAGGCAGAAGCGGCGTATAGGCGAAGCGGGCGAGCCCGATGCCGATCAGACAGGCACAAAACGCCGACAGAATGGCGCGCCATGCGCGCTGGGCACCCTGATGGTTCCGTTCGGTTTCATGTGTCGTCGCGTCGGTCATGGATATTCTCTCAAGCTTTTCGGTGCTTGAGAGAATACGCCTTGGCGTATATCATAAAAACTGAATAATTATGAGAAGAGTTATCTCTAAAGGAGATAGGTAGAATGGATGTGGCCGATCTCAGGGTTTTCGAAGCCGTATCGCGACACGGCAGCATGAATCGCGCGGCGCAGGAGCTGCACACGGTCCAGTCGAACGTGACCGCGCGCATCCGGGCGTTGGAAGAGGAGCTAGGTGTCAGCCTGTTCCAGCGGCATGCGAGGGGCGTGTCGACCACACCGGCGGGGCAGCGCATATTGCCGTTCGTCGGCCGTATCACAAAGCTTCTGGCCGAAGCGGGCAGCGCCGCGCGGGACGACGGCTCGCCGGGCGGAACGCTCGCAATCGGCAGCCTGGAGACAACCACGGCGCTGCGATTGTCGCCGCTGTTGAGTGAGTTTGCCAAGACCTATCCGCAGGTGCGCCTCGTCGTTACGACAGGCACGACCCGCAGGCTGATTGACGATGTCGTCGCATGCAAGGTCGAGGGGGCATTCGTGGCAGGTCCTGTCAGTTATCCCGATCTCGATCACGCGGTGGTCTTTCGCGAAGAGCTGGTTCTTGTCACGTCACCGGCCATCCGTGCGATGGAAGATTTGGCCGGTATCGCCGATCTGAAGACCATCGTCTTCCAGATCGGATGTTCCTATCGGCAGCGGCTGGAGTCGCTTCTGGCCGATATGGGCATCGTCACGTCGAAGCCGCTGGAATTCGGCTCCCTCGACACGATCATCAGCTGCGTGTCGGCCGGCGTCGGCGTCACGCTGCTGCCAAGAGGCGTTGTCGCCGCCGCCTGCAGGGATGGCCGGGTTGCGATCCATGAGCTTCCGCCGGAGCGATCGCTGGTGGATACGCTCTTCGTGCGTCGCTCGGATGCCTATGCATCCAGCGCCATGACTGCATTTCTGGACATGGTGCGCTCAGCTCATTCCGCTTAGCTCGACGCCATGATCCCCTGCCAGGCGCGGTAGGCCGAAAGCACGGTTTCCATCTGCGCGGTATGACCGGCGACAAACGCTTCGCCGTAGATGGTCTCGTCGGGATATTCGGTGATCAAGGTCATCGGCACGGTGTGGCGATCGTCGACATTGGCGAGGCAGGGGAAGCCGTTGATGATGCGGAAGCCGGTTTCGCCGGCATGGATTTCGTAAAGCGCGATCTGTCGATCATTATAGTCCAAAAGCCCCGGTATGGTGCCGAGATGTCTGGTGACCTTGTCCAGAAGCTGCTCCGCCTGAGCTTCCCAGCCGGCATGGTAGCGGGCGATCAGGAAGAAACCCTTCGGCAGCGTCCACATGGCGAAATTGCGGGGAACGTAGCCGGAAAGTGGGCGTGTCCATTCATGCGCCGGGTAGCCGTGCAGGTTGACGTGCAGCTGCGCGCCGCTCAGTTCCTCCGCCTGGAAGCGGATTTTCTTCTCGTAGAGATATGGGCCGGCATTGTCCTCGGTGCGGTATTCGAGGTCGTCGCCGAGCGCGGTATAGCGGGCGGCATGATACATGTGGCGCGGGCTATCCTTGCGCAGGCGCTGGTGCAGCGCATAGCCATCGGGGTTTTCCAGCGGTGAGATGGTGAAATGCGCGCCTTCGATCCCGGCGAGCCGTTGTGCGGCACGTAATGCGCCCGCGCCGCCAGTAGTCTCATTGGCGTGCTGGCCGCCGCTGATCATCACGGCGGCATCGCGACCCTTGATATAGCTTGCTTTGACGACGCGGCCGGAGCGCGTAGCTGCTTCAAACGCCTCGCCGCCGATCCCGGCGAGCACGGCTTCGATCTGCTGTACGGCCAAAGGTTCCGCTGCCGTCTCGATCTGCTGCTCTGCTCCCTCCCAGAAGCGGGAGGTCAGCGGCTGCGTTTCCACTTTCACGGAGACTTCACCTGGGGATGGCAGAATCTGCGGAACGATCTGCCCCGGCTTCAGCCCACGGTCGCCCAGCGGCCGGCCGGACTTCTTCTGGAAAAATTCGAGCAGCGAAAAATAGAAGTCCTCGTGCAGCGCTTCCCGCAGACTCATGACTTCGTCGCCGACGGGCAAAGCCTCATCCGTCGCCGGCAGAGCGGCGCGGATATTCAGTTCTTCGAAATAGGGTTCGCTTGCGCCCCAGTCGAAGTGGATGATCGCGGCGATGGTCTCCTCGAAGAGCCCTTCGTAGTCGGTAAGTAGTCGCTCGCCCGTCGCATTACCTTCGCGCACCAGCCAGCCGGTCGGGGAAACACTCGTTTCACCCGCCGCATCGATATGGACGCGGTTGGGCACCAGCACTCTCAATCGGCGCTCGTTGCCGGCATTGGTCTTCAACAAAACGTCATAATGAAATTCGCTGTCGGCTCTCGCGACAAAGGCGATCTCGCGATCGCCGACCATCGCCGCAAGCGGATAGGCTTCCAGCCGGAAGCGGTTGTCCGGCGCATTGGGATGCACAGGGTAGAGGATCTCGATTGCATCCACATCCTGCAGTTCAATCTCTTCGACGAAGGCATTCACCAGCGGCTTGTAGGCACTGCGGATGCGGGCCTGCACGCCCTTTTCCTTCAGCTGGCGCTCCGCCGCCAGTCGGCTCTGGCGGTCATCGAAGGTCCAAGCCTCGAAATTCTGGCCGGCCTTGGCATCGGCGACGAGCCGCGAGAGCGTGCGCTCAAAGCTCCTTTCGAAAATCAGGGTCATGATGTCTTACCTTGTCGTTCTGCCTGTCGGGTCGAGGCTGTCGCGCAGCCAGTCGCCAAGGAGATTGAGGCCGAGCACGGTCAAGAGGATTGCGAGACCGGGAAAGAGGCTGACCCACCAGGCCGTCTGCAGATAGGTGCGGCCATCGGCGAGCATGCCGCCCCAGCTTGGAATGGTGGGGTCGACACCCAAGCCGAGGAAGGTGAGGCTGCTTTCCAGGAGGATATTGTTGGCGATGTTCAGCGTCATCAGCACGATCACCGGCCCGACGAGGTTCGGCAGCAGGTGCTGGAAGATGATGCGCCAGTCTTTGACGCCGATCGCGCGCGCCGAGAGGATGAATTCCCGCTCACGCAGGCTCAGCACCGAGCCGCGCACCAGGCGAGCATATTGCACCCATTGCGAGACGATCAGCAGGATGATGGTATTGGTGAGGCTGCCGCCGACGATGGCGATGAAGGTGATCGCCAGAAGAATGAAGGGCATGGCAAGTTGAATATCGGCGAAGCGCATGAGAATCATATCCCAGATGCCGCGATAGTAACCCGCAGCAAGTCCCACAAGCACGCCGAGGACCACGCCGCCGATCACGGAGGTAAGGCCGACGAGCAGGGATATTCGTCCACCCGCGACGACGCGGGCCAGCACATCGCGCCCGAGCGGATCAGTGCCGAACGGATGGGCGAGGCTGGCGAAGGGGTGCGCTAGCCTCGCCATCAGATCGATCTTTTCCGCTCCGCCGGGAAACAGGACATCGGAGAGAAGTACGGCAAGGCAGATAACGACGGTGAGCAATGCGCCGAATATGAATTCGAAGCTCAGGAAACGCGAACGTCGTGAGATCGTGGCGGCCATCGGCGTTACTCCGTGCGGATACGGGGGTCGACAAGCCCGTAGGCGATGTCGACGAGAAGGTTGACGCCGACGATGAAGAGCGCCAGCACGGTGATGACGCCCTGCAGCACCGGGTAGTCGCGGGCGCCTACGGCATCGAATGCAAGCGTCCCGAGACCGGGCCAATTGAAGACGCGCTCGATGACGACGATGCCGCCGAGCAACCCGCCGAACTGGATGCCGAAATAGGTGATGAGTGGTATCGCGCAATTGCGCAGCGCATGCTTGTAGAGCACTTTGCTCTCGCTGAGGCCCTTGGCGCGCGCAACCATGATATATTGCGATTGCAACGTCTCTAGCATGGCGGTGCGCACCAAACGCACATTGGTTGCCGTCAGGATCACGCCCATCGTCACGGTCGGCATGATGTAGCTCGAAATCCCGACCATGCCGCTTGGCGGCAGCCAGCCGAGCGTAACGGAAAACAAGAGCACCAGCATCAGCGCCAGCCAGAAGTTCGGGAAGGAAAGGCCAAGCAGCGAGAGAACGCGGATGATCTGGTCCGCCGTCTTGCCGCGCGCGGTCGCCGCCTTGATCCCGAGCGGAATGGACAGCGCGATCGACACGACCATGGAAATGAAGGCAAGCAGCAACGTCGCGGGCAGGGCGTTGGCAATCAGTTGCGAAACCGGCGTGCCGCCGGTGAAGCTGCGCCCGAAATCGAGCGTCAGCAGCCCCTTTAAGAAGGTGAAATATTGCACGAGGAAGGGCTGATCCGTGCCGAGTGCGGTGCGAATGCGTGCGAGATCGTCTTCCGTCATGCTGCCGCCGCCCTGAAACATCATCAAAGCAGGGTCGCCCGTCAGGCGAATGGCGAATGAGACGAGAAGGGTGATCGCAATCACGACGAAAATCGCCTGCAGCAATCGCTTGATGAGAAAACCGGCCACGTTTTTACCCTAAGAGCTTTCGGACGACGCCGCCGACTGAGCCGGCGGCGTCTTGTTTGACGACTATTCGACGGTGACTTCGTTCAGCTTGATACGGGTATCGGGTGCGGGCACGAAGCCCTTGACCCGCTTGCTGACGCCGTAGATCGCATTGCTGTTGTAAAGCGGCAGCTCCAGCGCCTTGTCGGCGACATACTTGCCGATGTCTTTCAGCACCTTCTCGCGCTCGGCGCGATCGGTGAGCGGGCGCTGCGATTCCAGCAGCTTGTCGAGAGCGGCATCCTTTTCGTACGGATTCCACTTTTCGCCCGAGTGGTACATCGAATAGGCGGTGTTGTCGTAGTCGAAGGTCCAGCCGCCCCATTTCTGCTGGAACATCGCGCCGGTCTTGCCCTGCGGGATGATGTCGTTCAGCAGAACGTTGGTTTCATAAGGTTTGATGGTGGCCGTCAGGCCAACCATCTGCAGGTAGCTCGCGACGACCTGCGCCACTTCGTTCATGGTCGCGTCATTGCCGCGAATGTCGATCTGGAGTGCGGCTCCAGGCTTGATGCCGGCCTCCGCGAGCAGCTTCTTGGCGCCTGCCGGATCATAGGCGAGCGGCTTCAGGGCGGGATCGTAGCCGAAGGACAGGGCGTTCTGGAAGCTGACGATCTCGGTTCCCTGGCCTGCGAGGATCGACTTGACGATCGTGTCGCGATCGACGGCCATGATGATCGCCTTGCGCACGCGCGGATCGGCCGTAATGCCACCGCGGGTGTTGAAGCGCAGCGCATCGACCGTCGGGCCGGGAACGCTGGCGATTTCCAGCTTGGAGTCGCCTTGGATGACCGGCAGCATGCCGATCGGGATGGTCGGCGGGATGACGAGATCGACGCGGCCGGCCTGAAGCTCGGCAACCGCCGTCGCCGGCTCGCTGATGAAGCGATATTCGAGCTCGGAGAGCTTCGGCGCGCCGCCCCAATAATCCGGATTGGCTTCGAGCTTGATGTTCACCTTCGGCGTATAGGAAACGAACTTGAACGCGCCGGTGCCGACCGGGTTGAGGTTGAAATAGTCCTCGCCCTTTTCCTTGATGTATTTCGGCGGCACGATCATGGCGCCATAGCCGGCCAACTTGGTCAGCAGCACCGGATCGGGCGTCTTCAGCTTGATGTCTACCGTGTAGTCGTCGATAATGTCGACGCTGTCGATCGCGGTATAGTTCGAGCGCTGCGGCCCCTTGGCGCCCTGTTCGCCGAGCAGGCGGTCGAAGGTGAACTTCACCGCATCGGCATTGAAGGGCTCGCCGTCATGGAATTTCACGTTGTGGCGCAGCTTGAAGCGGATGCGCTTGCCCTGATCCAGTTCTTCCCAGGATTCGGCGAGGCCCGGGACCAGCTTGAGGTCGGGGCCGCGATAGGTGAGCCCATCGAAGATATTGGTCGAGACGGCCGCCCATGCCACAAGGAACGTATCGATCGGGTCCCAGCTGCCTGGATCCTGCGACGATGACACCGTCAACTTGCCCGCCGCCAAAGCGGGCTCGGCGTTGATGGCGACGCTCGACAGGACAAGCGCTGTCAAAGCCGTTTTCAATCCCCATTTCATTTTTCTCATTGACCCTGTTTCCTCTTCAGATCGATGCAATGGTTGGCGGTCGGTCAGGCGCTCTTGGCGATGAAGTGGCCTGAATTGATTTCCTCGTGAGCCAGAACCGGCGGCTCGTCGCCGACACGGCGGACGGGATTGGGGATCTCTCCCTCGCTCAGGGCGGTTCGGCGTTCCTGCGTCGGATCGGCGATCGGCACGGCCGAGAGCAGGCGCTGCGTATAGGCGTGCATCGGCGTTTCGAAGACCTGCCGGCGGCTGCCGATCTCCATGATCTGGCCGAGATAGAGCACGGCGACGCGGTGGCTGATCTTCTCCACTACGGCCATGTCGTGGCTGATGAACAGATAGGCGAGCCCGCGCTCGGCCTGCAGATCCATGAGGAGATTGATGATCTGCGCCTGGATCGACACGTCGAGGGCGGAGAGGGCTTCGTCGGCGATGATGAGCTTCGGGTCGGAGGCAAGCGCGCGGGCAATGCAGACGCGCTGGCGTTGACCGCCGGAGAACTCATGCGGATAGCGATCGGCATGGGCAGACGTCAGGCCGACGCGCTCCAGAAGCTCGTCCACCCTGCGGCGCACCGCCTTCGATCCGGAGATGATGCCGTGCGTGTTGATCGGTTCCGCAATCGAGAATCCCACAGTCTTGCGCGGGTCGAGCGAAGCGAAGGGATCCTGGAAAATATACTGCACATCGCGCCGCAGGCGGAAACGCTCGAGCGCCGACATGGCGGCGAAGCTTTTGCCGTTAAAGGTGATTTCGCCGGAGCGCGCCTTCTGCAATTGCTGGATGGTGCGGCCGATGGTCGATTTGCCGGAACCGGATTCGCCGACCAGCGCCAGTGTCTCGCCGGGATGAATGTTGAAAGCGACCTTCTGGACGGCGCTGCAGCGATGCGTGACCTGGCCGAATATGTTCTTTCTGATATCAAAGCGTACGAAGAGATCGTGCACCGACAGCAGCGGCTGTTGGTCGTAGCGGGCGGTATTCTGCACCCGTTCCTCACCGACGACTTTCGGCTCGCCGCCATCGAGCACGGTCAAAGGCGTGCGCTTCGGAAAATCCTGGCCGGTCATGCTGCCAAGCTTCGGCACCGCGGCCAGCAGCGCCTTCGTATAAGGGTGCTTCGGATTGGCGAATATCTCGCGCACCGGGCCTTCCTCGACCTTGTTGCCCTTCCACATGACCACCACGTCGTCGGCCATTTCGGCAACCACGCCCATGTCGTGGGTGATAAAGATCATGCCCATGCCGAGATCCTTCTGCAGGTCCCGCATGATGTTGAGGATCTGCGCCTGGATGGTCACGTCGAGCGCTGTCGTCGGCTCGTCTGCGATCAGGAGCTTGGGGCGGCAGGCGAGCGCCATGGCGATCATGACACGCTGGCGCATGCCGCCGGACAGCTGATGCGGATAGCGCTTCAACAGCGCCTCCGCATCCGGCAGGCGCACCATTTCGAGAAGGCGGTGGGCTTCCGCCACTGCGGCGGATTTGCCGATGTTTTCGTGAAGAACAAGGACTTCGCAGATTTGGTCACCGATGGTGAAAACGGGATTGAGCGAGGTCATCGGCTCCTGGAAGATCATGGCGATCTCCTTGCCGCGAACGGAGCGCATATCCTTTTGCGAGAGCTTGAGCAGGTCTTTCCCGTTGAAAAGGATGCTGCCAGTCTCGAAGCGCGCACCCATCATATCGGCAAGGCGCATGATCGAAAGCGAGGTCACGGATTTTCCGGAGCCGGATTCGCCCACCACCGCGAGCGTCCGGCCCGGCTCGACCGAAAAGGAAAGCCCTTCGACCACGCGGTTTTCGCCGAACCGCACGGTCAGATCCGCCACAGACAGAAGCGGTTTGTTGTCGCCCATCGCATTCGTCATGCGCTTACCTCGGCCTTGGGAAGGTCGTTCATGGAGCACGGGATGGCGCCGCCGCTCTTTTCATCAAACGCGCTAAAGACCTCGCCGAGGTCGCCTTTGAGATCGGATACTAGCATGTGCACGCCCATATCAATTCAAGCCTGGCAAGGCGGGGTGACGTTTTCTACAAAACGGGCGTTCCATGAACATCTGTATCCGCGTTCCCATTATATTTGTTAGGGCTTGAGATAGCATCAAACAACAATCTGGTCTATATTGTTGAACAATTTTCGTGCTCGCAATCAAAAATGGGGACAAACCTGCACAAATCGTCCAACGGACATCTCCGTCAGGGACATTCTGACAGCCGCAGACAAGCATGGGATTGCTACTCGCTTTCCAGGAAATGATTGATATAGGCGGGTATCGGCAGACGATTGAGCGCAGGCGCCGGGAGAGCAAATGAAGCAGACAAATCTTGCGAGCATCGAGCCGACGGCAGCGGTGGAGACCGGGCAGACGGTCGCGGAGCTGACCGCCGCCCGTATCCGCGAGCGCGTGATCAGCGGCACGCTGTCGCCCGGCAGCCACCTGTCCGAGGCGGCCCTTTGCGAGGAGTTGCAGGTCTCGCGCAATACGCTCCGAGAAGTGTTCCGGCTGCTGACGAAAGACGGCGTGCTGCGCCATGAGGCCAATCGCGGCGTCTTCGTTTCCACCCCGAGCATCTCGACGATCATGGATATCTTCCATATTCGCCGCCTGATCGAATGTGCGGCGCTTGCCAATGCACATCACCGGCATCCGAGCGTCGACAAGATGCGGGCGGCCGTCGATGCCGCTGTCCAGCATCGCGACCGTGGCGAATGGCTGGAGGTCGGCAGCGCCGATATCGCCTTTCATGCCGCCATCGTGGAGCTGGCCGACAGTCCCAGGCTTTCCGCCTTCTATGCGCAGATCTCCCTGGAACTGCGTCTCGTCTTCGGCCTGATCCGCGATCCTGAATATCTGCATGCTCCCTATGTCGGCCAGAACGCGACCATTCTTTCGCACCTCGAGGAAGGGGTGCCGGCGAGTGCCACCGAAGCGCTGGAGAAATATCTCTATCAGGCGGAGCGCTTCATCCTGGCCGCCTATTCGAGGGCGATGCCCGGCTGAAGCCCGATTGCTGCGATTGATACGATGAATGCTGTGGACAATCCCTGCCGGATGAGTCAAAGCGCGATGCAACCATTTGCGTCTTGATCGCCTTTGACGGAAAGATCGGCGGCGACAAGTATTTCGCCCAGCTTCCGGGTAATTCTCAAATCCTAGACCCGCCGATGACCCGCCTTCTTCCTGATGTTTTCCGCGACCCGACCATCCGGGTGAGCATGCTTGCCATCTTTGCCTTCGGTTTCGCCGGAGCCGCGACATCGCCCTATCAGTCGATCGTCGGCATCCGCGAACTCGGGCTTAGCAACGGACTATATTCGACGCTGATCTTCTGCGCGGCGGCGGTGAATGTCGTCGTCAGCATCCTGCTGGGAAATCTGGCCGACCGCCTCGGCGAATACCGCGTGATGATGCTGACGGTCGCCATTTTCGGTGTGCTGGGTTATGGCGCCGTCTATGTCGTTCCGGCGCAAGCGACTTTCATTCTCAGCGCCTTGCTTTTCCTGCCGGTCTACGGCTCCCTTAACTCGCTGCTCTTTGCCAATGTCAGGGTCGCGACAAGCGGAATGGAGCGCAACGATGTCGCCACGGTCAATTCCGGCGTCCGTGCGATGATCTCGCTCTCCTGGGTTTTGGTGCCCGGCATAACCGGCGCGCTGCTTGCAAATTCAGCGAGCATGCTGCCGGCTTATCTCTTCGCGGGCCTCGCCTGCGCGGTCTGCTTCGGATTGATCGCCGTTTTCCTTCCGCATCAGGACGGAACCGACAGGGCGGCGGCGCACCATCTTTCCTATCTTGCTGCGCTGGGCGAGGTCATTTCGCCACCGGTCTTCGTGCGCTTGATCGCAGTCGCGCTGATCAGCAGTACGCTGCATGTCAACGGCGCCATTCTGCCGCTCATTGTCACCGGCGCGGCGCACGGAACGGTGGCTGATATCGGCATCCTCGTCGGGATCGTCGCCCTTCTCGAAGTCATATTCATCATCCTCTGGGGACGCGCGCAGCGGATCATGACCCATGTCATGGAGCTGGCGATCGGCACGGTCATCTACGTCGTCTACCTGGTCCTGCTCGGATTGGCCTACGAGCCCTGGCACGTCTATGCGCTGACCCTCATCAGCGGCATCGGCGCCGCGGCGCTCATCAGCATTCCCATCACCTATCTGCAGGATCTGATCGCCGAGCGTCCCGGTCTCGGCAGCGCTCTCATATCGGTCAATATCTTCCTCAGTGCAGGCTTGAGCGCTCTTCTCTTCGCCATCGGCACGGCGATCAGCAGCTATTCCGGAACGGCACTTATCGGTGCTACGGCCGGTCTGCTTGGCCTTGCCTTGCTGCTTTTCTTCGAAAAGGCGAGGCGCCACAACTAGCCATTCTATCCCTTCCGGGCAAACGGCATTGACGTGAAGCCATCGGCCGGCTAAATCGTAAAGTCATCCGATGACTTGATGGCAATCGATCATGCGCGCCCTGACCAAAACCACACTTGCGGACAATGCCATCGAAGCAATCCGCGCCGAAATCACCGCCCGACGTTGGCTTGTCGGCGAAAAGCTGCCGAATGAAGCCTCGCTCTCATCCATGCTATCAGTCAGCCGCGGCACGATCCGCGAGGCGGTGAGGGTGCTGGCCTCCCAGGGCTATCTCGAAACGCGGCAGGGGTCGGGCACCTATGTGCGTTCGGTGACGGATGTCAGCCGCCCCCTGGACATGGCGCGCCGCGCCGGCTTGCGCGATCAGTTCGAGGCCCGGCTTGCGCTCGAGGTCGAGGCCGCACGGCTCGCTGCCTTACGCCATTCGCCGGAAATTGTTTCTGAGCTGCGCGTCTTGCTGGTTACGCGCGGGAACTATGCCGGCGGTGACAAGGCTGCGTTCATCGAGCGTGACCTTGCCTTCCACAAGGCGGTCGTTGCGGCTTCACAGAACAGGGCAATGATCGAGATCTACGATTTCTTCTCTCTCTCCATTGCCGAGACGATCGCTGCGACGCTCGACGAGGATATTCCCGAGCCGGATATGCAGGCGCATATCGCGATCGTCGACGCCATCGAAGCCGGCAATCCTGAAGCGGCCGATGCCGTCGTACGCCGCTTCATGGCGCCCATCGTTGCCACTCTTGATCGGTTGCTGATGTCATGACCATGTCTTCGCAAAATGCTGCCTCGCTCGAATTGATCGATGCCGAGGCCGATGAAATTCCGGCGCCGCAGCCACATGGAGGCAAATCGCCGATCGGCAGGTTTCTGCTGGGCGCAAGCCTCGTGCTCATCGCCTTCAATCTCAGGCCGGTCTTTTCGAGCGCTTCGGCGCTTCTGCCGGAAATCAGGTCCGGGCTTGGCCTTTCGGCCTTCGGCACCGGCATCCTCACGACCTTGCCGGTGGTCTGCATGGGGCTGTTTTCGCCGTTTGCGGCAAGGCTTGCGCAGCGTATGGGAACCGAGCGCGTCCTGCTTGGGGTCATCGTCCTGCTTGCGCTTGGCACGGCGCTGCGCGGATTTTCCTCTATTTCCCTGCTGTTCCTCGGAACGGCGCTGACCGGCGCATGTATTGCCATCGGCAACGTGCTGTTGCCTGGGCTCGTCAAGCGCGATTTCCCGGACAAGGCCGCCCTGATGACGGGTTGCTATACGATGGCGCTATGCGCCGGCGCGGCAAGCGCCGCCGGGTTCACGCTTCCGATCGAGCACGCCCTTGGTGGATCGCTCGGTGGTGCGCTTGCTGCGTGGGCCTTGCCGGCCCTCGTTGTCGGACTTCTCTGGCTGCCTCAGGTGATCAGCACGCGCCGCCAGGTGCGTCGCAGTGGGTTTCGTGTCACCGGCCTCTGGTCGGATCGCATCGCCTGGCAAGTGACGCTTTTCATGGGGCTGCAATCGGCACTTGCTTACTGCGTTTTCGGCTGGCTCGTGCCTATCCTGCGCGAACGCGGCCTCGATGGCGTCACCGCCGGCGCGATTGTCTCCGCCTCGGTCGTGGTGCAGGCGGCCGCGTGCCTCGTCGCACCTCATATCGCCGTCAGGGGCAGAGACCAGCGTGCCATCAATGTCATTCTCTGCCTGATCGCGGTCGTAGCACTGCTGGGCCTGCTCTTCGCACCGCTTTGGACAGTCTGGTTCTGGGCCGTGCTGCAAGGTATCGGGCAGGGCGGATTGATCGCGGTGGCGCTGACCGTGATCGTGTTGCGGTCGCCCGACGCGCATGTGGCGGCCCATCTCTCCGGAATGGCGCAATTCGTCGGTTACCTGCTTGCTGCAGTCGGTCCGCTCGTCGTCGGCATGATCCACGGCTGGACCGGAAGCTTCGCATGGAGCGCCGTATTGTTTGTGCTGCTCGGCTTCGGCGCTGCCATCAACGGCTGGTTTGCCGGTCGCGCGATCACCGTCAATGCCAGGACGATCGAAACTCCCTGATCGTGCAGCGTCTTGATCGCGCAGTGTCTGGGCGCCAGTGCCTGATTGTCGCCAAGGTGCGCGCGGGGGGCGTCCGGAATGCGCTGGGAAATAAGAAGATAGAGCGTTTTCGCCATTCGAAGAAAAGCGGAAATGCTCTAAATCAGCCGGCCTTCCGCTGCCGCCGGACCGGTTCGGGGGCTGGCGTGATATCGGCCACGCTCTTGGTATGGCCGAGGAGCGCTTTCTTCGCCAGCGTCGACCGTGTGGCTGCATAGCTCGCCGAGACCATCGGATAGTCCGCGGGCAAGCCCCATTTTTTTCGATATTCTTCGGGCGTCAGGCCGTATTTGGTGTTGAGATGCCGTTTCAGCGATTTGTACTTCCCGCCGTCTTCCAGGCAGATCAGATATTCATCGGTAACGGATTTCTTGATCGGCACCGCCGGCTTCGGCGACTTTTCCGATGTCGACTGCGCAGGTTGCCAAGAACCCGTAAGCGCGGCATATGTTTCCAAGATGAGCCTTGGCAAATCCTCAGGCGCGGTCGCATTGCAAAGAACATAGGCAGAGACGATCTTGCTTGTCAGCTCAATAAACCTCTCGCGGCTGGCGGTATTTTCTCTTTTCATTTCGGCCTCACGTCGTGTTTTTTTACTTGTGTATCTAAAGTTGTTTTTACTTTCAATTAAAATAACGAGACCTTTGTGTATTCTGCGCATGTTATCATATTCGTAGTAAATATGCTCGCCGCTAAAGTTGAAATCTTTTAATTTTTCATTTTGTTACAATGTTTAAATTTCACTCTCTACCACGTAAAGCGACGCACAATTGGCGGCTGGCGCGCGCGGGCAAAGCGTCTGCCGCGCATAGGTGAACAGGCGGACGAAATTGCGTTCTACGCAATATTCCGGGCCACGAATTTCCAGGAAATCGGCGAGTCGCCCTCCGCCCGTTTCGAGCCGGGTGGAATTCGACGTTATTGGCTCGCGGACATATTCTGCTGCCGATAATGGGGAAGGATATGATACTCGGTCAGGGGAGCCATAGCTATGTGTCCCGGATTGTGGGGCGATACCCAGCATATCTCCTCGATCTCTGCCGCTGCCGTGATTGCCGCATCGCCCACATGCAGCCGGAATATGTCCGCAACGACGATATGGTCCGGTTCGTCGGCGGCCGGTGCTTGGAAGCGGCCGAGGAAAGTCAGATCCTTCGTCTCTGCCGCAAGGCCCAGCTCTTCGAAGAGTTCCCTGACCAGCGCCGATTCCTCCGTCTCCTGCGGTTCCACCTTGCCGCCGGGTTGCATGAAGGCAATAGTGCCGCGCTTGCGCACGAGCAATGTCTTCCCATCCGGGCGCAGCATCAGGGCCGCCGCTATGCGTATCGTGTTTGCCATGATCTGATCTGATCGGATTCGCGGGCGAGTTTCAACGCTCATAACGTCTGCGAATAGTTCCGCGCCATATGCCGCTTCGCGCTCCGATGTGTTTGCCGTTACTGCTGCGTCAGATGCTGGCGGAAAAATGCAACGACTGTGGCGTTGAATTGCTTATGAAACGCAGCGCGATCGAAGCCCGGCGCATCGGTGCAGGCATCGGACGATGGGCTTTTTTCCGGACAAGGCGTCAGAAACGACAAATGTACGGCATTGGGGACGATCCGAAAATCAGGCTTTTCTGGCAATAGCCGTGCAAGCGTTGCGACATTTTCGGGAGATGCTCCACCGCCCCCTCCCAGTTCTGAGCCCCAAAGCTGAAGTGGAATTTTGACATCTTTCACACTGTCGGCGGTCGGGAATATGATGCTCAATGGGTCGGCGACAACGACCGCCTTGATGCGAGGGTCGTGGGTCAATGACTGCGGTGGCGGTTGTCGCCGGGAAGGCTGGGCTTGACCGGCTGGCGGACAGCCGGCTGCTTTCGGATCTGCACAGCGTGGCGGCAGCTTGGTGAAATCCGGATTGGCTCCCGCAACGACGAGGCCCGTATACCCGCCCTGGGAAAATCCGTAGAAGCCGACCCGCCGAGGATCGATCTTTGCAGCATCGGGGGAGGCGTCAAGCATGAAATCGACGGTGCGCTTGATGTCGGCAGGACGCTCGATCAATACGCCAAGACCGTTTGCCTTGCTCATGTCTGCATGATTGGCGTGCGGATGATTGATGGCAACGACAATGAAGCCAGCGTCGGCAAGCGCTTCTGCGGTATCGTGATGGCCTAGATACCAGCCGCCATAGCCGTGCGAGATGATGATGAGTGGTAACCCCTCGCCCAAAATCGGGCAATCCGGCGTTGCTGGTACTGCCAGGGCTCCGATCCTCATTTGTGTGGGAGGGGTTGCGCAAGGAGACCAGATGGCGGCGTCGATCGCCGGGTTATCCGCATCACCTGAGATCTGAATGAATTTCAAACCTGCCGCATATCCCGATGGCGCGACAAGAGAGAGTGCGGCCACGAGGGCAAGGCCAAAGCGGATCATTAAAACTGCTCCATTTAACCAGAGATATACGCTGCGCGATGGGCTGCGATGGAAAAGCGAGCCGGTCTGTAAATCCCATGACGCGAAGGCCGCGTATGTCGATCGTGAAAACCATCGAGCTATCTTGCATAAACAGATAGCTTGTTATATTCGTCTTGTAAACAGAGGCGTTCATGGCTGACTCGATCCAAGTTCAATTGCGGAAGGGCGTTCTCGATCTATGCGTCCTGGCCGTGCTGTCGCGGGGCGAAAGCTACGGCTACGAGATCGCCAGCACGCTGGTCGCGGCCGTCGGCATGGGAGAGGGAACGATCTACCCGCTGATGCGCCGAATGCAGAATGACGGCCTGGTCGCAACCCGCATCGTCGAGTCGAGCAATGGTCCGCCGCGCAAATATTATCGGCTCACGCCGCTCGGCCGTTCGATTTTCGAAGCCCATCGCCGCGACTGGCGCTCGCTAGCAAGCTCCGTCGACAAGCTACTCGAGGATTTGCCATGACCAGGGAAGCCTTTTTGCGCACATTGAAACTGGGACTTGCAGGCCTTCCTCCTCACGAGGTCGACGATGTCGTGGCCGATTATGCTGCCCATTTTGCCGAATCCGAGGCCTCGGGCCGAAGCGAGGATGAGGTTTCAGCCGCGCTGGGCGATCCCGCCAGGATCGCAAGGGAGTTGCGCGCGGATGTGGGGCTGCGCCGCTTTGAGGCCCATTGGAGCGTGCCGAATCTGCTGGCTGCCATGATGGCGCTGGCCGGCCTTGCCATCGTCGATATCTTCTTCCTGTTGCCTCTGTTGTTTGTGGCGATGTTCGTCACGCTCGGCCTTACGATCGCACTAGTGGCAGTTGGTGTCGTTGGCCTGAAGATCGTCGTCACGACCGTGCTGTTCCACATCGGTTTGCCCTCCGTCGGCATGCTGGCCCGCCTGCTGATCGGTGCGGGATTAGTGAGCTGCTTCGTGGGCGGGGGCGCCTTGCTGCTGATGGGATTGAGCTTGGGCATACGCATGCTTGGGCAATATGCCCGCTTGCATTTCCGCTTGGCGCAGGCAGATGACCATCGAGCTTGAGCGCCGGACCGTACATCGTTGGAGGAAATGGACAATGAACGGGAAATTAGCGACTGTCGCGACGACCGGACTGATTTGTGCATTCGTCTTTCTTGCTTTGGGAATCGGGCTTTCCGGGCCGGACTGGGCCAATGCGGGGCATTGGTGGGGTGGCATGCAATCCTCTTGCGGGTCTGCGACCTCCGGCAAACGGCAGATCACGTTGCCTTTCAGCTCCAATGGCAGTCTTGCGATCGATATACCGGCTTCCGTTCAGTATCAGCCCGGCGGGAAGGCAGAAGCGGTCGTCAGCGGCGATCCAGCGCTTCTCGATCATGTGCGGCTGGAGGGAGGCAGACTGAGCCTGGATTGCAATCCGGGCTGGTCCACATCCAAATTCGATGTCAGCCTGTCGGGGCCGCGCGTCACTAATTGGAAGGTGCGTGGTAGCGGCGATCTCGCCTTGTCTCAGCTCGACCAGGCCGACCTGCGCTTGAGCATATCGGGAAGCGGCAGTGTCACCGCCGTGGGCAGCGCACACTCCGTCGATCTGGAGGTTTCCGGTTCAGGCGCTGCTCGTCTCAAGGATTTGGCTGCTCAATCCGTGAAGATTAGAATCCGCGGTAGCGGCGACGCTCAGGTTGCCGCCGCCACCGATGCGGATATATCGATCAGCGGAAGCGGCAACATCGAGCTGTATGGGCACCCGGTCCTGCGGCATTCCGAAATCAGGGGCAGCGGCCGCCTCGTGCAGGTGCCGTAAACCTGGCCGGATGGCCCTTTCTTGAACTCAAACGATACCGCCGAGGCAGACATATTTGATTTCGGTGAATTCCTCGATGCCGTAGCGCGATCCCTCGCGGCCGAGGCCGGAGAGCTTGACGCCGCCGAAGGGCGCTTCGGCCGTCGAGATCAGGCCGGTATTGACGCCGACCATGCCATATTCCAGCGCTTCGGCGACCCTGAAGACACGGGCGAGATCCTTGGCATAGAAATAGGAGGCAAGACCGAACTCGGTGTCGTTGGCCTGCGCGATGACATCGGCCTCGTCCTTGAAGCGGAAGAGGGGAGCCACGGGACCGAAGGTCTCTTCCTTCGCGACAGCCATCGTCGGCGTGACATTGGCCAGCACGGTTGCCTCATAGAAACGTCCGCCGAGCTGATGGCGATGACCGCCGGCAACGATGCGGCCACCCTTGGAGAGCGCGTCGGCAACATGTTCCTCGACCTTGGCAAGGGCTGCCTCATCGATCAGCGGGCCGAGATTGATGCCTTCGTCGAAGCCGTTGCCGGTCTTGAGCGTGCCGACGGCTCTTGCGAGCTTCTCGGCAAAGGCGTCATAGACGCCGTCCTGCACATAGAGACGGTTGGCGCAGACGCAGGTCTGGCCGTTGTTGCGGAATTTGGCGATCAGCGCGCCTTCCACGGCGGCATCGAGATCGGCATCGTCAAACACGATGAAGGGCGCGTTGCCGCCGAGCTCCAGCCCGAGCTTCTTGATGGTCGGCGCGCTCTGTTTGTAGAGCTCGGCGCCGACTTCGGTCGAGCCGGTAAAGGTGAGCTTGCGCACGACCGGGCTTGCCGTCATCTCGGCGCCAATGGCGCGCGCAGAACCTGTGATCACGCTGAAGAGACCCTTCGGAAGCCCTGCGCGTTCGGCAAGGATCGCAATCGCGATCGCCGAAAACGGCGTCTGCGAGGCCGGCTTCAAGACCATGGCGCAGCCGGCGGCAAAGGCAGGACCGGCCTTGCGTGTGATCATGGCATTCGGGAAATTCCAGGGCGTGATCGCCGCCACGACGCCGATCGGCTGCTTCATGACCAGAATACGCTTGTCCTTCTGGTGGCCGGGGATGATGTCGCCATAGACGCGGCGCGCCTCTTCGGCAAACCATTCGATGAAGCTTGCGCCATAGGCGATCTCGCCCTTGGCCTCGGGCAGCGGCTTGCCCTGTTCGGCCGTCAGGATGCGCCCAAGATCATCCTGGTTTTCCATCATCAGCTCGAACCAGCGGCGCAGGATGCCGGAGCGTTCCTTGGCGGTGCGGGCAGCCCATTCCTTCTGTGTGACTTCGGCCGCTGCAATCGCCTTCTTGGTCTCCGTAGCGCCCAGATTGGGAACAAGGCCGATGATCTCGCCCGTCGCCGGACTGTCGACCTTGATCGCGTTGGATGGATCGGCCTCGATCCAGTCGCCGCCGATCAATGTGGCCTGCCGGAACAATGTTGCGTCTTTCAAATTCATGACTGCCTCCTCGCCTCGCGAACGTTGATGAGAAGCGGGCGTTTTCACCCGCTCTCAAGGGTAACGTTTAAGGCGCGATAATCGGCTGTGCCTTTAATCGAGGCTCCGCCACTTCCGCACCGGTAAACAGGCTACCATGTTCGAACCCGGATTTGGGAGTAGATACTCCAGCGGCCTGACGGTCGTGGTGCTGACCGTTCAACTCCTCCTGAACCGCGAGCGAAATTCACGCGGCGTGCAGTTTTCCCGCTCATGGAACAGCCGCGAGAAGTAGAATGCATCGTCGATCCCGACCTTGGCGGCGATGATCTCGATCTTGTCGTCCGTCGTTGCCAGGAGTTCCTTGGCATGATCCATGCGCACCCTAAGCTGAAAGCCTTTCGGCGGCAGGCCGACTTCCCTTGCGATCTTTCTGCGGAATGTCGCGGGCGACATTCCGTATTCGGCGGCGAGAGCCGCGATATCGAGGGGTTGCGTCGCCCTGTGCCGAAGCGCCTCGACGATTTCGGCCATATCGGCTCCTTCCTGAAGGGAAGGCGTGGCCTGGCTGGCCTGTTGCGCCGCCAGGATGACGATCTGGTGGAGCGAGGCGGCGGCCGAAGCTCTCGCAAGATTCGAATCTTCGAGCAGATCGGCATGAATGCCGCCGAAAAGGCGCTGGATGCGATCGAGATTGCGCAGATTGACGAGCGGATCCTGTTCGCTGATGAGGCGCAGCCTCAGAAAGTCCCGCAGCAGGGAGCCCTCGAAAAGAGCCCATCGCTCGTTCCAGCCATCCGCATCCGGGCCGTATGAGTGCTGGCGGTTTGGAAAGAGCCAGAAGAGGGCCGGGCCTTTCACATCTAGGCGACCGCAAGCGTCGGTCTCGAGAAAACCCTGGCCATTCTCGACAAGAACCACCGCATAGCTCGGCAGCTTCCGCGCCTTGACGGCGTGCATGGCATGCTGCCTTCCGCTGCCGGTGATGGCTAATCCGCCGGCGGCTACGAGTGGTGATCGGTAGACGGCTTCTGTCGGTCTCATGATGAGCGAAAAGTCCAGTATGATTTTCGTCCATGTAGTGAAACATCGCTCACTGCTAGATTCAATGGGCAATCACATCGAACCATAGGCGAGTGAAATGTCGATTTCCATGCAAGTCACGCAATCCGGCGAGCGCGAGCTCAATCTGGTCGCCAACGGGAAGGTTCTTTCCGCAGCACCCGATCGGCTCGGTTATCTGACGCCGACCGATCCGGGCATCGGCGTTAAGGCCATCCGTCGCCTCTATGAAGAGAATGGCTATGTGTGGCTCAAGGGTTATTTGCCGCGCCAGGACGTCATCGACTTCCGCGGCTGGGTTTTCGGCCATATGGCGGCGACGGGGCTGATCGAGAAGGGAACGGATCCGAGGGACGGCATCGCGTCTGCCGCGGCACCCGAAGGCAGGGATGTCGATCGTTGCCTGATGTCGCTCGTCCGTTCGGTCGCCTATGAGGGCTTCTGCGCGCAGCCCCGCATGTCCCGCTTCATGGACGAATTCCTGTCGGGCATTTCCTACCTGCACAAGCGCAAGATCATGCGTCATGTCCGGCCGGGAACGACAACGGCGACGCCGGCCCATTACGACCTGGTCTATCTTCGCGGCGGAACCAGCCGGATCGTGACGTCATGGATACCGATCGGCGATATCCCCGTCGAAATGGGCGGCCTCACCTATCTGGAGGGATCGCATGCCATCGGCGCCAGGATGGAGCGCGAGTTCAGCGAGCAGAACAAGGATCTCGGTCCCGAGGAGCGCGTGAGTGCCTATAACCGCAACATGACGGAAGGCGGCTGGGTTTCAAAGGATCTGCCCGATATGGCGGAGCGCTTCGATACACGCTGGCTGGTCGCCGAGTACGAGGCGGGCGACGTCATGCTCCATTCGCCCTTCATGATTCACGCCTCGACCACCAACCAGGACCGGCAGCAACGACTGCGCCTCTCGACCGACATCCGGTATCAGAACGTCGAGGACGAGATCGATATCAGGTGGAACAACCATTGGACGCTCGGCGACATGCTGTGATCATGCCGCCGGCGGCTTGCCGTTGCTTGCCGAAGTCAAAGCACGAACTGGGTGGCTTACCTCAATCGTGACTGCCGAGAATGCGTTCGATTTCCTCGACCCGATCGCGGCGACGCTTCAGGCGTTTGCCGATGCGGCCGAACCAGCGCTTGCGCTTGGTCGCCTCGCGGCTTGCCTGGAGCTGCTCGATGAAGACTTCGCCGACGGGCTCGTTTTCGATGCGATCGAAGATCCAGCAGAAGGAGACGGGCAGTTGGGCGATGCGGAACCGCGGTTGCGCACGCGCGGCGTCCTCGGCGATGATCTGCTCGAGAACGAGCTGATCCCACATGTCGGGCTTGGCAAGGCATCCTTCGCGCCAGCATTCGATGAGGCGCGCGGCCTCTGGCGTGTCGTTGATGAGAATTGTCGCGCTGACGAGGCGTCCATCGGCTTCGTAATAGGCCGCAAGGTCGCAATCGAGCTTGCGAAGTTCCGGCCAGGGATTGCGGTGAAAGACCGCATCGACGTCGACGTAAAGCATAGGCCCGCGCAGCCTCGCCCTTTCCTGTAGCAGGAAGCCGGGTTTCAGCCCGGCATTCAGTACCCAGCTGCCGGCGCTGGGCAGCGCCGTCGCCCGAACGCTCAGTCCGATGCGCTCGGCCGAGCGGCACATGCGATCCTTCTCGTCTTCGTAGAAACTGCCTTCGGTGAAGAAGGCGACGATCGGGCCGTCGGCGGTCGTTGCCGTGGATTTGCGCTCGGCCAGATCTTGTTCTGCCGGGAATGGGACAATCAATGCACGCTGCTGCGCCGTCCAGGGGCGAATTTTATTCAGGATATTCAAGAGGCACCTTCAGAGTTAGTGGATTTCAGTCGAATATCCGCCACCGCTCCCGAGGCGTTGCGGACAAGATTAAAAGTTGGGATGAATTGAGCGCCTAGTCCGGCCGCCTTTTGGAAACGTCGCCCTGACGTCCATACCGGATTGGCAAACTGTTTGATCTTCGCTAATCGATTGTCATGTCCGATAATGTCATCAAATTTGAACGTCGTCCTAAGCCAAAGCCGCCGAGGCAAACGCCTCCTTGGCTCAAGCGTTTGTTGTCGATCCTGGCCGTCATCGCGTTTTTCGTAGCAGCCTTTGCTTATTTCACGCTGAAAAGCGGCGCGGCCGGCCCGACTTTCTGATGAGTTTGCGATTGATGCGATCCTGAACCGATCTCCTGATCGCCTGATCAGGGTATTTCGGTAAGCACGTCGTATAGCTGGTGCATGCGTTCGATGAGTCTCGGGAAGCCGCCGCCGTAGTTGCGGAGTAAACGCTGCGCGGCGACTGGCGGGATTTTCCGCGGCCGATCATTGGGTATTTATCAAGCTATTTCAGTTCGTTAAGGATGATATCTCGTGCAAGCGCGGCGTGGTCACGGGTGGAAGTTTATCCTCAAGTTTCTATATCCCAGGGATGTTCATGGTCTGGCAAACAGGAAGAGGAGCAGGACATGACATTGACCTCGCAAGACGTCACCTCCGTACTCGGCTCTGTAGACGAGACCCTTATCGCCGAAATTGTTGCAACAGGCGCAACGCCGACGGAATTGTCCGAGGCTTGGGCCTGGGTAAACAGCGATGAGGCTTTGATCGGCGAGGGCCACCATTTGCCTGCCGGCAACGTGGCAGCCTTGGTGGATCTGCTTTCCGCCGACGAAGAGGAATGGGAAGAATAGGAATTCATGCACCTACAGCAATTCCGGGAAAAGTGCGCAGCGGTTTTCCGTCCGGAATTGCTAGGAAACAAAGAGATAGAGCGGTTCAGAGATTCCATTAAAGGCTGAACCGCTCTGGCCTGGGCGCTGCGCAAACCACGCGGCCCTGGTTGGCGCGGCATGGCTAGCGGGTGATCTGTCGCCTCTAAAGCTCGACCTTCACGTTCTCGCCCATGTCTGGCTTTGAATTCGAAACGGCGGCGGCGGCCATCTTGATGTAGCTGATGATGGTCCCGGGACTGTCCCAGTATTCGGCGAAAGAAGGCGTCACTTTCAAGACGCGAATGGATGGATCGTCGGCACTGCGCCACCAGGCCCTGGCACCGGTCGTCCAGAGGTCTTCCACGCGTTCGCGGTCGTTGCTGACTTCCGCCGTGCCGGATATCGAGACATATTTCTGGCCCTTGGTATCTGCGAAAGAAAGGCAGACATTCGGCCAGCGGGCGATCTCTTCATCCTTGTGGCCGGCAATATCCGTCAGGAAATAGATTGCATTTTCAATCGGCTCCGGGTGCGCGGCCATCGGCCGGGCGCGCAGGCTGCCGGATATTTGAGTGGTGAGCATACAAAAACCGATCTTGTCGACCAGTTCCCAAACGTGGGTATTCTCGTCGGTGTTCGTCATGTCGATTATCCCGTTCGTCTGATCCGCGAAATCTCGCGTCATTTCGAAGGCAGCGCAGCCGAAAGCCTTTTCCGAACGAAGAGGCGACCGGCTACGTCAATCAAACCGTGCGGCGGTGGCATTGTTCCGCATTGGCGAGGACGATACGGTTGGGCGCCTTGCATGGAGATGCTGGTACAAGGTTGCGCTTGGTGGCTCCCGGCGAAGGTCCTTCTCCGGTCGACGGCATCATGATTTAGCAGATGCCGGGTCAAGCAAGGGAACCTTGAACCCGAAATTGCGTCTTCCTACGTGAGGAGTAGCCGAGGCTTCATGAGCTCGGTTGTCATCACGTCTATGAAGAGTGAGTAACCAAAATGGAAGATAAAACCAAAACGATCGAAGATCTCAGCATCGAAGAGCGCGAGGAAATTCTCATCGATGTCGCCAGGACGCTGGAAGGCACGGCGCTTGAGGCCCTTGTCGAGGGCAACAAGCAGTTTGCCGCGCTTTCAACCGACATGGCGGAAGCGATCCGCGTCAATGCCGACGAACTAGCGCGAGATGATCCCGAACAAGCCGAAGAATTGCTGCAGCAGGCTGTCGCAATGATCTCGCAGTTCAATGCTACTCATCCTTACCGGTTGATCAGCATGGCTGTTCACTAATCGGCCCTAGTTCCTGTTCCGACAACACGACCCGGAGGATTTCGATGTCAGAACTCATAGTGCTTGGTTTCGATAGTGCCGATGAGGCGGATGCCGTCCTCAATCGCCTCGTCCAGCTCGAGAAGGAATATCTGATCGACCTGGAAGACGCGGTGATTGCCGTTCGCGACGAGTCCGGCAAGGTCCGTCTCAAGCAGAGCGTCAATCTGACTGCGGCAGGCGCCGCCAGCGGCGGACTTTCGGGCGCCCTGTGGGGATCGCTCGTAGGCCTGCTGTTCCTCAATCCTCTTGCCGGACTTGTGGTCGGTGGGGCAATCGGCGCCGGTTCCGGCGCTCTTGCCGGATCGATGGCCGATTACGGGATCGACGACGATCTCATCAAGAAGCTTGCTGAAACCATCCCCACGAACAGTTCCGCGCTCTTCCTGCTGATCCGCAAGGTTCAGCCGGAGAAGGTGCTTGCCGAGTTCAAGGGCGAGCATGCAAGGCTGTTGCGCACCTCGCTATCGCCCGATCAGGAAACGCGACTGCGACAGGTCCTCGTTGACGAGACCACGCCGACATCCGCGGCTCCCGCCACGGTTTGAGCGCGGGGTCTGAGCCGCAGCCAACGGCCGTGCTTCGGAACAAGAAGCACGGCAGAAGGCGGTGCAATCAGCTGGTTGCCGTTGGACGCGCTCTTTCCATATTATGCCGAATGCTGCCATTCTGAGGGCGGGTTCATCCGGCGCTCAGCGGCATTGCAGTAAGGGGAGGGGCAAGACCCAAACGGCCATTGTCAGCATACGTTTCCGGACGAAAAGTTGCGCGATGACCGAGCCCGCATCTCGTCAAAGCCAGCCTCCGTCAAAACCCAAAGCGTCCCTCATTCAAACCCAGCGCGCAGCGGTGCAGGCGCTGCGGGTGATGATCGCCTGCAAGCAGGTTCGAGGCGCGGAAGGCGTATGTCATCGGTTGCAACAGGCATTGCGCTTTGCAGATCTGTCAAAGTCCCATGATACGCCCCGATCGAAATGTCCAATTACGGGCGATTCGATCGGGACATAACATGAATTATATCGATTATATCGCCGATCCGACGCGAGACTGCGCGGTCGTCGTCCATCGCGGTATCTGGCAAGCTGCGCCGGAAAATAGCCTGCTCTCGATCGAGCGGGCAATTTCCGCCGGTTACGACGTGGTCGAGATCGACGTGCGGCGCAGCAGCGACGGCGAGCTTTTCCTTCTGCATGACGATACGCTCGAGCGCATGGCCGGCGTCGACCAGGAGCCGGAGCGGCTGACATTGCAGCAATTGTCGAGCCTTGGTCTGCGCGACCGCGACGGGGGCGAAACAAACCCGATGACGGGAGAGAAGCTGCCGAGCCTGAAGGATGTTTTTGATCTGACACGGGACCGCATTTTCGTGCATCTCGATGTCAAGCACAGGGCCATAATCCCGGAGGTGATTGCCTGTGCCCGCGCCATGCGCGTTGATCAGCAAGTCGATTTCTGGGGCGCTCTGAAGACCCGGGAAGATCTCGCCTGGATCCGGGACAATATATCGTCGCAAGCGGTTCCGTTCATGGCCAAGACCCGGCTTGAGGCTTTGGATGCGGAAAGCCAGCTCGACGTCCTGTTTCAGCTGAACCCATTCCTGTGCGAGATCTATTTCGACCGATTGGAGCAGGTTGCCGAACGAAAGGCGCTCTTCCGGCAGGCGGGCATCAGCCTGTGGGTCAATACGCTCAATTCGGTTTCCTGCGCAGGCTTCACGGATTCCGCCGCGCTGAACAATCCGGAAACAGTCTGGGGCCGCTTGATCGACGCCGGCGTCTCCGCCATTCAGACCGACGAAGCAGAGGCATTGAGAACTTATCTCGACGCCCGTCGAGCGCCGCCGCCGTTTTCGATGTCACGCTTTCAAGGCTGATAACACCGGGTCCCTTCCGATTGAGCCCGGATGTCTGCCAAGCATTCGGTAACTATAGTGAACGGCCGGCCTTACTCGGTACGGCCGGCCGTTCAATGCATCGAACCTTGACGGCTTGGATCGCGATTACTTGTTGAGCGTATCCTTCAGCGCCTTTGCGGGCGCGAAGGTAAGCTTCTTCGATGCCGCAACCTTGATGGTCGCGCCGGTTCCGGGATTGCGTGCTTCCCTTTCCGGCGTGTCCTTGACCTTGAACTTGCCAAAACCCGGAATGGAGGTTTCGGCGCCGGAGGTTGCGGCTCCGGCGATGGCGGCAAAGACGGCTTCGACGATCGTCTTGCCCTGAGCCTTGGTCAGCTTATGGTCAGCGGCAATCTTGTCTGCAATTTCATTGGTAGTGGTCATGAGGCTTCCCCCGTATTGTTAACAGCGGAATCATTTCCATTGGAGATGTTCATTGTCACGAGGAGTCCTGACATGAAAGGCCGAGAAAGCCTGCATTTCCACAATTTCCGTCATATTGAAGCCATTTCGTAAGCCGTCCGCGGGCGATTTCATGAGAGCTGCGCTAGGCGTCGCCTATTGGGATGAAGGCGCGCCCAAGGCTGATTCACTGCGAATCTGCCCGCGATCGGCTGCGAGTCGCCTTTAAATTCTGCCGATGGCCATACAATGAGGTGGTATAATCAAGGCTGGCCTTTTTGCCGGATGGGGGTATAGAGACTGGTCACGGCGAATGATTAGGACAAGCAATGGACGGCGCGATCAACATAGACAATCGCGGCGACTTCGGTCTCTGGGCCATCGAGGTCGCAAAGCAGATCATCAGCGAGCAGGGCTTTGAACTGGCCAAGGCGGCGCGGGATGGGACGGACGACGATGTCCGCGAAGCCGGCAACGCGCTCGGCCAGGCGATCACCAATGCGCTGATGGAGGTTTATGACGGTTTGTTCGAAGGCGTTGACGAAAATTAAGCGCGTCGCGCCGGCAGCCGGTCACTTCCGAAACATTGGGAAGGTCATGGTCTTCGGCGCGTCCGAAGACGAAACCGGCCGATCGGTGGCCCGTCTTCCCGTGCCCTGGATTGAGATTTAACGGGGTGCCAACTTACAATCGCAGCCTGACGTTCCCATATGGGTGCAAAAGTGATTTTCTGCCCGATGACAGGAGAGCCAATGCCGAGTGCCGTTCCGCGTTTTGCCAAGATCGCAGCCATCGTCATCCTTGCCGCCGCTTCGTCCGTAGCGACCTTTGACGCTGCCGATGCGCGTCGGGCCGGATCGAGCGGATTCGGAAGCCGCGGGACGCGGACCTTCGATACGCCGGCCATCACGAGGACTGCTCCGACACAGGCAGCTCCTATTGATCGGACCATGACGCAGCGGCCGCAGCAGCAGACAACGACCCAGCCGCCGCTTAGCGCGCCCCAGCGTCCGGGACTCTTCGGTGGTTTCGGCGGATCGATGATCGGCGGCCTGATCGCCGGCGGCCTTCTCGGCATGCTGCTCGGCCATGGTTTCGGCGGCGGAATCGGCTTCCTCGGCATGCTGCTGCAGATCGCTCTGATCGTGCTGCTGATCAGCTTTGCCATGCGGTTCTTCGCAAACCGTCAGCGCACGCCATATGCAGCACCCGGCTCGGGCGCCCCCTACAATATGAATCCGATGAACGATGCGAGCGCATCGTCGCGGCCTTCGTTCTCCATTCCGTCCATCGGCGGTGGAGCGGCGTCCGCACAGAAAGCGCGGCAGGCTCAGGACGAGATCGGGTTGCAGCAGGCTGACCTCGATCGCTTCGAGCGTCTCCTCACCGAAATCCAGTCGGCCTACGGCAAAGAGGACTATGCCACGCTACGCCGGCTGACCACGCCGGAGGCGATGTCCTACCTGGCCGAAGAGCTCGGGGAAAACGCCACGAATGGCGTGCGCAACAGCGTTTCCGACGTCCGCCTGCTGCAGGGGGATGTTGCCGAGGCCTGGCGCGAGGACAATGCCGAATATGCAACGCTTGCGATGCACTATTCGAGCATCGATGCCCTGGTCGACCGCAAGACAGGAAAGCTCGTCGACGGTGACGATCGCAATCACTCCGAGACGACCGAACTCTGGACCTTCGTGCGCAAGCCGGGTTCGGATTGGACGCTTTCCGCCATTCAGGGGACGGAGCTGCACTAATCACGCGGCTTCCGTAGAGGGCCGCCCCGCGAGGGATCGGGGGCGGCTGGTCATATCCGGAAACTGATAATCCCTATTCTTTAAAACCTGAAGAAGTCGAGCGGTGTCGAAACGATGCGGCAGCCGCCTTGACTCGCCAAGCCTGTCCTCTAATGTGCCCATGTGGAAACGTTACCACATTGGGAGGAAATGGATGAAATCCGCGCGGCTCAACCGCCTGTTCGGCGTGTCCGGAAATTGCTTCGACGTCGCCATCGATCACGGCATGTTCAATGAGCGGACTTTTCTTTCCGGCATCGAGGATATGCGGACGGCGATCAGGGTCATTGCCGATGCCGCGCCCGATGCCATCCAGCTTCCGCCGGGGACTGCGCCCATTCTGCAGGCAATCCGCGGCAAGCATCGCCCGGCCCTGGTCCTGCGGACTGACATCGCCAATATCTACGGAAATCCGCTGCCCTCGGCGCTGTTTTCCGAGATGATCGATCGGGGCGTGGAGCAGGCGGTCGCGCTGGATGCCGCCTGCGTCGTCGTCAATCTCCTGATGCTACCGAACCAGCCCGAGGTCTACCGCGCTTGCGTGCGCAACGTGAACAGCCTGAAGCGCGAATGCGAGATCTACCGCATGCCGCTGATGGTCGAGCCGCTGGTCATGCAGGACAATTCCAAGGGCGCCTATATGGTCGATGGCGCGATCGACAAGATCCTGCCGCTGGTACGTCAGGCCGCCGAGCTCGGTGCCGACATCATCAAGGCGGACCCCTGCGACAATGTGCAGGAATACCACCGCGTCATCGAGATCGCCCAAGGGTTGCCCGTGCTGGTGCGCGGCGGCGGCCGCGTGTCGGATCGGGAAATCCTTTCACGCACCAAGCAACTGATG
This sequence comes from Rhizobium sp. CCGE531, assembly GCF_003627795.1. NCBI lineage: Bacteria > Pseudomonadati > Pseudomonadota > Alphaproteobacteria > Hyphomicrobiales > Rhizobiaceae > Rhizobium > Rhizobium sp. CCGE531. The sequence goes on along the minus strand of NZ_CP032685.1, from coordinate 917,305 downwards.
GAGCAGGGCGCCCGCGGCATCGTCTATGGCCGCAACGTCATCCAGCACAACAATCCCGCGGGCATGACTCGCGCCCTGATGGCGATCGTCCATGAGGAGGCTTCCGTCGAAGATGCCTCGCGGCATCTCGCCTGACGCATCCTGGGAGGAGGAAACATGAAAAGAGTATTCCGCTTCGGCGTCATCGGCTGCGGCCTGATGGGACGCGAATTCGCAAGTGCCGCCGCCCGCTGGCTGCATCTTGCCGATACCAGGGCGCGGCCGGAAATCGTTGCCGTCTGCGACACCAATGCCACACTTCTCGACTGGTTCAAGGACAATGTGCCGTCGGTCCGTCAGTGCACCGGCGACTACAAGGAGCTGCTCGCCAATCCGGATGTCGATGCTGTCTATTGCGCTGTGCCGCACGTGCTTCACCAGCAGTTTTATATCGATATCCTGAAGGCCGGAAAGCATTTGCTCGGCGAAAAGCCGTTCGGCATGGATGCGGCGCAGAACCGCGAGATCATGGCGGTTTTGGCCGAAAACCCTGGGCTTCTGGTTCGCTGCTCGTCGGAAATGCCATTCTTTCCCGGTGCGCAGAAAGTTATCGCGCTCGCCGAAAGCGGCGAGATGGGCGATATCCTCGAAGTCGAAGCCGGCTTCCTGCATTCCTCCGACATAGACAGGCAGAAGCCGATCAACTGGAAGCGCATGGCCGATATCAACGGCGAATATGGCTGCATGGGCGATCTCGGCATGCATGTCCTACACGTGCCCCTGCGGCTCGGCTGGCGCCCGCAAACGCTGCATGCGCAATTGGTGAAGAAAATCACCGAGCGCCCGGACGGCAAGGGCGGCACGGTGCCATGCACGACCTGGGACAATGCAACGATCAGCAGCCGCGTGCAGACAAAAGATCAGGATTTCCCGATGGTGCTGAAGACCTGGCGCATCGCGCCGGGCGAAGCCAATACCTGGTACATTCGCATCCTCGGCATGAAGAAGAGCGCCTTCTTCACCACCAAGTCGCCACGGCAATGGCAGTGGATGGATTATACCGGTGGCGCGCAGGCCTGGAGCACCGAGGACCTCGGCTATGGCTCGCTCTTCCCCGCAATTACTGGCAAGATTTTCGAGTTCGGCTTCGCCGATGCTATCCAGCAGATGTGGGCCGCCTTCGTCGACGAGCTGGCAGGCGGGAATGCCAATGGCTTTGCCTGTGCGACGTCGGAAGAAGCGCAGGCGCACCACGCTGTGCTGACGGCGGCACTGAAATCCGGTCGCGAGAATATCGTCGTGCCGGTCGGCTATGAAGGAGCGCCCGCCCGATGAAGCGCTCCGAGATCAATCAAGCGCTACGGCGCGCAAGCAAAACCCTAGACCATTGGCGATGGTCCTTGCCGAGATGGGGATATTGGACGGCGGCGGATTTCGCCGCCAATCCGGAGGCGGCGCGCTATCTGCGTAGCCATCAATTGGGATGGGACGTCACCGATTTCGGCTCAGGCCGGTTCGCCGAATGCGGCCTCGTGCTGTTTTGCCTGCGCAACGGCATCGTCGGTGTCGAGGGCGAGCGCACCTATGCCGAGAAGCTGCTTTTCGTCGAGGAGGGGCAGGTGACGCCGACCCATCGCCATCAAGCCAAGATGGAAGACATCATCAACAGGGCCGGCGGCGACCTCGTCATCGAATTTACTGCCGTCGACGCCGAAGGCAATGCGCTGCAGGATGATGTGACTGTTCCGGTCGATGGCTTGCCGAGAAAGCTTGCCGCATGGGAGCCGCTCATTCTGTCCCCCGGCCAGAGCGTGACGATCCATACCGGCCTCTATCATCGCTTCTATGGCCGAAAGGGCGGCGGGCCTGTGTTCGTCGGCGAAGTCAGCCAGGTCAATGACGATAACAGAGATAACTACTTTCTGGAGCCGATCGGCCGCTTTGCCGTAATCGAGGAGGATGAGCCGCCTCTCATACCCTTATGGAACGAGGCGGGTGGCTGATGCGGACCGGGGAGGAGGTTCGAGGCGGCGAGAAGAAGGACAAGGGAGGCATTGTCTGCGCGGGAAATTTCATCGTCGATCGCGTGCATACGCTGTCCTATTGGCCCGAGCAGGGTAATCTCGCCCATATCCTGCATCAGGACATCGGCGTTGGAGGAGGGGCGGCCAATGTCGTCACAGACCTCGCCTCGCTCGGTTTTCCCGGCAAGCTCGCCGCGGCCGGCTGCATCGGTGCGGATATCGATGGGGAGATCGTCAGGGCACGGCTTCAGAGCGCCGGCATCGATGCAAGCGGTCTGCGCGAACTCCCCGACCGCGCGACGGCGCACACGCATGTCATGAATGTACCGGGGCAGAACCGCACCTTCTTCTATCATGGCGGCGCCAGTGATGCGGTGACGGATGCGCTGGTCTCGCCTGCAGTCTTTGCGGACGCCGGTTACCGGCTGTTTTATCTCGGCTATTTGATGCTATTGCCCGGTCTCGACATGATTGATGCGGACGGCCGATCCGGGGCATCGCGTCTGCTGAAAGCCGCACGCGACGCCGGCCTGACCACCTGTGTCGATTTCGTCTCCAGCGAAGATCCCGAGTTTGCGGCAAAGGTCGGCGCGGCTCTGCCCTATTGTGATTTCCTCGTCATCAATGAAATCGAGGCGGGGCGTGCAACCGGCGTGAGCGTGCGTGACGTGAAAGGCGAGTTGATCGAATCCGCACTTCTGACGGCCGGTGAGCGGCTGCTGGCGGCGGGCGTCGCCAGGGGCGCTATCATCCATGCCCCGGAGGTCTGCTTCTGGTTTGCGCCGGGCCGCCCGCCAATCGTTTGCCGTTCGCGACCGGTCGATCCGGCTGAAATCGTCAGTACCGTCGGTGCCGGCGATGCCTTCTGCGCCGCCGTACTTTACGGCCTGCATGAGGATTGGCCCGTCGAGCGCATCTGCGCCGCCGCCCATGCCGCCGCCGCCCGTTGCCTCGGAGGCGTGACAGCGACGGACGGCATCCCAGACATGGCAACGCTTCTCAAGGATGTGAAGGCGATGCAGCATGCATGTGCTTGATGTGCCGGCTGCAGAGCGGCAGTGTATCATTTGATGCTATGGTGCCGACGGGAGTGGCGCGATAGGATCAAGACATTGAACCTTATGCTCGGAGGAGGAGAATGAGGGCAGTCCGTTTGGAATCGATCGGATCCATGGCCATGCGCACTGTGGAAAAGCCGAGCGCCGGACCAGGAGATATCATCGTCAGGGTTCTGGCGGCCGGCATCTGCGGGTCCGACCGGCACATGTACAAGGGTGAATATCCGACGGCCATGCCGGTGGCATTGGGCCATGAATTCTGTGGTCTCGTGGAGGAGGTGGGCGAGGGCGTTTCGTCCTTCATAGGCGGTGAGCTCGTGACCGTGGATCCGAATATCGCTTGCGGCACTTGCCCCGCCTGCCGACGCGGGCGGCCTAATCTCTGCGCCAATCTGAAAGCCATCGGGGTGACGCGGGACGGCGGCTTTGCCGAATATGTCGCGGTTCCCTGCGGCCAGGCGTTCACACTGCCTCCCGATCTCGATCCCGTCCACGGCGCTTTTTGCGAGCCGCTCGCCTGCTGCATCCATGCCATCGACAAGGCGAAGATCCGCCCTGGCGACAGCGTCGCCATATTGGGCGGCGGCGTGATCGGCCTGCTGATGGTGCAGCTGGCCCGTCTTGCGGGTGCCGACCAGATCATCCTGATCACCCGCCAGCTGTCGCGGCGCGAGGCGGCATTGCGGCTCGGGGCGACGCTGGCCCTCGACCCGACGGCGGCGGATGCGGTTGCCGCCGTCAAGGACGCGACCGATGGCGGCGTGGATGTCGTCATAGAATGCGCTGGAGTCCCAGAGACGCTGCAGACCGGCGTGCGGATGGTGCGGCGCGGGGGTGCCTTCGTGCTGTTCGGAGTGACGCCGGCGGGCCTCGAAGTACCCGTTCTGCCGTTCGATCTGCTTGTCAACGAAGTCGAAATCAGGCCGGCCTATCTCAATCCCTTCACCCATTCCCGGGCTGCGGCCATGGTCGCGGGCGGCATTCTGGAGCTGGATTCGCTTGTCACCAAGACCATAGGTCTCGAAGATGTTGCCGAAGTAGTCGGCAGCGCGCCACTGGCCGGCGAGATCAAGGTCATCGTCCGGCCCTGAATGCCGCCTCCAGGCGACATGCATTCATTTGCGGACAGGCCCGGTGGAATCGCGCTCGATCAAGGTGACGGGAACCTTGACGATGGTGTCTTTTCCGGGCTCCCGATCCGCCTCGTGCTCTTCGATCAGCGTCTCCAATCGCCGGACCGCCTGTTCGCCGACACTGCGGATCGGCTGGGCGACGGTCGTCAGCCGGGGGAAGACATAGGCCGCCTCCGGCAGATCGTCGAAGCCGATGACCGAATAGTCGCGCGGTACGGAAAAGCCGTGATCCTGAACGGCATGGATTGCGGCAATCGCTGAAATATCCGTTGTGCCGATGATGGCCGTCACCTCGGGGCGGGAGGCCACCAATTCCCTTGCGAGCGGATAGGTCGCCGCGAAGCTGTGCTCCTCGGCCATGGTCACGATCGCTGGTGCTATGCCGCTCTCGGCCATTTCCGCCGTGATGCCGCGAAGGCGGAGCTGGACGGGCTGGCTGTGTGCAGGTGCGCCGACAATGCCGATCAAACGATGGCCGAGGCCGATCAGATGGCGGGCCATCAAGCGCCCGCCCTCCTCATGATCGGCCATGACGGCATCGTCGGCAATTCCCGTGAGCTCACGGTCGATGGCGACGATCGGGATATGTGCGTCGCGCAGCGCTTCGAAATGCTCGGTGCTGCCGAAGGCGCTTGCCACGATGACGCCGTCGACGCGCTGGGACAGCAGCATGGAAATGTAGCGCGCCTCGTGATCCATGTTTTCGGCCGTGCTGCAGATCAGGGTCTGATAGCCGCGCCGGAACAGGTCCTGTTCGATGGCATGGGCAAGGATGCCGAAGAAAGGCACGTCGATCGACGGCAGCATCAGTCCGATCATCCGGCTCGGGGCGCCGCGAAGCATGCGCGCGCCCTTGCTCGGCGTGTAGTTGAGTGCGCGGATGGCAGCCTCCACGCGCTCCCGCAGTTCCGGAGAGGCATAGCCGCTATTGTTCAGCACACGCGAGACCGATGAGACCGATGTTCCCGCGAGTTTGGCGATATGTCTGATGCTGGTTGTCACTGGCTCGCATTTCTTTTTCTGGCGGTCGCATATCGTGGGACCGGGTTGTAAAAACTCGATCCGTATCCGTCGACTAAATCACTGGTGGGAAGCGGCATCAAGCGCGATGCCGGCTCAGCATTCGTATCTCGCTATATCCTTGTCGACTGCCTCAGGCGAGCGGTCCAGGCTGGACATAGGGCCATCCCCGCTCATCTCGGCAACCCCATCGGCATTTATAAGATTTTTATATCTTTCCCTTTCCGTCCGTCTCGAACCTTAATGCGGTTCGGTCGCATATTGCATGGCGAAGATACACCTGAAGTGCTCTTCCCCAGGCAGAATGAAAAGAGGCGCTTTCGTGTGAAGCGCCCTCCATTATTTCTGCATTCAACAATAACAATCAAGGACTCGCGATCGATGATGGACATCATTCTTGTCGGGATCGGCGTTTTATTCTTCCTCCTTTGCGTCGCTTATACCAAGGCCTGCGACAGCCTCTAGTCGGAGAGACGGCAATGCTTCTCGATTACATTCTTGGTGGCGGCGTGACGATCTTTCTCACTGTCTACCTGGTCTATGCTCTTATTCGCCCCGAGCGCTTCTGACAGCGCTGGATAGGGAAAGTTACCTCCATGACCTTCAACGGATGGCTTCAGATCCTCCTTTACATCGGGATCCTACTCCTGCTCGTCAAACCGCTCGGCGGTTACATGACGCGTGTCTTTACCGGCGAGCGCACCTTCCTCTCCTTCGTCCTCCGTCCTGTGGAGCGGGGGCTTTATCGTTTGGCCGGCACGAACGAGCGCGAAGAGCAGCACTGGACGACCTATTCGGTCTCCATGCTGCTGTTCAGCCTTGCCGGCTTTCTCGTCCTCTACGCGCTGCAGCGACTGCAGGCCGGCCTGCCGTATAATCCGGCTGGCATGACCGCGGTCGGGCCGGAACTGTCCTTCAATACGGCGACCAGCTTCGTCACCAATACCAATTGGCAGAACTACGGCGGCGAAAGCACGATGTCCTATCTCGTGCAGATGGCCGGCCTGACCGTGCAGAACTTCGTGTCTGCCGCAACCGGCATTGCCATCGCCATTGCGCTGATCCGCGCATTTGCGCGTGCTTCGGGCAAGGCTATCGGCAATTTCTGGGTCGACATGACAAGAGCCACGCTCTACGTCCTGCTGCCGATCTGCATCGTCTTGACGATTGTATTCGTCTATCTCGGCGTCCCGCAGACGCTTGGACCCTATGTCAATGCGACGACGCTCGAAGGGGCGCAGCAGACGATTGCCGTCGGACCCGTTGCCTCGCAGCTTGCCATCAAGATGCTCGGCACGAACGGCGGTGGCTTCTTCAATGCCAACTCGGCGCATCCCTTCGAAAACCCGGACGCGATCTCCAATCTCCTGCAGATGCTGTCGATCTTCGCCGTCGGCGCGGCGCTCACCAACGTCTTCGGCCGCATGGTCGGCAGCCAGCGGCAGGGCTGGGCGATCCTGGCCGCGATGGGCACGCTGTTCATCGCCGGCGTGATCGTCACCTATTGGGCTGAAGCGGCCGGCAATCCGCTTGTTCACGCGCTCGGAATCCAGGGCGGCAATATGGAAGGCAAGGAAGTCCGCTTCGGGATTGCTGCCTCCTCGCTCTTCGCCGTCATCACTACCGCGGCATCCTGCGGCGCGGTCAACGGCATGCTCGACAGCTTCACGGCGATCGGCGGCCTGATCCCCCTCATCAACCTGCAGCTCGGCGAAGTCATTGTCGGCGGCGTCGGCGCCGGTTTCTACGGCATTCTGATGTTCGTCGTCATCGCCATCTTCGTTGCCGGCCTGATGGTCGGGCGCACGCCGGAATATCTCGGCAAGAAGATCGAGGCCAAGGAAGTGAAGATGGCAATGCTCGCCGTGCTTTGCCTGCCCGCCGGCATGCTGATCTTCACGGCAATCTCCGTGGTATTGCCGTCCGCCGTTGCGTCGGTCAGCAATGCCGGCCCGCACGGCTTCTCGGAGATCCTCTATGCCTACAGTTCGGCGGCGGCAAACAACGGCTCGGCCTTCGGCGGCCTCTCCGGCAACACGCCTTGGTACAATATTACGCTTGGTATCGCCATGCTGATCGGCCGCTTCCTGGTCATCGTTCCGGCCCTTGCGATCGCCGGCTCGCTGATCAGCAAGAAGACGGTTCCCGCTTCGGCCGGCACCTTCCCGACGGATGGCCCGCTTTTCGTCGGCCTGCTGGTCGGCACCATCCTCATCGTCGGCGGCCTGACCTTCTTCCCGGCGCTGGCGCTCGGACCGATCGTCGAGCATCTGGCGATGATCGCGGGCCAGACCTTTTAAGGAATGACGGCCATGAGCCAACCGCTTCTAGGCAAGCTTAGAAAAGTCATCGATCCACGCCCCTTCGACAGGGGGCGTGGCCCGGCCGGAATAACCTGTGCGTCCGACGCCATTTTGCTGGCGATGGTTGCCCTGTTCCTCGGCCTTGTCGTCTTCGGATTTTTGATCGGCTGATCGGCTGCGTTCCGATCTGACGTTTTCCTCTTCACGCTGGAGCCTCTTATGAGCCAGTTAAAATCAGCGAGTATTCTGGATTCTCGCATTCTCGTTCCGGCGATCGGCGCTTCGTTCACGAAGTTGAACCCGCGTACGCTTGCCAAAAACCCCGTCATGTTCGTGGTCGCCGTCGTTTCGGCACTGACGACTGTCCTCTTCCTGCGCGATCTCATCACCGGCGGCGGCAATCTCGGCTTCTCGCTGCAGATCAATATCTGGCTGTGGTTCACGGTGCTGTTTGCCAATTTCGCCGAGGCCGTCGCCGAAGGCCGCGGCAAGGCACAGGCGGATTCGCTGCGCAAGTCGCGCACCGAAACGCAAGCCAAACTTCTGACCGGCAACAGCCGCACCGACTACAAGATGGTGCCTGGTACCAGCCTGAAGGTCGGTGACGTCGTTCTGGTCGAAGCCGGCGATATCATCCCGTCTGATGGCGAAGTCATCGAAGGCGTCGCTTCTGTCAACGAAGCCGCGATCACCGGTGAATCCGCGCCTGTGATCCGTGAATCGGGCGGCGACCGCTCGGCGGTCACCGGCGGTACGCAGGTTCTGTCGGATGAAATCCGCGTGCGCATCACCGCTGCCGCCGGCTCGACCTTCATCGACCGCATGATCGCGCTGGTCGAAGGTGCCGAACGGCAGAAGACGCCGAACGAAATCGCGCTCAACATCCTGCTGGCCGGCATGACGCTGATCTTCGTTTTGGCGACCGTCACCATCCCGAGCTTTGCCGCCTATGCCGGCGGTTCGATCCAGACGGTCGTGCTCGTCGCGCTCTTCGTGACGCTGATCCCGACCACCATCGGTGCATTGCTTTCGGCGATCGGTATTGCCGGCATGGATCGCCTGGTGCGCTTCAACGTGCTCGCCATGTCGGGCCGCGCCGTCGAAGCCGCAGGCGACGTCGACACACTGCTCCTCGACAAGACCGGTACGATCACGCTCGGCAACCGCCAGGCGACCGCTTTCCGCCCGGTCCGGGGTATCAGCGAGCAGGATCTCGCCGATGCCGCACAGCTTGCCTCGCTTGCCGACGAGACGCCGGAAGGGCGCTCGATCGTCGTGCTTGCCAAGGAGAAATATGCGATCCGCGGCCGCGACATGACGAGCCTGAAGGCGACCTTCGTTCCCTTTACCGCGCAGACCCGCATGAGCGGCGTCGACCTCGAAGGCTCCTCGATCCGAAAAGGCGCCGTCGATGCCGTGGTCGCCTATGTGCAAGGTGCTGCCAACGGTAGCCATGAAGGCGCCGCCGTCATGTCCCGCACATCAAGCGAAACGCTGCGCGAGCTGCAGGTGATCGCCGACGAGATCGCCAAGGCCGGCGGCACACCGCTTGCCGTTGCCCGTGATGGCCGCCTTCTCGGCGTCATCCACCTCAAGGACATCGTCAAGGGCGGGATCCGCGAACGCTTTGCGGAACTGCGCCGCATGGGTATCCGCACCGTGATGATCACGGGCGACAACCCGCTGACGGCAGCCGCCATTGCCGCCGAAGCCGGCGTCGACGACTTCCTCGCCCAGGCGACCCCGGAAATGAAGCTGGCGCTGATGCGCCAGGAGCAGGCGCAGGGCAAGCTCGTCGCCATGTGCGGCGACGGCACGAACGATGCGCCCGCACTTGCCCAGGCCGATGTCGGCGTTGCCATGAACACCGGTACGGTCGCCGCCCGCGAAGCCGGCAACATGGTCGATCTCGACAGCGACCCGACGAAGCTCATCGAGATCGTCGAGATTGGCAAGCAGCTGCTGATGACCCGTGGCGCGCTGACGACCTTCTCGATCGCCAACGACATCGCGAAGTACTTCGCTATCATCCCGGCCATGTTCATTGCCTTCTATCCGCAGCTGAAGATGCTGAACATCATGGGGCTGGCGACGCCGCAAAGCGCCATCCTCTCGGCGATCATCTTCAATGCGCTGATCATCGTCGCGCTGATCCCGCTGTCGCTGAAGGGCGTTCGCTATCGCCCGATCGGTGCCGGCGCGCTGCTCAGCCGCAACCTGCTGATCTACGGCCTTGGCGGTATCATCGTACCCTTTATCGGCATCAAAGCCATCGACATGGCGATTACCGCCATCGGCCTGGTCTAAGGAGATTTCCCATGCTGAAACAAATCAGACCCGCCATCGTTATGATCGTCGCCACGACCGTTTTGACCGGCCTTGCCTATCCGCTCGCCATGACAGGCGTCGCCCAGGCCCTCTTCCCCCATCAGGCGAATGGCAGCCTGGTGGAGAAGGACGGCAAGGTGATCGGCTCCAGCCTCATCGGCCAGAGTTTCACGACCGACCGCTATTTCCATGGCCGCCCGTCGGCCACGACAGGCGCCGACCCGAATGACCCGACCAAATCGGTTTCCGCACCCTATAATGCCGCCAATTCCGGCGGCTCCAATCTCGGTCCGACCAATTCGAGCCTGATCACCCGTATCAAGAGCGACGCCGCGACGTTGCAGGCGCAGAACCCGAATGTGCCGGTTCCGATCGATATGGTGACCACATCGGGCAGCGGCCTCGATCCTGACATCTCGGCTGAAGATGCCTATTTCCAAATCCCGCGCGTGGCCAAGGCGCGCAACATCGATGAGGCCAAGGTCAAGTCACTCGTCGAGGCTGCCATCGAGCCGCGAGAGCTCGGCGTTCTCGGCGAGCCGGTGGTCAATGTGCTGGCATTGAACCAGGCGCTCGATGCTTCTATGACTCAATAAGTTGAAGGGGTTGAGACGGTTAGTGCCGTCTCAACCTTATCAGGAAAGACGACCCGCGAATGGCAGATGAAAGCCGCGACATGTTGAGCAGGCCTTCCCCCGATGCGCTTCTCGAAAAGGCGCGGGCCGAGACACGCGGGCGATTGAAGGTTTTCCTGGGTGCGGCCCCCGGCGTCGGCAAGACCTACGAGATGCTGATGTCCGGCAGGGCGAAGATCGCGGACGGCGTCGATGTCGTCGTCGGCGTCGTCGAGACTCACGGCCGTCGCGAGACGCAGGCCTTGCTCGACGGGTTCGAGATCATTCCGCGCATCAATGTCGATTACAAGGGGCGCGCGCTCGAGGAGATGGATCTCGACGCGATCCTGGAGCGCCGTCCCGAACTGGTGCTGGTCGACGAACTCGCCCACACCAACGCGCATGGCAGCCGGCATCCGAAGCGCTACCTCGATGTGAAGGAGCTTCTCGAACGCGGGATCGACGTTTACACGACGCTGAATATCCAGCATGTCGAAAGCCTGAACGACGTCGTCTCGCAGATCACCCGCATCCGCGTGCGCGAGACCGTGCCCGATTCCATCATCGATCTTGCCGACGATGTCGAGATCATCGACCTGACGCCGGACGATCTCATCAAGCGGCTGCATGACGGCAAGGTCTATGTGTCGAAGACGGCCGAGCGGGCGCTGACCAATTATTTCACGCCCGGCAACCTGACGGCGCTGCGCGAGCTGGCGCTGCGGCGCACCGCCCAGCGCGTCGACGACCAGCTCCTGACCCATATGCAGGCGCATGCGATCCCAGGTCCCTGGGCTGCCGGCGAGCGCGTGCTCGTCTCCATCGATCATCATCCGCGCTCGGCATCCTTGGTGCGCTATGCCGCGCGCATGGCGTCGCGCCTGCGCGCGCCCTGGGCGGCCGTCTATGTCGAAACCAACCGCTCGATCGGCTTGACGGAGGCGCAGCGTGACACGATTGCCGCAACGCTCAGGCTTGCCGAACAGCTCGGCGGCGAGGCTATTACCCTTCCGGGCCGCGAGGTGGCGGAGGAACTGCTTCGCCATTCGGCCAGCAACAATGTGACCCACATCGTCATCGGTTCGCCGAAAATCGGCTCCTGGCGCGATTGGTCCCGCCGTTCGGTTTCTTATGATCTCATCCGCAAGGCCGGAGACATCAGCGTCCACGTCATTTCCGGCAGCGATGCGGATGGCCAGGCGACGAACCGCGGCGTCAAGGTCGCGCCTTCGCCACCGCCTTTCCAGTTGCGCGGCTATATTCTGGCAACGCTCTATGTGGCCATTGCGCTCGGTTTCTGCGTCATCCTCGATCAGGTGCTGGATGTGCGCAACCTAGCGCTCGTCTTCCTGATGGCGGTTCTTGCCAGCGCTGTCACGCAAGGGCTGCGTCCGGCGCTCTATTCCTGTTTTCTCGGCGCGCTCGCCTTCAATTTCTTCTTCCTGCCGCCGCGCTATACGCTAACGATCAGCGATCCGGAAAGCGTGCTCGCCTTCTTCTTCTTCCTAGGCGTCGCGGTGATCGCCAGCAATCTGACGGCGACGGTGCAACGGCAGGCGGTGGCGGCGCGACAGCGCGCTCGGACGACCGAGGATCTCTATCTCTTCTCCAAGAAGCTCGCCGGCACCGGCACGCTCGACGACGTTCTCTGGGCAACGGCCTTTCAGCTGGCCTCGATGCTGAAGCTGCGGGTCGTGCTGCTTCTTCCCGAGCATGGCACCATCGCCGTCAGGGCCGGCTATCCGCCTGACGATACGCTTGATGACGCCGATATCGCGGCGGCGCGCTGGGCCTGGGAGCACAATCATGCGGCCGGTCGCGGCGCCGATACGTTGCCCGGCGCCAAGCGCCTTTACGTTCCGCTCCGCACAGGCCGAACCGCCGTCGGCGTCATCGGCCTCGATAGCGATCGTCGCGACGGCCCGCTCCTGACGCCTGAGCAGCAGCGGCTGCTCGATGCTCTCGCCGACCAGGCGGCACTCGCCATCGAGCGCGTGCAACTGGTGGCCGATGTCGACCGCGCGAAGCTGGCCGTGGAAGCGGATCGGCTGCGCTCCGCGCTGCTGACATCCATTTCCCATGACCTGAAGACGCCGCTTGCCGCCATCCTCGGTGCGGCCGGAACCTTGCGCGATTATCTGGAGACGTTGCCGAACGAAGACCGGGTCGACCTTCTTTCCACCGTTATCGATGAGTCCGAACGGCTCAACCGCTTCATCGCCAATCTGCTTGATATGACCAAGATCGAATCCGGCGCCATGGAGCCGAATTATGCCCTGCATTATGCCGGCGATATCGTCGGCAGCGCGTTGCGGAGGGCGAAAAAAATCCTGGCCCATCACCGCGTCGACGTGCAGATGCCCGTCGATCTGCCGATGGTGAAGGTCGATCCGGTGCTGTTCGAGCAGGTGCTGTTCAACCTGCTCGACAACGCCGCCAAATACGCGCCGGAAGGATCGGCCATCCGCCTCGAAGCCTGGGCCGATATCGACAATATCGTCTTCAGGGTCATGGATGAGGGGCAGGGCATTCCGCCCGCCGACCTCGAACGCGTCTTCGATACGTTCTACCGCGTGCGCAAGGGCGATCAGGTGCGCGCCGGCACCGGCCTTGGCCTTTCCATCTGCCGCGGTTTCATCGAGGCGATGGGCGGCACGATCGCCGCCGGCAACAGAACGGATCGGCAAGGGGCTGTCTTCACCATTCGCCTGCCAAAACCAACAGATGTCCCGAAGCTGGATGAACTGAAATGAACACCACCGCCGTCAAGATTCTCGTCGTCGATGACGAGCCGCCGATCCGCAAATTGCTGCGCGTCGGTCTCGGTGCCCAGGGCTACGTCGTCAACGAGGCGCAGAATGCAGCGTCTGCTCGAGCCTCGGTGGACGAGGACCAGCCCGACCTGATCGTGCTCGATCTCGGCCTCCCCGACAAATCGGGCCAGGATCTGCTCTTGGAATGGCGCGAGGATGGGGTGCAGATCCCGGTCGTCATTCTATCCAGCCGCACGGACGAGGCCGGTATCGTCAAGGCGCTCGAAAGCGGCGCCGACGACTATGTGACCAAGCCCTTCGGCGTCAACGAACTTGCGGCCCGCATTCGCGTGGCGCTGCGCCATCGGCTGCAGCAGCAGGGCGAGAAGGCGATCTTCCAGACCGGCGGCCTTTCCATCGATCTCGTCAAGCGCATCGTCAAGGTCGACGGCAAGGAGATCAAGCTTTCGCCGAAGGAATACGACATCCTGCGCGTGCTTGCCCAGCACGCCGGCAAGGTGCTGACGCATCAGTTCCTGTTGAAGCAGATCTGGGGGCCGGCGGCCGACGTGCAGTACCTGCGCGTCTATGTTCGCCAGCTCCGGCAGAAGATCGAGGAGATTCCCGATCAGCCGCATTATATCACGACCGAGACGGGCGTCGGCTATCGCCTGCGCGAGCCGGATTGATGTCGTCAGTACCTCTAATCCGTTGTCGAGGTATTTCCACCTCGATCTCGCAACGATGAAAATCATTTCAGAACGACCGATTGCTCGACCTTGAGTGCGACCATGGACCTTTCCACGATCATTCTTCCCGAACATGCCTTCATCGGCCTGTCGGTGCCGACCAAATGGCGGGCGCTGCAGATGCTGTCATCGAAGGCGGCCAGTTGCTTCGGCCTGGATGAGGCCATGGTCCTGCGGGTGCTGGAGGCTCGCGAGAGGCTGGGCACCACCGGCATCGGCAATGGCGTTGCCGTTCCGCATGCCGCTATCGCCGGCATGACCAGACCGCGCGGATTGATGGTGCGCTTTGCCCATGCCGTCGATTTCGAGGCTATAGACGACGTTCCGACGGAATGGGCATTCGTGCTGCTTTTCGGGGAAGGCGGCCGCAGCGACTATCTGAATGTGCTTGCCGCGATCGCCAGGCGGCTGCGCACAGAGGGCGTCTTGACGGCGATGCGGCAGGCCAGGAGCGCCGACGAGCTCTATTCGGTTTTTATGTCCGACTCCGTCGTCTGAGGGCGCTCGGATCAAGCGGCTGCCCGCTATTCTGGAATGTGATTTCACTTTTCGGGATTCTATGGGATGCTGTTCTCTGGAGTTGCCCAAAACGGGAACGGTCTTCGTTACTTTATACGACCAAGTTGATAGGGTTTAGGGACAAACGAAGGGGTGCATCCATGCAGACGATAAAGCTTTCCCGGCTTCTCGCCACCGCGGTTCTGATCGGCGGTTTTTCAGTCGCGGCCGTTGCGCCGACCTGGGCGGCGGACAAGACGTTTCTCAATGTTTCCTACGATCCGACGCGTGAATTGTATAAGGATTTCAACGCCGCTTTTGCTGCCAAGTGGAAGAAGGATACGGGCGAAACCATCAACATCAAGGCTTCGCATGGCGGTTCCGGCGCGCAGGCCCGCTCGGTCATCGATGGTCTCGACGCCGATGTCGTGACGCTGGCGCTTGAAGGCGATATCGACGCGATCGCCAAGGCGACGCACAAGATCCCCGCCGACTGGAAGACCAAGTTCCCGAACAATTCGGTTCCCTATACCTCGACAATCGTCTTCCTGGTGCGCAAGGGCAATCCCAAGGGCATCAAGGACTGGGCGGACCTGGTCAAGGACGGCGTCGAAGTCATCACGCCGAACCCGAAAACATCGGGCGGTGCCCGCTGGAATATCCTTGCGGCCTGGGCCTGGGCCAAGCAGGCCAATGGCGGCGACGATGCCAAGGCGCAGGAATATGTCGCCCAACTCCTGAAGCATGTCCCGGTTCTCGATACCGGCGCGCGCGGCGCGACGACGACCTTCGTTCAGCGTGGCCTCGGCGATGTTCTGCTTGCTTGGGAAAACGAAGCCTATCTCTCGCTCGATGAGCTCGGCCCGGACAAATTCGAGATCGTGACCCCGTCCGTCTCGATCCGCGCCGATCCGCCGGTTGCCGTCGTCGATGGCAATGTCGACACCAAGGGCACGCGCAAGGTCGCGGAAGCCTATCTGAACTATCTGTACTCGGATGAAGGTCAGAAGATCGCCGCCAAGCACTATTACCGGCCGATCAAGCCGGAAGCGGCAGATCCCAAGGATGTCGCCCGTTTCCCGGCCTTGAAGCTGGCGACCATTGACGATTTCGGCGGATGGTCTCAAGCTCAGCCGAAATTCTTCGCTGACGGGGGCGTCTTCGATCAGATCTACAAGCCGGGACAATAAGACTGAATGCATTCTATAATCCGCAAACGGTGGCGGTTACGGCAGCCGAGCGTCATTCCGGGCTTCGGATTGGCGCTCGGCGTTACCTTGGCTTGGCTCATCTTCATTGTTCTCATTCCGCTGTCGGGCTTGCTGTGGAAGAGCAGCTCTCTCGGCTGGGAAAAATTTTGGGCTTTGGCTCTTGATGTGCGCACGCTCTATGCGCTGCGCATGAGCTTCGGCGGCGCCTTCATTGCCGCGCTCGTCAACGCCGTGCTTGGGCTTATCCTTGCCTGGGTGCTGGTGCGTTATCGCTTTCCAGGCAAGCGCATCCTCGATGCCATGGTCGATCTGCCGTTCGCGCTGCCGACGGCGGTTGCCGGCATTGCCTTGACGACGCTTTATGCGCCGAATGGATGGATCGGCCAGTTCCTGGCGCCGCTCGGCATCAAGATCGCCTTCACCCCGGTCGGTATCGTCATCGCGCTGATTTTCGTCGGCTTGCCCTTCGTGGTTCGCACGGCGCAGCCGGTCATGGAGGAGATCGACCGTGAGGTCGAAGAGGCGGCGGCAACCCTTGGAGCGAACCGCTTTCAGACGATCACGCGCGTGCTGCTGCCGGGATTGGCGCCTGCGGCGCTGACGGGCTTTGCGCTCGCATTCGCGCGTGCGGCCGGCGAATACGGATCGGTCATCTTCATCGCCGGAAACAGGCCCTATGTCTCGGAAATCGCTCCGCTGCTCATCGTCATTCGTCTGGAGGAATACAATTACGCCGCGGCGACGTCGATCGCGACGGTGATGCTGTTCATTTCCTTCACCATGCTTTTGATCATCAATCTCATCCAGTCGTGGAGCAGAAGGAGATATGGCTATGGCGCATGATCTTTCTGCCGCTGCTGAAACGGGTCATTCCGTCATCACCGAAAGCCGGGCGGCCCGCATCATTTTCATATTGATTTCGCTCGTCTTTCTGACGCTGATGGTGCTCCTGCCTCTGGCCGCCGTCTTCGTCGAGGCTTTCCGCAAGGGGATCGAGACTTTCTTTGAGGCCCTGGTCGATGAAGAGACCTTCGCGGCGATCCGGCTCACATTGATCGTTGCGGGCATCAGTGTGCCGCTGAATCTCGTCTGCGGTGTTGCCGCCGCATGGGCGATCGCCAAGTTCGAATTCAAGGGCAAAGCCTTCCTGACGACGCTGATCGATCTGCCGTTTTCCGTTTCTCCTGTTATTTCCGGCCTAGTCTTCGTGCTGCTCTTCAGTTCGAACAGCGTGCTCGGCCCTTACTTACAGAGCCATGGCATACAGATCCTGTTTGCGGTTCCGGGGCTTGTCCTGGCAACGATGTTCGTCACCTTTCCCTTCGTCGCGCGCGAGCTGATCCCGCTGATGCAGGAGCAAGGCAGCGCGGACGAGGAGGCGGCCCTTTCGCTTGGGGCCAATGGCTGGCAGACCTTCTGGTATGTCACGCTGCCGAATATCAAATGGGGCCTGCTTTACGGCGTATTGCTCTGCAATGCCCGCGCCATGGGGGAGTTCGGAGCCGTTTCGGTCGTTTCGGGCCATATCCGTGGCGAAACCAACACCATGCCCCTGCAGGTCGAGATTCTTTATAACGAATATAATTTCTCGGGGGCCTTCGCAGTTGCCACGCTCCTGGCCCTGCTCGCCCTTGTCACACTTATACTGAAGACGTTGCTGGAAATGCGCTATAGCGAAGAGATCGCAGCCAGCCGGCGTCACTGAAGGAATTCTTGATGGAAGTTCGCGTTCAAAAACTGCGCAAGGAATTCGGTCGCTTTCCCGCATTGCATGATGTGTCCCTGGATATCCGCTCGAGCGAATTGATTGCGCTTCTTGGTCCATCGGGCTCCGGCAAGACGACGCTGCTGCGCCTGATTGCCGGATTGGAGACGCCGACGGAGGGACAGATCTTCTTCGGTGACGAGGATGCGTCGCGAAAGACGGTGCAGCAGCGCAATATCGGCTTCGTGTTTCAGCACTACGCGCTGTTTCGGCACATGACCGTGCTTGATAATATCTCTTTCGGCCTGAAAGTCCGCTCGGCATCGCGCCGTCCGCCACGCGATGAAATTCGCCGGCGTGCCGTGGAGCTGTTGGAACTTGTGCAGCTGAACGGGCTGGAGAAGCGCTATCCGGCCCAGCTTTCCGGCGGCCAGCGCCAGCGTGTGGCGCTGGCGCGCGCCATGGCGGTCGAGCCGAACGTGCTGCTGCTGGACGAGCCCTTCGGCGCTCTCGATGCACAGGTCCGCAAGGACCTGCGTAAATGGCTGCGGGAAATCCATGACCGGACCGGCCATACCACCGTCTTCGTGACCCATGACCAGGAAGAGGCGCTGGAGCTCGCCGACCGCGTCGTCGTGCTCAACAAGGGTGCTATCGAGCAGGTCGGAACGCCGGACGAGATCTACGACACGCCGAATTCTCCTTTCGTCTATGGTTTCATCGGTCAGTCCAATCGCCTCAAGGTCCGCATCACCAGCGGCGAGATCTGGTTCGATGACAAGCCGCTAGGGCTTAGCACGCCGCATGAGCCCGATGGCGAAGCCTACCTCTATTTCCGCCCCCATGACATCGAGCTCCGTGATGGCGACGGCGGCGCGATCGCGGGCCTGCTCGTTGCCAGCAGGCGTGTGGCAGGCACCCGCCATCTCGAGATCAACATCGGCGCCCAGCACGATCCTATCGAAATCGAACTGCCGCCGAACAAGGCGGATGCCTTGGATCGCAACCGCATCGCCTTCAGGCCGACACGCTGGAAGCTGTTTCGCAACGGCAACTAAGGCGGTTCAGCTTTTCTCGGAATCTCCGGGCCGCTCCACGTCGTTGTTTTCCAGCAATTCCAGGAAGGCCGCAGCGCACTTTTCCTGGAATTGCCTGAGGATCAGTCCTCCGGATGGGCGGCTGAGGCAAAGCCGCCGCCCTGGTAGATGACGGTCGGATCATTCGGATCCTCCGGAGGCGCTTTCGACAGGATTTCGGCCCGCCAAGGTGCTGCGCTATCGCGCGGCCTCCAGCCGAGGAAGGCAGCGTTGCTGTTGTCCCACCATTGTTCGTCATTGTCGGAGGCGCCGTAGACGATCGTGTGCCCGAGCCTGGGGGCGTCGAAAGCGCAGCCGCAAAGGGAGAGAAAATCCCTGACGCTGAACCAGGTGGCGAGCATGCGCGTATTGCGCGGCTCGGGGAAGCAGGAGCCTATGCGCACCGAAAGCGTTTCCTGGCCGAACTTGTCGAAGTAGAGGCTGGCGACCGCTTCGCCGAATACCTTCGAAACGCCGTAAAGCGAATCCGGCCGCGTTGGTACCTTATTGTCGATCCGCTCGTCCCGGCGATAGAAGCCGATCGTATGGTTGGAGCTTGCAAAGACGATGCGCGGCTTGCCGGCGGCGCGCGCCGCCTCGTAGAGATTATAGAGACCGACGATATTGCCCGGCAGGATCAGGTCGAAGGGCTTCTCCACCGAGATGCCGCCCAGATGGATGATGCCATCGACACCCCTAACCATGGCGTCGACGCCGCCACGATCGGAAAGGTCGCAGGCAACGAAACGCTCGTTCGGACGCAGATCGGTTATCGGCGCCAGATCGGACAATACGACGCTCTCGGCGATTTGCGACAGAAGCGGCCTGATTGCCTGGCCGACGCCGCCGGCGGCGCCAGTCAGCAATAGAGTTTTCAGCATGATTGTCTCCGGGATCGGTCTCTTCGGCGAGCAGGTTATAAGATGATTTTTCGGCAGTCATCACCTATATATGCGAAGTTAACATGAAGCGTATCGATGATGTCCAAAGCGCATCGCGATCTTTCAGATTCGCTCCGGGCGCTTTAAGTTCTTGATTTTTCGCATGTCGCGCGAAACCGCTGCACACTTTTGCGCGCCTTAGGCGGTCTGCGACCGTGCCTCTGCGTCACTGTCCAGTGTTTCCAGGCTGACCACGGCCTTGATGGGCAGATGGTCGGAAGCAACGCGGGCCAGCGGCGAGTCATGCACCTCGACCGCCGAGATCATGCCGCGGCGGTTTGCCATGATACGATCGAGCGCCAGCAGCGGCAGCGTCGAGGGAAAGCTCGGAACAGCGGGAGGAAGCGGGCCGAAGGCGGCCTGGAAGGTGTTGAGCGATGAGCGGTCGCCCAGCCGCCACTCGTTGAGGTCGCCGAGCAGGATGGTCGGGATCTCGCCGCCGTCGCTCATCAGGTCGACGATCAGGCGTGTCTGCTGGGCCCGCGATCGGTGGAGCAGGCCGAGATGCGCGGCAATGATCCTGAGGTTTCCGCCGCGCGCCAATTCCAGTTCGGCGATCAGGGCACCGCGCGGCTCCAGTCCCGGCAGGCTTATCTGATGCACCTCGCGCACCGTGCCCTGCTTGAAAAGAACGACATTGCCATGCCAGCCATGTGCCTTGGCAACGCCGGCGACGGGCACGGGGATAAGCCCAGTCTCGCGCTCGAGCCGGCGCAGATCGAGAATGCCCGTGCGTTCCCCGAAACGCGTATCGGCTTCCTGCAGGCCGATGACGTCTGCATCGATCTCATGAATGACCCTGCTGGTTCTTTCCGGATCGAACCGCCGGTCGGCGCCGACGCATTTATGGACATTGTAGGAGGCGATCAACGTGCCCTCGATACGATCCGGCTTGCCGGCCGGCTTGGGGCGCGATTTGTTTCGGCTCTTCAGGCTTTCCAGAATGCTCGCACGGAGACTTTCTTTGTTCTTTTTCATCTATCCGTCGACCGTTCCTTGATCAGACCTGTCGGGCACATTCAAGGGAGTATAAGAAGCGACAATCGGCCTTGTCATGTAAAAAGGCTGCGACAGGGACAGATTGTCCATGGGGCTCGACCGTCAGAGATAGGGTGAACCGAGCCAGAGAACCTTCTCGATGAGCTTGATGGCAAAGGGCCGTGCCCGCAGTTTTTCGAGTTCGACCGGATGCGCCGTTTCCAGGATTGTGCCGATATGGGCATCGATGGTGTCGGCAAAACCGCGATCGAGCACTTCCAGATCCACCTCGAAATTCAGGCGTAGGGAACGGGGATCGAGATTGGAGGAGCCGACATAAGCCCAGATTCCGTCGATCGCCAGCAGTTTGGAATGATTGAACGGCCCCTCGGCGCGCCAGATGCGGCAATAATTTTTCAGCATCTGGTCGAACTGCGCCGTCATGGCGCGGTCGACAAGCACGAGATTGTTGGCGGTCGGCACGACGATGTCGACCTCGACGCCGCGCCGGGCAGCCGTGACCAGCGCGCTGATCAGTTCGCGGTCCGGCAGGAAATAGGGCGACATGATGCGGATCGATTTATGCGCCACCGACAAGGCGCCGATGAGCATCTTGTGATTGGTCTCGACGCTGCGGTCGGGACCGGAAGCGACCACCCGCATGAAGACCGGCGCTCCCGGCTCGTTGGAGGGCGCCGCAATCCGCCATTCCGGACCACTGAGGACCTCGCCGGTCGTAAAGCGCCAGTCCTCGGCGGCGGTGTTGAAGAGATCGGCTATCGCCGGGCCCGTCACGCAGAAATGCATGTCGCGGGCGTAATGGTCGTGGGCGAATTCCCGCGTGAATCCCTGGCGGATATTCATGCCGCCGGTAAAGGCGATCCGCCCGTCGATGCTCAGAATCTTGCGGTGGGTGCGCAGATTGGCGTAGGGCAGTCTGAGGCCGATGATGACATTGCCATTGAATACGTTGACGTCCACTCCGCCCTGGCTGAGATAACCCATGATACTCGGCACGGAGTAGCGGGCACCGACGGCGTCGATCAGCACGCGCACGCCGACGCCACGCTTGGCGGCGGCGATCAGGGCGTCGGCGATGCGCAGGCCGATCGGGTCGCGATCGAAGATATAGGTTTCCATCAGGATGCTGCGTTCGGCGCCGTCTATGGCGGCTTTCATTGCCGCATAGGCAGCATCGCCGCTGCTCAGCATTTCGATCGTGTTGCCGGTGCTCATCGTATAGCGGACGACGCGGTCGCCGAGCGTTTTCATCGAGCGGAAACGCTCGCCGAAAAGCCGCCGCACCTGGTCGTCATCGGCATCGAAGCTGGAGAGTTCTCCATTCGCATCCTTGCGAAAGAGTGCGTCTCTCTGTGAACTGAGCGAGGCCCGGCGGATGCGATTGATACCCGCGAAAGCATAGAGCACGGCACCGATGATGGGCGACAGGATGACGACACCGACCCAGCCGATCGCCGCGCGAACATCCTCTTTGGTCATTGCCGCGTGGATCGCGGCGGCTGCCCCCAGCGTAATGGACAGGACAGCGAGAATTTGGCCCCAATGGGCATCCACCAGGTCGATCATGGCGCGAGTATATCTTTGCCCGCAAAAGCTGCAATAAGCGGGCTTGCGATCAAAGATCTTTGGTCGATTATGGTGCTAAAACTCATCCTATTAGATAATTTTAATTGAAGACCATTGTTGCCGCCTTCATACTTAGGGTGCTTCGGCTGCTTCGCTACTGTCCCCTACGGTAACCTTGTTTCTTGTTTGAGGCGCCACTGCGGTTCGAGAGCCGAGACCCATAGAAAACGAGCCATGGCATTTTAAAGTCATGGCGTCTTGGCTGCTCGGGGGAGGCATGAAAGCCCGCATTTCAAGAACGGGCATTGTTCATCAAAACCATGTTCAATGATGCGAACGGAGAACAGCAGATGTTGGAACCTCGGGACGAATGGATCAAGAAGCGCGCATATGCCATCTGGGAAGAGGAGGGTCATCCCTTCGGGTGCGATGTCGAACACTGGGAACGGGCGAGCGGTGAGCGAACCGCGCTCGACGAAAGTGTCACGACCGCCGGTGGAGGCGAGGCCAAACTCAAGATCAAACGCAAGCAGGCGGTTGCCGCGGCGGCAGCCGCCGATGAGGTGGTCGCCAAACCAGCTTCCAAGAAGGCATCGAAGAAAGCCGCAACCGCAAAGGCGTAGGGCGCGCCGGTTTTAGAGGTGTGGCGGAGACGGGGCGGTTCGATGGCAGACATCGAGCCGCCTCTCTTTTTTGAACTGCCGTTGGCGAAATATTCTCAATAATTTCGGTAATTTGGGTCCCAATCGCGAAATAGTTGTCACACATCGGTGCTACTGAGTGAGAAGGGAGCCACGCAATGAGCCGCAGCCGTAAAGATGATCCGGAAATGATTGTTACGACGATCGTCGCAGCGTGCTGTCTTTTGCGTTTCGCTGGCAGCGCGGAGGTGATGAGGTGACGTCCCTTCTCGTGCTTGCGGCGATCTATCTTCTGGCGGCACTGATCCTCATCCTGATCATCGACCGTTCCGTCGGCGTGTTTTTCCCGGCTTCAGCCAAGCGCCGGACGCCGCGACATGAGCGGCGCTTGTGGCCATTATCGGCCAATCGCAATTCTCCTGGCCGTGTATCGGAACCTTTTCCATGACGACGTGTTGGTCTTTCTTCCATAGTGAGGAGAAAGACCATGCCACGAGGAGACAAATCCGCCTATAGCGGCAAGCAGAAGCGCAAGGCCGAGCATATCGAGGAAGGCTATGAGGACCGCGGCGTTTCTCACGGAGAAGCGGAGCGACGCGCTTGGGCGACCGTCAACAAGGAAAGCGGCGGCGGCAAAAAGTCCGGCTCGGGCCGCGGTCATCCGGAAAGTCATGAATCTTCCGAGAAAGGCGGCAAGATCGGCGGACGCGCCGCGGCAAAACGGCCAGCGTCCGAGCGCTCCGCCTCCGCAAAGAAGGCGGCCGCGACGCGTAAACGTCACGAACATCGCACGCATTCATAGGCTGTGTGTGAGGCGCGAATTCTGTGGTTGGCCTGCTTCCGGCCGGTGATGTGATGTCATTTCGGCCGGTTGCGATCGTCAACGCCCCTTCCGTTCCGCGATACCGGCGCTAGATTTCCGCGCGAGGCCAACCAGTGCCTTACGCCGATCGTCGCTGGTGGTTGTCTTCAATTCTCGGGAGGGAAAGCCGAATGCGTTATGAACTCTATTATTGGGATGACATCCAGGGACGTGGCGAATTCGTCCGGCTGGCGCTGGAGCATGCCGGTGCCGACTATGTCGATATCTGCCGTGGCCAGGCCAGCGAAGGGCAGGGAATGCCGGCCATGCTGGCGATCATGGAAAATGGTGTGGAATCCGGCATCCCGTTTGCTCCGCCGTTTCTCAAGGATGGCGACCTCCTTATTCCGCATGTGGCGAATATCCTGATGTATCTCGGCCTGAAACTTGGTGTTGCGCCAAAGGACGAAGGACAGCGCCATGTGTTGAATGGCCTACAATTGACGATCACCGATCTCGTCGCCGAGGTACACGATACGCATCATCCGATCGCCATTTCGAAATATTACGAAGACCAGAAGCAAGAGGCCAAGGCTCGCACCGCCGAATTCATCGACAATCGTATTCCGAAATTCCTCGGATATTTCGAGCGCGTGCTGCAGCAGAACCCGGATGGACCGAGCCATATTTTCGGCAAGAGCCTGACCTATGTCGATCTCTCGCTCTTCCAGATCCATGAAGGATTGCGCTATGCTTTTCCACGCGCAACCGCCTGTCTCGGCCAGCACTATCCGCTTTTGACGGCGCTGCATGATGCTGTCATGAAACTGCCCAATATTGCTCGCTATCTTCAATCCGATCGCCGCATCCCCTTCAATGAGGACGGCATTTTCCGGCACTATTCGGAGCTGGATAAAGATATGGCGTGAGCGATGCTCCTCTATCAATTCATTCCCGCGTGCTGGATCATCTGGCTGCTGATCTGGCTCTTTGCGTCCTTCGGGGCCAAGAAAACCGTGCGGCAGGAAGACTCGCTGTCGCGGCTCGGCAATACCGCGCCGATCTGGATCGGCGCCTTCCTTCTGGCCGCCAATCCTTCGTGGCTGGGGGCCTTGCGGTTTCGCATCATCCCGCATGATCTGGCGTTCTATACGATCGGCGCGGCTTTGACCGTCATCGGACTGCTTTTCGCCGTATGGGCTCGCTACCACATCGGCCGCAACTGGAGCGGCGTAATCACCCTCAAGGAAGATCACGCGCTGATCCGTTCCGGCCCCTATGCGCTTGTCCGCCATCCGATCTATTCCGGTCTGATGCTCGCCATTGTCGGCTCGGCAATTGCTCGCGGCGATATTGCCGCCGTCCTTGCGATCGTCGCGGTGCTTTATGCCGTATTGCGTCGCGTATCCATCGAGGAAAGTTGGATGAGCGAGACTTTCGGTTCGACCTACGCCGATTACAAGGCCAGCACGCCGGCACTGGTCCCGTTTCTTCTATAGCGTCAGACTTTGAGCGGCGATGCTGCCGCGAAAAAGTCGGCCCAGGGATCGGTGCTCGATTGGTTCAAACGTGAGGCTGCGTTTCCGATGGTGAAGGAAGCCGGACCGATCTTGCCGTCCAATTCCTCCCAGCTGATCGGCATGGAAACCGCGGCACCCTTTCTTGCGCGCGTCGAATAAGGGGCAACGGCGGTATTGCCACGGCCGTTGCGCAGGTAATCGATAAAGATGTGGCCTGTCCGCTTCGCCTTGCTGGCGACCGACAAATACGCCTCAGGGCTATCGGCGCTCATCGCATGCGCCATCGTCTCGGCAGCCTCCTTGACCTGCTGCCAGTTTGCCTGCGGCTTGAGGGATACGACGACATGCAGGCCCTTGCCGCCCGAGGTCTTGAGGAATGAAGTCAATCCCTGGGCGGAAAAGCGCTCCTTTATTTCCTTCGCCGCGGCGGTGACCTTGCCCCAGGCGACATCCTCGCCTGGATCGAGATCCATGATGATCATATCGGGTTTTTCCCAGTGATCGGTGGTCGTGCCCCAGGGATGTATTTCCAGCGCCGCGGATTGAACGAGAGCAGCCAGGCCATCGAAGTCCTCGATCTTCAGAAGCTTTGCGGCATCCTTATCTTCGGGATCGGCAATTTCCGCGATATGCGGATTGATGCCTTTCCAGGCGTGTTTCTGGAAGAATCGCGGCCCGTCGATACCATCAGGGCAGCGCAGCAACGCCAGCGGGCGATCGACGACGAAAGGGGCCATGCGCCGCCAGGCCCGCGCATAGTAATCGAGAAGATCCTGCTTGCTGACCCCGTCATCGGGCCAATAGACCCGCTCCGGATGCGTCAGTTCGACCGACGTCTTCATACCGTCCTGAAGAGGCGTCTTTGCCATCTCGCATGCGCTCCATTCTCTGCGACGAGAGAGCCGCCGCGCCGGGCAAGATTAGCATTGTCCGGCGCATAAAGTCGATCAGCTGCCATTGTCACGGCATGAGCTGGCCACCATTGACCTCGACGACCTGGCCGGTGATGTAGCCGGAGAGCGTTGCGGAGGCGAGGAACAGATAGGCGCCGACGCAATCCTCCGGCGTGCCGACGAAGCCCATGGGGATCGTCTTGCGCTGAATTTCCATCTGTTCGTCGTTGGTATAGCGCTCGTGGAAGGGCGTTGCGATGACGCCAGGTGCGACCGCATTGACGCGGATCTTGTCGTTGACAAATTCCTTGGCGTGGCCGTGGGTGATCGTCGAGACGAACCCCTTGGAGGCCGCATAGAGGATCGCGCCGTTGCCGCCGCCATTACGCGCGGCGATCGAGGTCGTGTTAATAATGAAGCCGCCCTGTCGCTTGAGATAGGGGTGGGCCGCGCGGGTTGCCGCGAGCACGGAGCGGGCGTTGAGGTTCATCACCCGGTCGTAATGCTCATCCGTCATGTCGGTGGTGGGAAGCCGCCCCAGCATGCCACCGGCATTGTTGACCAGCCCATCGAGGCCACCCAGCGCTTCGGCCGCATCCCTGACGACGCGTTCGGTCTCGCCATCTTGCGAGATATCACCCTGGATTAGATGGACTATCCCGCCACTGGCCTTGATCTCGGCCGCCAGCTTTTCCGCCGGTTCGCGGCTCGCATTGAAATGAAGGCCGACCTTCATGCCCTGTGCGGCAAAGGCCAGCGCGACGGCAGCGCCGATGCCTGTCGAAGCACCGGTGATCAACACCCGTTTTCCAGCCAGATCGGGGATGCGGATAGACGCAAGCAATTGCGCGAGTTCTGCCATGATAACTCCTCCTGAATGTCAGTGAATCATATGACGAAATATGCGCCTGTCTTATCAGGCGCAGAGGCGGAAAGGCAATCGGGGCAGGGACTGACAAAAGGACGCGATATGCTCTTTGGATCGGATGTCTGGTCTGCCAGCTTTCATCGTTGGAGCTGAATCGTACTTGCGGATTCTTATATAACATATTGATTTAACTATAAGTTATTGAAATCTCGAACTTCACGTTCTAATTGAGAAAAATCCGGAATATCCGAGAATGCCCACTGAACGACACGAAAACGATCTGGCGTGGAAGCGCCGTGGTGGATAATGAAGATGCCAAAGAAGCTGGTCGCTCCTCACGATGATGAGGCGATGGCGGCCGGCAACAAAGAGAGACCGAACATATCATGAGCAAGAACAAGCTGATCCGTTTCGATGTTGCCGACAATCAGGCTGGTGGCCAGCGCCGTCCCTTTGCCAAGGCAGTTCGCGCCGGCGACTTTGTTTATGTCTCGGGCCAGGTGCCGACCATCAACGGTGAAATCGTCACCGGCAATGTCGTGACGCAGACGGAGCAGGTCATCGCCAATATCAAGGATGTTCTTGCACTTGCCGATTGCACGCTCGAACATGTCGTGAAGGTCAATGTCTGGCTGGACGATGCCCGCGATTTCTCGAGCTTCAATGCGGTATTCGAGAAGCATTTCATCGACCATCCGCCAGCGCGCTCGACCGTGCAGTCGCCGATGATGGTCGATGTCAAGGTTGAGATGGACGTCGTGGCTTACAAGCCGCTCGACTGAGCGGAAATTGCTTGACGGTTTCGATCGCAGTGAGCTCTGCGCTTGCATCCCGATCGGCGTATCCGGCTGTTCCATCCGCTTTGCGGTAGGGGTCGCTCGATAACTGATTTCCAACGCGCCTGATTTTCGCGCTTGTGATGCCGGTTCTGCATGTGCCGGCATGAGATGGCGAAGCTTCGCCGATTTCCCCAAACCCCATTGTTTGAGATCGCCGTCCCATCGGCGGCAGTCTCCCATCACGTCCAATCCATCCCTGTTGATTTCCAATCAGCGATTGACGAGTCTCAAAACTCAATATTAAATCAATTTGATTGACTACTCGAAAACAATAAGAGGGAACGACAAATGGGAATGAGGAAAAGGACACTGCGCAATCTCTTCTGCCGGACGTCTTGGGCAGTGGCGGCACTTGGCGCCTCGCTGGCTTTCGGTTCCGGCATCGCCTCGGCAGCTGAATCCGTGCTGACGATGCACATCGAGGAACAGACCAGCTGGGTCAGCAACTTCAATCCGTTCGATCTGGCCGGACGCCGCCAGAGCACGATGGATTTCATCTATGAGCCGCTGGTCATCTTCAACGCCAATGACGGCGGCAAGCCCGTCTGGCGTTTGGCGACAAGCTACAAGTTCTCGGATGATCTGATGTCGATCACCTATGATCTCCGTCCCGGCGTGAAGTGGTCGGACGGCCAGCCGCTGACCCCGGCCGACGTGAAATACACCCTCGACCTGATGCTGAAGAACCCGGCCGTAGATATCGTGGGCGTTGGCCAAACGGTTGCTTCCGTCGAGGCACCTTCGCCGACGCAGGTGAAGATCAACCTCAAGGCCGTGAATTCCCAATTCCCCGAATCCCTGGCCGACCTTGCCGTCGTGCCGGAGCATATCTGGAAGGATGTTGCCGATCCGGTCGCCTTCAAGAACGACAAGCCGGTCGGATCCGGTCCCATGACCGAGGTCCGCCGCTTCACGCCGCAGATCTACGAGCAGTGCCGCAATCCGAATTATTGGGATGCCGCTTCGCTGCATGTCGATTGCCTGCGCTTGCCGCAGATCTCGGGCAACGACCAGATGCTGGCGCTGCTGCCTGAGGGCACTGTGGATTGGATCGGCTCGTTCCTGCCACAGATCGACAAGACCTTCGTTGCGCTCGATCCCAAGCACAATGGCTACTGGCAGCCGCCGGCGGAAACCGTTGCCTACGAGATGAACTTCAAATCGACGAATACAGGCAATCTCGAGGCTTTCAAGGACCTCAACTTCCGGCATGCCTTCAGCTTGGCGATGGACCGCAAATCGATGGTCGATATTGCCGGTTTCGGCTATCCGGTCGTCAATCTGCATGCCAGCGGCCTGCCGCCGCGTTTCGAATCCTGGCGCGATAAGGCCGCCGAAGGCGATAAGGACGCCTTCATGGGCTTCGATACCGACAAGGCGAACAAGATCCTCGATGATGCCGGCTACAAGAAGGGTGCCGACGGTTTCCGCACGACGCCGAGCGGCAAGCCGATCACCTTCCCGATCATCGTGCCGAATGGCTGGACCGACTGGATCGACGCAGTGCAGATCGCCGTCGAAGGGCTGCGCGCCGTGGGTATCAATGCTTCCGTCGCCACGCCCGAATACGAGCAGTGGCGCAAGCAGCTTCTCGATGGCAGCTTCGATGTCGTCATGAACTCGCGTGCCGATAGCGCTACCCCGTTCCAGGGCTACTATCAGAGCCTGTCGACGGCCTATGCCGGCAAGCTGACTGTCGCTGCGGCCCGTTACTCCAATCCGAAGCTCGATGCGCTGTTCGATCAGTATCTGAAGTCGTCTTCCGATGGCGATCACAAGAAGATCTTCAACGACATTCAGCTTGTCATCGCCGACGAATTCCCGGTCGTTCCCGTCTTCAACGGCCCGACCTGGTATCAGTATTCGAGCAAGCGTTTCACCGGTTGGGTCACGGACAAGGATCCGGTGATGAACCCGGAAAACCACGACAACAACCGCATGCGTCTCGTGCATCTGCTGCGTCTGAAGCCGGTCCAATAAGGCCAAAGCGAAGGAAGCAGAGATGCGTGTTTCAAGCCGGCGCCTCGGCGTCTATGCGGTGGCGTTGGCCTTCGCGATCGTCGTGAACTTCATTCTTCCCCGGCTTATGCCGGGGAGTCCCGTCGACGCCATGATCGCCCAGCTCGGGCCGCGGGCCACGCCTGCGGCTGTCGAGGCGATCAAGGCCCGCTTCGGCGAGATCGATCAGCCGATCATCATGCAGTTTCTCGACTATCTCAAAGGGCTCGCCACCTTCGATCTTGGCGTTTCGGTCAAATATTATCCGCAGACAGTGGTTCAGGTGCTGAGCCGGGCGACGCTGTGGACCCTCTTCCTTGTGGTAACGGCGATCATCTTTTCGTTGTGCGTCGGCGTCGTGCTCGGCGCCATCGCGGCCTGGAGGCGCGGCGGGCGGTTCGATACGATCGTATCGCCCTTTGCCGTCATCCTGTTCTCGATACCGCCCGTTATCATAGCGCTCACCACCCTGTTCGCTTTTGCCGTGTCGCTGCGCTGGTTCCCTGTGGGATATGCCTATGATCCCAACCTCGATCCGGGCTTCAACTTCACCTTCTTCGGGAGCGTGTTCATGCACGCGATCCTGCCGGTGCTGACGCTGTCTCCGTTCCTGGTCGGCGAATTCCAGACGACCATGCGCTCGTCGATGATCGTCGTGCTCGGAGAGGATTACGTGACGATGGGGCGGGCCAAGGGGCTGAGCAACCTCGCCGTCATGTTCGGCTATGGCGCGCGCAATGCGCTGTTGCCGGTCCTGACCAACCTGGCGCTGATGCTCGGCGCGGTCTTTGGCGGCTCGATCGTCACCGAGATCGTCTTCAACTATCCGGGCCTTGGCCTGACACTGTTTACCGCCAGCGTGGCGCGCGACTATCCTGTCATCCAGGGGCAATTGCTGCTGATGACGCTCGCAACCCTCGGCGCCAATTTCCTTGTCGACATCATCTATGGCCTCGTCGATCCAAGATTGAGGGAGGCAGGCCGATGAGCTTTTCGCTGCGATCCATTTTCAGTCAGAAAAAGGCGCTTGTCGGTTTCGTCATCGTTGCCGTTCTGTGCCTGATGGCGATCTTCGCCCCGGTCATCGCTCCGGGCGAACCCGGCGCACGCGTCGGCCGCTCGCATCAGCCGCCATCCGTCGAGCATGTCTTCGGCACCACAAAGATGGGCCGTGACGTCTATAGGCAATTCGTCTGGGGAGCGAGAAGCTCGCTGTCCGTCGGCTTTGCGACGGGCATCGCCATTACGGTGCTGGGCACGGCCATCGGCCTCGTCGCCGGTTATACCGGCGGCAAGACGGACGCCGCGCTCGATCTTGCGACCAACGCCGTGCTGGTCATACCCAACATGCCGCTCCTCATCCTGCTCGCCTCCTTTGCGGGCACGGTCGGCCCGATGACGATCATGACCATCATCGCGTTGACGTCCTGGCCATGGGGTGCGCGCATGACGCGTTCGCAGACGATGGCGCTGCGCAACCGCGATTTCGTCACCGCCGCCAAGATGATCGGTGAACCGGCCTGGCGCATCATCTTTGTCGAGATCCTGCCGAACCTGACGCCGCTCATCGGCATCAACCTCGTCGGCAGCATCATCTACGCGATCGTCGCCCAGACCACACTCGAATATCTCGGCTTCGGCGATCCGCTGAAGGTCACCTGGGGCACCATGCTCTACAATGCCCAGAATGCCTCGGCCGTCATGGTCGGCGCCTGGTGGGATATCGGCATGCCGGCCATCGGCATCGCGCTGACCGGGCTTGGTCTCGCGCTGATCAACTTCACCTTCGACGAAATCGCCAATCCGCAATTGCGCTCCGGCCCGGCCTTGACCCGCTGGTTCCGCCTGACGCGCGCCCGCAATCGCATGATGAGGGCCGAGCAATGAGCGGCAATCTGCTTGAGATCGAACATCTCGACATCGACTATCTGCTCGACAAGGGCGACTTCCGGGCCGTGAAGGATGTATCCTTCAATATCGGCCGCGGCGAGATCTTCGGTCTTGCCGGCGAATCCGGCTGCGGCAAGAGCACGATCGCCTATGCGATCACGCGGCTCTCGAAGGCGCCTGCTTGGATCAGCGGCGGAAGCATCCGGCTGGATGGGCAGGATCTTCTGAGGATGCCGGAAGGTGAGCTGCAGAGGATCCGCTGGAAGCGGATCGGCATGGTGTTCCAGAGCGCCATGAATTCGCTCAATCCGCTGATGCGGGTGGAGGCGCAGTTCCACGACGTCCTGCATCGCCATACCGGATGCTCGCGCCAGGAATCGCGCGTTCGTGCCGAAGAGATGTTCAAGCTGGTGGGCATTCCCCCGCACCGCGTCAGCGATTACCCGCACCAGTTTTCCGGCGGCATGCGCCAGCGCATCGTCATCGCCATCTGCCTGGCGCTGCGTCCCGAACTCATCATCATGGACGAACCGACGACGGCGCTCGATGTCGTCGTGCAGCGCGAGATACTGGAACAGGTTCTCGACCTGCAGCAGACCTATGGTTTCTCGGTGCTGTTCATCACCCATGACCTGCATCTGATGGCGCAGCTTTGCCACCGCATGGGCGTCATGCTGAAGGGCGAGCTGGTCGAGGTCGGCGATGTCGCGCAGGTCAGCCGGTCGCCCATTCATGAGTATACGCGCAAGCTCTGGAACGCCATCCCGCAGCTTCCGGCTAGCGCCGACCCTTCCGGAGTTTTCGCATGAAACCGCAGATACAGGCTATGACTGCAGAACCCGTTATCCAGCTGGATGATATCCAGCGCCATTTCGGCTCCGTGCATGCGTTGAAGGGCGTTTCCTTCTCGCTTTTCGCAGGAAAGGCGCTGGCGCTCGTCGGCGAATCCGGTTGCGGCAAGACCACATGTGCCCGCATCATCGCCCGGCTCGACAAGCCGACGGCCGGACGGCTCCTCTTCCGTGGGCAGGACCGCACGGCGTGGGGTTCGGGCAAGGACGAGCGGATGTACCGCAAGGAGGTCCAGATGGTCTTCCAGGACCCGTTCTCGTCGCTCAACCCGGCCTTTACGATCAATCATCACATCGCAAGACCGCTGCAGCTGCACGGCCAGGACAAGCCGAAGGCGGAACGCGACGACGACATATCGAAGCTGCTCGAGAGCGTTGGGCTCGATCCCTCGGTGACGCGCCAGAAATTCCCGCACGAACTGTCAGGCGGTCAGCGCCAGCGCGTCAATATCGCCCGCGCACTGGCGGTCGCGCCGAGCGTGCTGGTGGCGGACGAGCCGACCTCGATGCTCGACGTGTCGATCCGCAAGGACATTCTGGATCTGCTGGCGCGGGTAAAGCGGGAAAATGATCTCGCCATGCTTTACATCACCCATGATATCGCAACGGCAGCCCACGTTGCCGAAGAGATCGTGGTGATGTTTGCCGGCCAGATGGTGGAGTGGGGCGAGACCAATGCCGTCCTTGCTAATCCGAAGCACCCCTACACTCAGCTTCTGCTTTCGGCGGTGCCGGATGGCGGCCGCCGGTTCGTGACCGGCGGCAGTGCCCGCTTCCTCGAGCAGGCCGAGAAGATCCGCGCGCTCAGCCGGCCGGTCTCGACCGTGGTCGAGCAGATAGGTCCCAATCATTTCATGCGTGCGCTCGTCGCATCGAACTAGAAGGATTTTGCCCTTGGATTACCTGGCCAATCTATCGACCCTGCCGGTCGACACGCAATCGTCCGAGCGCATGGCGAAAGCGGGCGTCACCATCCGGCGCGCGCTGCCGCCGGAGCTGCGGCTGATCACGAGCTGGGTCGGCAAGCATTTCAGCGAGGGGTGGGCAAGCGAGACGACGGCGGCGATGACGCGCCAGCCGCCGACATGCTTCATCGCCACGCGCAATCAGGAGCTTGTCGGCTTTGCCTGCCACGAGGCGACGGCACGCGGTTTCTTCGGCCCGACCGGCGTTGATGAAAGCGTTCGCGGCCTCGGCATCGGCCGCGCGCTGCTCTTTGCCTGCCTCAACGACCAGAAGGCCATGGGCTATGCGTACACCGTCATCGGCGATGTCGGCCCATCGGAATTCTATGAGAAGACGGTCGGCGCGATACAGATCCCCAATTCCGCACCCGGCATCTATGCCGGCATGCTCAAGCTTTGAACGATCCCTTCAGGAAGAGAGAGTGCTCATGTCCACACCGCGATCCCTGGCTCTGCGGCTTGAAACAACCTGGAACCCGCCGACCGACGACAAGGAATTTTCCTATGTCCTGCGGCTGAAGAACCTGTCGTCGGAGCCGCTTTCCGGCTTCTCGCTTTGCGTCAGCGGCCCCGGCCGCGTCGATCCGGCCGGCGTCGTCGACGGTGCGACGGTCACCAAGCGGCTTTCCAACTTCACCGAATTCCAGCCGCCGGAAGGCTTCGTGCTGGCTGGTGGCGAGACATGGACCATCACGGTCCATGCCTTGAGCTGGCCGTTCCGCCACTGGACCGACGGTGCCACCAGCGCCTATCTCGCGCTGCCAGATGGAGCCGCCGTGTCGCTTGCCGCTGAACCGACACGCACATCGTCGAGCAATGCGCCATTGAAGCGCGGGGCCGAGATCTATCCCGTGCCGGCCAATCCACCGGTGCCCCTGTCGATCATCCCATGGCCGAACCATGTCGCGGTCTCTTCGCGGCGACCGCTGCCGGCAGGCTTTGTGCTGAAGGCGAGTGCGCCGGAGGCACAGGCTGCGGCTGCAAGCTTCACCGCTCTCGTCGAACATCTCTTCGCAGCCGAGGGTCTCGTACGTTCCGAAGCCGAAGGCGCCGTGCCGGTCGAGCTGCGGGCCGTCGAGGGCCTTGGCCCGGAAGCCTATAAGCTGACGTTCTCGCCGCAGGCGATAATAGTCGAGGCAAGTGCCCAGACCGGCTTCGTCTATGGCCTTGTGACCATCGGCCAGATCTGGCGCGGCGCGCGCCTGCATCCGCAGTCCTTCCATTTCCCGGCCGTCGGCGAGATCGTCGACGAGCCCTCGATGGGCTGGCGCGGTCTGCATCTCGATGTCTCCCGCCAGTTCTACGGCTCGGCCGAAATCAAGAAGCTGATGGCGGTGCTTGCCTGGAACAAGCTCAACCGCTTCCACTGGCACCTGTCGGACGACGAATCCTGGCGCGTCGAGATCGACGCCTATCCGGCGTTGACGGAGATCGGCGCATGGCGCGGCCACGGCCTGCCCTTGCCGCCGCTTCTGGGCTCCAGCCCGGCTCGCACCGGCGGTTACTACACCAAGGCGGCCGTGCGCGAGATCGTCGCTCACGCCAAAGGCTTCGGCATCGAGATCCTGCCCGAGATCGACATGCCCGGCCATTGCTATGCCATGCAGCAGGCGATCCCTGAGCTTCGTGATCCCGACGAGATCGGCAGCTATTATTCGGTTCAGGGTTTTCCGGATAACTGCATCAATCCGGCCCGCGAGAAGACCTATGAGGTGGCCGAGACCATCCTCTCCGAACTGATCGAGCTCTTCCCGTTCAAGACGATCCATATCGGTGCCGACGAAGTGCCGCTCGGCGCCTGGTCCGGCTCGCCGGAAGCTTTGGCACAGCTACGCGAGCTGGCTGGCGACCAGATTGCGGATGCGCATGCCAAGCGCCTGAACGTCATCACCAACACGCATGGGGCCGACGATATTCACGGCTCCGGTGCTGCCGTCCTGCAGGCCGAATTCCTGGAACGCATCCAGGCATTTCTCGCCTCGAAGGGCTGCGTCACCGGCGGCTGGGAGGAGGCGGCTCACGGTGACAGGATCGACAAGGACAAGAGCTATCTCTGCAGCTGGCGCAATGTCGAAGTGGCGGCCGAGCTTGCGGGACGCGGATATGAAATCGTCGTCTGCCCGGGCCAGGTCTATTATCTCGATATGGCGATGCGCCCCGATTGGGACGAGCCGGGCGGCAGCTGGGCCGGATATTCCGACGCGGAGAAGATCTACACCTTCGATCCGGTCGGCGGCTGGACGGACGCACAGAAGGAAAAGCTTCGCGGCATCCAGGCTTGCATCTGGTCGGAGCCGATGACCGACCGCGCGGTCTTCGACCGTCTGGTCTTCCCGCGGCTTTCTGCACTGGCGGAAACCGGCTGGACGAAGCCCTCTGCCAAATCCTGGGAGCGGTTCAAGGCGCTGGCCGGAACCATGCCGCTGCTCTACGGCTTCTATCAATTCTGACGATTTGATACGTGAATCCTGCAGGCGCGGCCTATATAGGCCGCGCCTGCAGAAAAGCCGATAGCGGCTAAATCGGCTGGCTTGATCAGCCCATCATGGCGCGATGCGTCAGCGGCTTTTGCAGCACGTCGAATTGCGGGTTTGTTTCCGAGAAGATGGGCAGGGCGGCCGCGCCGAGGATAGCGGTATCCTTCCCTGTTGCGCCGATCATCAGGCGGGGAATGGTCCGCTTCTCCGTCGGGTTCACTGGAACATGCAGCGGCTCCACGCGCTCGGCAAGCCGCGTCATCAGCGACGTCGGCGCGCTGCCGCCAAGCACGATCGTCTGCGGATCGAAGGCAAGCTCGAGAAAATCGATCGTCTGGCGAAGCGGCTGCACGGCCTGTTCCAGCCAGATCTCCAGACCATGACTATTGGCTGCGATCATCGCATCGAGATCATCGGGCGCCAGTTCCTGCGCATCGTCTATGCCGAGACATTCATAGGCGACGGATGGCGAGATATAGCGATCGAGACAGCCGCGCTTGCCGCATGTGCAGAGCCTGCCATGCGGCTCGACGATGATGTGGCCGATTTCGCCGGCATTGGCGCGGCTGCCCTTGTAGAGGTGGCCGTCGAGGAACATGCCGGCGCCGATACCGCCGTCACCCGCCAGGAAGAGATAGACGAAACTCCCAAGGCCGCGGGCAACGCCATAGAGCCGCTCGCCGATCGCCGCGGCCGTCGCATCGTTTTCGACGAGCACGGGCAGATCGATAAGCCGTTCCAGTTCGCGGGCAACCGGAAAATCCTGCCAGCCGGGCAGGTTGAGCGGACTGAGCGATGTCACGCCGCCATCGGCATAGCGTCCCGGCAGGGCGATGCCCACGCCAAGCAGCCGGTCGCGGGGGAAGGAAAAGGCCTCATGCAGATCTTGAACGATACCGGCGAGGACCGGCATCGCCTCGGTCGGCCCCGGCCTGTCGACATGGCGCTCGATGCGGGCGCAGACCGTGCCCGATAGATCCGTCAGCACCCCGGCGGCACGCTGGCGGCCAAGCTCGAGGCCGATGGAATAGGCGCCGCTTGGATTGATGGTATAGGGAATGATCGGCTGGCCGCGGGCGATCCTCTGCGCTTCCATGGGGATCAGCAGGTGCGAGCGCGCCAGTTCCTCCACGATGTTCGAAACCGTCTGCGTGGTCAGCGCCGTCATGCGGGCGATCGCCGCGCGTGACATCGGCCCGTTGGTGCGGATGGCCTCGATCACGACACGCCGGTTATGCGATTTGGCCTGTTCGAGATTCGTGCCTGAAATTGTCTTCATGAGAGGATGGGGATTTTCTATGTCGGCGTTCGGTTGGCGTTGTTGCTTGTCACGAGCCGCCGTGGCGTGACGGGGAAATGGCCGCATTCGCCGGCGTTTGCCCCAGCGGGTATTTTCCATCCTTTTGTCGAGCTCTTCAAGTGGCCGCGCGTTTCTGCCTGGCGACTGTGCCGCCTGTCGCACGAAGCGGGGCGGGCAGCCTTTCGCCGGCGGCGAACTGTTACGGATGCCTCGTGCCGCCGCACATTACCGTGGCAGGGATAGCAATGCCTGCTTGCGAAGCAGATCACCTCATTGTTTGCGGTAGGTCCCCTGCAAGGTCACGCCGTCGGCAAGATTGCAGACACCCGTCTGTGACACATGCCAGGTCTTTGCGTTGAGGCGATCAAGGCCGACCTTGCACCTGTCTCTGGAAAGCTCGGCGTGTTCCTTCGTTAGCGGAACGACACCGTTCATACCATCGGCATTGACGTCCCCGGCTTCAGCGCCGCCCGGGCCGACATAGGTCGAGGTGAGAAAAACCGCGACGAGGCCGTCGACGGGTCCGAAGATCGCAAGGTTGCCCTCATTGCCGTCGGCGCTTTTCGAAGCGAAATCCGCCGACAGGCTTTGCCCGCCCTGTGTCGCCTGGAGAAGGACGATCTGGTCATCATAGGTCTGCCGGATGCAAGCCGCATCGCTGCAGGATTGCACCTTCGTAATCCAGCGCCGTTGCCGTTCCCGGATCTTGTCCGCGTCGTCGTGCTTCAGGGCGGAGGCATACAGAGCCCCCATTATCTCATCCCGCGCAAGCAGCGATTTGTCCTGGCAAATCATCTGATCGCTTGTCGAGCTAGGCTTGGCGCAATCAATGCCGGCCGCTTTGACGGGTACTGCAAACAGAGTGACGATGACCATCGCCGAGGCGGATCTCGAAATCCTCATGGATACCTCCATTCTCCGATACGTCAGCTAACTATGCCTCGGCGTGGCTTCGTAAAGGTCTTGCCTACGTCTGAGGCAAACTCGACAAATACCGCCTCGGCATTTGAAGATCGCCGGAACTTCCCTAGTTTTGACGGTCTCAGCAGATGAAGATCGATGGGGAGGTCACGTGGAGGGCGAAACGCAACTATCCGGCAGGATTACATTCCTGATTGTCGGCTCCCTGTTTCTTGCCATCACCATCGGGATGGGCGCCTTCGCCGTCCACCTCTACCAGACCTATGCGAACCCGACCGCCATGGCGGCATGCCCGGTCTTTTCCTGGGCCTTCGGCAGCATGGTTATATCGATGATGCTCGTGCTTCTGGCGTCGGGGAAGAAAACCAAAGGCAAGATCGGCGCAAGGAGAGGGCAGGTCACCGTCAGGCTCGGCAGCAGATCGCCCGGCTCCAACAGTCACATCACTGGTCGGGGCATCGAGGCCGAAGGCGAGGCGGGAACCCGCATCATAAGCGTGATCCCGTCTCTTTTCCTCATCGCATCCGCGATCGGACTAGCCCTTCTCGGGCTTTTCCTTTTCGGCCACCATCGGCTCGACCTGATCGGATCCGGAATGTTCATCGCGGTGGTGTTCTATATCGTGAATTGGAGCAGGCTGGCCTGGCCACGCAGATAGTCCCTGCGGCACCGTTGGCGGGGCGTCCATCCGTCCTCAAACCATGCCGTTTGCCGGGCTGACATGCCTTAAGGTCGTCCGAGAATCTCTTTCCCCGCGAGTCGCGCGGCGTCGCCATGACAGGACGATTTCACTTTTTAGATTATTCAACCTTATCGTTTATTTTTCTTTTCCTCATTGAATTTTAGTATCATCAAAAATGGACGCAGACTGCGCGCGGAAATTTTTCTAGTCTCCATCTCGCCCGACTTCGCGATGATCGCGCATTGCCAATCTCGAACTCCAACGAGATTGAACATAAGCATCTGAAGTTATTGAACTATGACTCAAGCACAGCTTGAGCCATCGAGGAAGATTTTGAAACAATCCGACAAACCTGAAAGGATGCAAACATGAACGCGCCTATTGGTTCAGACAATTGGGCTATCGATGCCCTGGTTCCCGATTCATCCAATGCTTTCGGTCTCTCGAACACGCCCGCCGTGGCGGTTTACAGAAATAAGTTGTATTGCGTACGCCAGGGAAGAGGCGGCAGCGGTTGGGTCTGGTGCGCCACTTTCGATGGCAATTCGTGGTCGGCGGACGAGCTCATCAAAGACCAGGATAACGCCTACGGAATATCCGGATCGCCGGCCCTGGCCGTTTTCCGGGACAAGCTTTACTGCGTGCGTCAAGGCCGGGACAGCAGCGGCTGGGTTTGGTGTGCCACGTTCGATGGCAATTCATGGTCGGATGACCGGCTCATTCCGAGCAACGACGATGCCTATGGAATCTCCGGCTCACCTGCCCTCGCGGTCTTCAATGACAGGCTCTATTGCGTTCACCAAGGGCGCGGCGACAGCGGATGGCTATGGTGCGCCACCTTCGACGGTAACTCATGGTCTGCGGATCAGCTGATTCCGAGTGCCGACAGTGCCTACGGCCTTTCGGGCTCACCGGCGCTTGCCGTGTACAACGGCAAGCTCTATTGCGCCCGTCAGGGCAGGGAGAACAGCGGCTGGGTCTGGTGTGCGTCCTTTGACGGCAGCACCTGGTCGAATGACCAGCTCATTCCCACTCCCGGCAATGCCTATGGCGTATCCGATTCCCCGGCATTGGCCGTCTTCCAGAACAAACTTTATTGCCTCCGTCAGGGCCGCGGCGGTAGCGGCTGGATCTGGGGCGCTACCTTCGACGGAAACACATGGACGAACGACCGGCTCATTCCAAGCCCTGACAACGCATACGGCATATCGGCCTCACCGGCGCTGGTCGTATACAACAACCAGCTCTATTGCTTTCATCAAGGCCGGCACGATGATGGTTGGCTTTGGTGCGGATCGCTCCCTTCGGCATAAATGCAATTGGAAATAAAGCCGAGGTCCGGTGCGGGAACGGCATTGTTTAGAGTTAGATTTCCCACAGCCAGGGCAGCTGGTGCACAGGCTCGAATTAGCCGAGTGACCAAGGCGATCTCAAAACGAGTTTGCGACGGGATGCGGCAAGCGTCCTGTCGCCGACACTATACGGCGGCACGAGCACTGTCCTGTCCTGCTGTGACAGAGCTTGGCAAACTGCTTCATGAGCCCAGTCACAAATGTTGGCGTAGGTCGTTCAGGCAACGTCTCGCGGAACTTTTGACCGGCCTCTCCATGCCGCACAAGCCTGAAGGCTCGACATCGGCCCGATACGCAAACAATTTGCGCCATGCATCTGGCGAACGTGAGCAGCCAGCGCCTCGGGCTCCAATGCGCGTAGCGCATCGGGGGCATCGGCGGGGAGGAATCGAACCGGTGGACAGGATGGGATGCCGTCTTGATGTAACCGAAGAAGGCCTTCTCTCCGAATGTCATGCGCATTATGCCATCCGTATCCGGTATATCCGCGCGGTACGTCTTGCCATGATCTACGGCATTCCTTTACCATCGGCTGCTATAGTCGAGGCCCGGGGATAAGTTTGAAGGCCTACTGGGAGAAGATGCTGGACGCGGAAATCGTCGCATTCCTGGAAGCGTGTCCGATGGCGGCACTCGTGCTCGACGCTGTCGGCACGATCGTCTTCGCCAATGCCGGAGCTCGGGAGCTCTTTGCCCTTTCAGGCCCG
The DNA here is from genome assembly GCF_003627795.1 of Rhizobium sp. CCGE531. Taxonomy (NCBI): domain Bacteria; kingdom Pseudomonadati; phylum Pseudomonadota; class Alphaproteobacteria; order Hyphomicrobiales; family Rhizobiaceae; genus Rhizobium; species Rhizobium sp. CCGE531. Next base: position 876,642 of record NZ_CP032685.1, on the reverse strand, counting down.
CCTCGCAACTTGGCTGTTTCGGATTTGATACCGGACTGGCCGCTCTCTGCCGCTGCGTCGCAGCCATTGATCGTCACAGGCGCTGGCCATCGACGGGATTGCCGGGTGAGCGTGATGACCTGGCCTTCGGCGCATGGGATACTGACGGCGGTTCTCATCGAGCCGGAGAGCGAAGACCGCCATGCGGCGGTGGCGGCGAGAGAGGCCAATCTGCGCCTTCGATATGTGATCGAAATGCTGCCGGAAGCCGTTTGCGTCTTCGATGCGGGGGATCGCTACGTTCTGTGGAACGAGAAATACGCCGAGCTCTATCCGGATATCGCCGATCACCTCAAACCGGGTATCGCTTTCGAAGAGATCTTGAAGATCAGCCTTGCCAGCGGCCGCATGCCCGAGGTCGTCGAAGACCAGGATATGTGGCTGAAGCAGCGCATGCGAAAATTTCGCCAGCCGGTTTCGCAGGAGGAGCAGCAGCTCCAGGACGGGCGATGGCTTCGACATGATGATCGGCGCACGCCCGACGGCGGCGCCATCGGCATGCGGATAGACATCAGCGAGTTGAAACAGCGCGAAGAGCGGTTGCGCCAGCTTTTCGATGCCAATCCGATGCCGATGCTTCTATGCGATGGCAGTAGTCTGCAGATCCTTCAGGTCAACCGGGCGGCAATCGACTTCTATGGCTTCGCAAAAGCGACACTGCTCTCCTGGAGGGCGTGCGACATGCATGTCGAGAGCGAGGCGGATCGCTTTGCGGATGGGCTTCTCGAACTCGAAGGCGATTGCGAGGCGAGAACCGTTTGGCGCCAGAGAGTGGCCGATGGGACGGAACGCCACGTGCTCGTTTACGTTCGGCTACTCCATGAAGGCCTGGAACGTCGTCTCCTGCTGACCATCGCCGATGTCAGCGACCGCATTCTCGCCGAGGCCGAAGCCAATCGACTGGCACGACATGACATGCTGACCGGATTGCCGAACCGGATGTGCTTCTACAAGGCCCTCGATGAAGCCTTGAAGATGAACTGTGGAAAGGGCATCGCTGTTTTCTGCCTTGATCTAGATGGGTTCAAGCCGGTCAATGACACTTTCGGGCATGCGGCTGGCGATGAGGTTCTCAAGATGGTGGCCGAGCGGCTGCGCGGTGCGGCCAGAGGCCATATGGTTGCGCGCTTGGGCGGCGATGAATTTGCCATCCTGATGATCGGGGAAGTGGGCGATATCGCCGATGTGGCCAAGGGTTGCATTGCTGCCTTCAAATCCTCGTTTCGCGTCGAGGGCGCGACGGTCGATATCGGTATCAGCATCGGCGTTTCGGCGGCGCCGGAGAATGGCGAGGACGGAGAGGTTCTGGTTCAGGAGGCGGATCGCGCCCTTTATCGGGCTAAAGCCAATGGCCGGAATACCTGGCGGACGGCGAGCGATGGCCGCCGTCAACAGACTGTTTCAGGGCGCTTGAGATAAGAGGGCGGTTCGGAAACGCACCGGCCATGCGCGGCTCTTGAACTTGGCCTGATCTCTCCTCATTTCAGTAGCCACTGTTTCAATCTGTCGAACTGACAGCCTCCTGCTTTTCACAGCTGCTGCCGGTCCTCGTTGCGACGCGTCCGCGTCGGAGGAGTTTTCATGGGCTTTATTGATCGCGACATCCAGCCGTCATCCGATGCCGGGCTGCTGGATGCCTATTCTCAATCGGTATCGAGTGCCGTCGACGTCGTCGGGCCGGCCGTCAGCCGGATCGAGCGGTTGGGCGGCCGCGCCGGGCATGGTTCCGGCTTCGCCATTTCGCCGGATGGCCTCGTTGTGACGAACAATCATGTCGTCGATGACGCAAAGACCGTGCGCATCAAGACCCCGGAAGGGGCAACCGTCGAGGGAAGGGTGCTCGGGCGCGATCCGGATACCGACCTCGCGCTCATCCGCGCCAATGACTGGCCGGGCAATTGGGCGAGACTCGGCGATTCCAAATCGCTGAAGCGCGGGCATATTGCGATTGCCATCGGCAATCCTCTTGGCTTCGAATGGACGGTTACCGCCGGCATCGTCTCGGCGCTTGGCCGGTCGATGCGCGCGGCGAGCGGCCGCCTGATGGAAGACATCATCCAGACGGATGCTGCTCTTAACCCCGGCAATTCCGGCGGGCCGCTGGTTTCGTCCGCCGGCGAGGTGATCGGCGTCAATACCGCCGTCATCCAGGGTGCGCAGAGCATCGCGTTTTCGGTCGCCTCGAACACCGCCAAGCATGTTGTGTCCGAGATCCTGCGCTTCGGCCATGTCAGGCGTGCCTATATCGGCATTGCCGCCGATACGGTCGAATTGCATCGGCGCGTCGCGCTGGAGGCCGGCATCACGCATTCGACGGCTGTCCGTCTGCGCCGTGTCGAAAAGGATAGTCCGGCCGAAAAGGGCGGCTTGCAGGAGGGTGACTACCTGCTTGCCATCGACGGCCAGGCGGTATCCGGCATTGACGATGTCGTCAGGCTGCTTGATGGAGACAAGATCGACACGGAGATCGAGGTGCTGATCTTCAGTGTCGGTGGCCTGATCGAACGAAGGCAAATCAAGCCTTCGGCGCGCCCGGCCATCTAGCGCGTACGCCATCCATACAATCGGCAGCGTCGTGCCCTCGACACTGCCGATTGCTTGTTATCCTCTGCCGACGAGCGGCATTTTCGTTGCCATGACGGTCATGGAGAGAACGTTGGCATCCAGCGGCAGCGTGGCCATGTAGACGACGGCGCGTGCGATATGCTCCGCCGAGATCGTCGGTTCGGCTGCGGTCTCGCCATTTGCCTGCAGCACGCCGGCGCTCATCCGCGCCGTCATGTCGGTGGCGGCATTGCCGATATCGATCTGGCCGCAGGCAATGTCGAAAGGACGGCCATCGAGGGCAGTCGATTTTGTCAGGCCGGTGATCGCGTGCTTCGTCGCGGTATAGGGCGCGGAATGCGGCCGTGGCGTGGTGGCCGAGATCGAGCCATTGTTGATGATGCGGCCGCCTTGGGGCACCTGAGCTTTCATCAGCCGGAAGGCCTGCTGCGTGCAGAGGAATGCGCCGGTCAGGTTCGCGCCGAGAATGGCACTCCATTGCTCGAAGCTCAGCTCTTCCATCGGCACGGCCGGCAGGCCCATGCCGGCATTGTTGATCAGAAGGTCAAGGCGGCCAAAGTGGCCGGCAATGGCATCGAAGAGGCTGCGGACCGAGTTGGGGTCGCTGACATCGGCCGTAACGGCAAGAAATTCCGCCCCGGTTTCCTCGGTGAGCTCGCGGGCGGCTTTTTCCAGAACGTCGGCCCGACGGCCCGAGATGACGACCTTGAAGCCGGCCGAGCCGAGTGCCTTGGCGATGGCGCGGCCGATACCCGTGCCGCCGCCTGTCACCAAGGCGATTGCGTTCTGCATGTGCGCTGACACCTCCGTCATGCGACCCTCCCGTCGAGTTCGTCTTCGATATGCGCCCGCAGGATCTCGTCAAAGCTCTGTTCTGCCTTGAAGCCGAGATTGCTCGCGCGCTTGGCGTCGAATTGGGTCGCCCAGCCGGAAACGATGCGTTCGATCACCGGATCGGGCTCCCGGCGGATGAGCGCAACCGCCTTGTCGCCGCCGACGCGGCGCAGGGCGTCGATCTCATCGGAAACGAGCGCCGAAAGCCCGGGCATGGTGAGATTGCGCCGCGGCCCGACCTTCGCGGTGTCGAGCGTTGCGGCGTGTACGAAGAAGCCGACCGCCGAGCGCGGGCTCGCGAACCAGTGCCGCACGGTATCGCTGACCGGCAGAATGGCTTGCCTGCCGACAAGCGGTTCGCGCAGGATGTTGGAGAAGAAGCCGGAAGCGGCCTTGTTCGGAGCGCCGGGGCGCACGCATATGGTCGGCAATCTGATGCCGATGCCATCGAAAATGCCGCGACGCGAATAATCGGCGAGCAGGAGTTCCGTGATCGCCTTCTGCGTGCCGTAGCTCGTCAGCGGCGCAGTCAGGAATTCGTCGCCGATGACGTTGGGGAAGGGGGTTCCGAACACGGCAATAGAGGAGGCGAAGATGACGCGCGGGGCATAGGCGGATTTCAGGCCTCGTTGGCGAATGGCTTCGAACAGTGCCCGCGTGCCGTCGAGATTGACGGTATAGCCCTTGTCGAAATCGGCTTCGGCTTCGCCGGAGACGATGGCGGCGAGATGGAAGATCATATCCGGGCGGTCTTCGATGAGCTTGTCTGCAACACCAACGGTCGCAAGGTCGATCGTCAGGGCCTTCGATACGGATGCAAGCGCTTCCGGCACCGGTGGCTGGAAGGCATCGACCAGCGTCAAGCGCTCGATGGTCTGTCCGAGAGCCTTCGGCTCAGCGGCGATGCGGTTGACAAGCTTGCGGCCGACCATGCCCGCAGCGCCCAAGATCAAAACATGCATATCGGCTTTTCCTCCCAATAGGCTGGTATCAGTCTTCGGGATCATTCCCGAGTGAATGTCTTTGGCGGCCTTCGGGCATCCGGGATGCCGGCCGTTGTTTCATCTGTATGCCTGCAGCCAGGCGAGCCCTGCGTCCGTCGTGGTTGCCGGCCGATATTCCGCGCCGATCGGCTTGTCATAGCCAAGCGTTTCCAGGAACTGCAGAAGGTGACGGTAATCGATCTCCCCATGGTCCGGTTCGCGCCGGTCCGGAACGGCGGCGATCTGGATGTGGCCGATGGCCGGCATATGTGCTTGCAGCCTATGGGTCAGGTCGCCCTGCATGATCTGGATGTGATAGCAGTCGAACATCAGTTTGACGTTCTCGGCGCCCACTTCAGCAATGATCTCGAGCGCCTGATCCGCCGTCTGCAGGAAGTAGCCGGGCGCGTCGCGATGGTTGAGCGGCTCGATCAGCACGGTCGCTCCCACTTTGCCGGCGCGTTCGCAGGCATAGCGCAGATTGGCGATGAAGGTGGTTCGAGCCTCGTCGCCGGCAGCCTTGCCGGCCATCACATGCACGTTTCGTGCGCCGATGGCGGCCGCATAGTCCATCGCCTGATCGATGACGCCACGCGCTTCGTCCTCGCGCCCCGGAATGGCGGCAAGCCCGTTATCGCCAGCCGCGACATTGCCGCGGGCGGTATTGAGGCCAAGCATGGGAAGACCGGTTTCGTCCAATGCCTGACGCACGGCTTCGGCGGAAGTGTCATAGGGGTAGTGGCATTCCACGGCATCGAAACCGGCAGCCTTGGCGGCGCGGATCGCATCGGGAAGGGAAAGCTCCTGCCACAGGAATCCCAGATTGGCGGAAAAGCGCGTCATGTTCAGTCCCACTCCACATCATAGGTGCGAACGAGATCGGCGATCTGCGCATCCGTCAGCAGCGAAGGATTGGCCCCGCGCGTCAACATGGCAAGCTTTGCCGTCTCCTCCAATTCCTCTATCGCATAGACAGCCGCCTCCAGATCCTTGGCAGAGACAACAGGTCCGTGCGCCGCTAGCATCACGGCGCTGCGCTTGCCGGCAAGGCCGCGAATGGCATCGCCCATGGCCGGATCGCCCGGCATGAAATAGGGCAGAAGCTTCACCTTGCCGAGCTTCATGATCGAATAAGCTGTCAAGGGCGGCAGCATGTTGTCGGCATCGACGTCGGGCAAGATCGAGAGCGCAACCGAATGGCTGGAGTGGAGATGGACGACGGCGCCGGTCTTTTTCGGCCGCGTCTCGTAGAAGGCTGAATGCAGCGGCATTTCCTTCGTCGGCTTGTCCCCGCCGATCAGGCGCCCTTCTGCATCGAAGAGCGAGAGGCGCGCGGGATCGAGACGCCCGAAGGAACTGCCTGTCGGCGTCACCAGCAGCCGACCGTCCCTGAGGCGCGCGGAAATATTGCCGGAGGAGCCGGCGGTGAGGCCCCGATCGTAAAGCGATTTCGCCATCATGCATATGTGTTCGCGCAGTCCGGCTTCTTCGCTCATGCAGCCTCCAACCGGTCGAAAGCATCCATGAAGAAGCCTTCGCCGCCGAAATTGCCCGATTTCAGGGCGAGTGCGATCGCCTCTCCCTCGACTGTCGCGAATGTCCAGGGGACACCCGGCGCTATCTCCGGGCCGATCGCCAGATGGGTGACGCCGAGCGCCTGCGTGATCGCGCCTGAGGTCTCGCCGCCGGCGACGACGAAGCGGCGCGTGCCGCAATCGAAGGCCGCGCGGGCGATTTCGGAAAGAGCGTCCTCAACCACCTGACCCGCCTTGTGCCGGCCCAATTGCTCCTGTGCCCGCCGCACCTCGCCGGGCTCGGCGGTGGCGTAGATGAGCTTCGGCGCATCGGCAGATTGCCGACGCAGCCATTCCAGCGCGGTATCGGCACTTTCCTCTGCAAGCGCGATCGGATCGAGCCGCAGGCTGGCGACCTGTCCGGCATAATTGGCAACCTGCCGGCGCGTCATGGCGGAGCAGCTCCCCGATAGAACGATCGAGCCGCCGGCGACCTTGGGCAGCGCCAGTCGATGTTCGGAGAGGCTGGCGAGACCCTGTTCGATGTAGAATTGCGGAAGCTGGCCGGCAATCGCACTGCCGCCCGTCAGCAGCGGCATGTCGAAGGATGCTGCGGCGATCGTGCGGAGGTCATCGTCGCATACGGCATCGACGATCACATGTTGAACACCGTCGCTGCCGAGTTGCGCTAACTTTACTCTCAGTGCTGCCGCACCTTTCACAACGACATTGCGGTTGGCAAGGCCGACTGCGCCGGCCACTTGCGGCGTCAGAAGCCGCACAAGGCTTGAATCGCGCATCGGCGTCAGCGGATGGTCCTTCATCGGGCTTTCCGACAGAAGCTGCTCGCCGACGAAAAGATGACCCATGAAGACGCTACGCCCGTTCTCCGGGAAGGCCGGGCAGTAGATCGTCTGGGCCGCGCCGGTCTCCGCCATCAGCATTTCAGCGACCGGACCGATGTTGCCTTCGGCCGTGCTGTCGAATGTCGAGCAATATTTCCAAAAGAAGCGGCTTGCACCGGCTTCCTTTAGCCAGTCCAGTGCTTGTCGAGCCTGTTTTACTGACATGTCGATCGGTGATGTCCGGCATTTCAGGGCGATGACCTCGAAGGCGGCGGTCTCGCTCCGATCGCGTTTCTCCTGCGGTACGCCGATCCGCAGCGAAACCGGCAATCCGCTGCGGGCGAGCAGTGCGGCAAGATCGGTTGCCCCGGTAAAGTCATCCGCAATGCAGCCAAGTAGGAGCGTCATTGTCTACTAGTCCTTTACGCCCGGCAGGCTGGCGCCGCTCTTGCGCGCCAGGATTTTAGCGACCGCGGCGTCGTCCTCGAGGCCGAGACCGGCTTCCGATGCTTCCATGAAGAGATCGAGCGCGGCTGCGGCGAGCGGCGTGACAGCTCCGGCTCTGCCGGCCTCCGATGTGACGATGCCGAGGTCCTTGACGAAGATGTTGACCGCCGAGCGCGGCGTATAGTCGCCTGAAACGATGTGCTCGCCCCGGTTCTCGAACATCCAGGACGAGCCGGCGGAAACGCGGATCACCTCATAGAGCGTTTTCAAGTCAATGCCGGCCTTGGCGGCAAGGGTCATCGCTTCGGCTGTCGCGGCGATGTGCACGCCGGCCAGCAACTGGTTGATCATCTTGACATGCGAGCCGGCGCCGGGGCGATCACCCAGCCGGAACACCTTGGCTGAAATGGCGTCGAGTACCCCGGATGCGCGATCGAAGGCCTCGGGCGCGCCGGACGCCATGACGGTGATCTCGCCCGCAAGGGCGCGAATGTGGCCACCGGAGACGGGGGCATCGATGACGAGCATGCCGGATGCTTCCAGCCTTTCGGCGATGGCTGTTGTGGCGCTCGGAGCCATGGTAGTGCAGAGCAGAAACACCGTCGAGGGCCGCGCGGTCTGCAACGCTCCATTCTGCCCGAAAAGGACGTCCTCGGTCTGCTTGCTGTTGACGACATAGATGAGGACCGCGTCGGCGTCTTCCGCCGCCGACGCCGGCGTCGTGCAGGGTGTGCCGCCGTTCTCGGCAAGGCGGGCGAGGACCTCGCTGCGAACATCGCAGCCGCGCACGGTAAAGCCCGCTTTCAGAAGCGATAGGGCAGCGCCCCAACCCATGGACCCCAGGCCGATGACGGCGGCCTTCTTCGTGTTCTGCATGGCGCTACCTCTACGATTTTCAGCTCATGTTACCGGTACCGGTATCGGTAACATAGCCCTATTCTCCCGGGAATTGTCAATAGGCCGATGTTTGCCTTTTCGGAGAAACATTCTATGAAGAAGAGCGGCATTGTGCCAGCCGTTATGGTTCATCGAGGGTTGCTTGGGGATGCGCAAACCCACTCTGGAAGAAGTCGCGAACGAAGCGGGCGTCAGCAAGATGACGGCTTCGCGCGCCCTGCGCGGCGTGGCTGACGTCTCCAGCGAGACGCGCGACAGGGTCATCGAGGCGGCAACACGGATGAACTATGTGGGCAACAGGCTGGCGCTCTCGCTGTCCTCGCAGCGTACCAGTCTGGTGGCCGTCGTCGTTCCCAGCATGTCGAACATCGTCTTTCCGGAGATTCTTGCCGGCATTTCCGCCGGGTTGGACGGTTCCGGCATGCAGGCCGTGTTTGGCATCTCCGACTATGACATGGCAAAGGAGCGCGACATCATTCGCGACATGCTCTCCTGGCAGCCCTGTGCCATTATCGTCACCGGTCTGGACCAGCCGGAGGAGACGGTGGACTTGCTCCGCCACGCCAATATTCCGGTCATCCAGCTGATGGATCTGGACGGTGCGCCGATCGATTTCAATGTCGGGCTGTCGCATGGCACGGCGGGCGAAGACATGGCTGAAGCGCTCGTTGGCGCAGGCCGCCGTCGGTTCGGCTATGTCGGCAGCGCGCTGAAAAGGGACCTGCGTGCCGGCAAGCGCAAGGCCGGCTTCGAGCGAATATTGCACGCGCATGGCCTGGGTTTCACCGCGCAGCAGATTGACGACGCCTTTTCCTCGATCGCGCTCGGAAAGCAGCTGACGACGGCGATGCTCGCGGCGGCGCCCGACGTCGATTGTATCTATTACTCGAACGATGACATGGCGAGCGGCGGATTGTTCGCCTGTATGGAACTCGGCGTTGCGGTTCCCGGCCAGGTGCTGATTGCCGGATTCAATGGGCTGGATCTGGTTGGTTCCTTGCCGGCGCCGATCGCGACCTCCCGTTCGCCACGGCGCGCCATGGGCGAGATGGCCGCGCAGTTGGTTCGCCGCGCTGTCGCCGACGACGGAGATATCGGCGAGAAAACCATCGTGTTCAAACCGACGATCACCGGCATCGGGCGTTAGATATCGCCGTCCGCACAGCGGAGCCGCGATGTCAGGCCGGTATTGAAGACAGTGCGGCCTCTTACGTTCAGCAACAAGATTTCCCACAAATTCCACCAGACAGAAACATTCGGACATGGGCGGGCCGAACTCGTCGGCTAGACCGGCATCGAGTTTGCTATCTAGCGGAGTTCGAGTGTCGATGCTTTCCATAAATCCGTGGCGACGGGAAGAGTTGAGCCATATCGTTGTCACGACCTTTCACGAAAAGGGTTATCGCGACTACGGCAAGAGGTGTATCGAGACCTTCCTCGCTTGCTGGCCGAAGGACATTTCCCTGGTGGTTTATGCCGAGAATGTCGAGATCGAAGAGAAGGATCGCCGTCTTCTGGTTTTCGATCATCTTGAGGCTTTGCCGCGGTTGCGCGACTTTCGAAAAGCCTATGGCAACAACCCGCAGGCCAATGGATTTCGGCCCTCGCGCAAGTGGCTCGCGCGCGATTTCCGCTGGGATGCGGTGCGCTTCTCCAACAAGGTCTTCGCGGTCGCCGATGCCGTCAGGCGCTACCATAACATGGTCGACCAGCTGATATGGCTGGACGCCGATACGATCACCCACAGAGATATCCCGAAGAGCTTTCTCGACGGGATCGCGCCGCGCGGAGATCAGCTTGCCGCCTATCTCAACCGGAGAATCTATCCCGAATGCGGATGGGTGGGGTACAATCTTCGCCATCGCGAAATATTGACCTTTGCCGAACGCTTCGAGGGCGCTTATTCCTCCGGCTATTTCCTGACGATGAAGGAGAGCCATGACAGCTTCGTCTTCTGGAAGGTGCTTCAGCAGATGGAAAGCGACAAGGAAGCGAGCTTCAAGCGTCTCGGCTCAAGCCTGACCAAGACCCATGTCTTCATAAACAGCGTCCTCGGTGGCTATCTCGATCATCTGAAGGGCGATAGGAAATCGGCCGGCAGGAGCCGCCGAAGCGATCTGAAGTGGGGCAGGCGGGAGGCGTGGTGGCGATGACATCCGATCATCTGCGGGCACTGAAAACCCGAATTGCGGCGACAGCGCCGGCATATAAGCAAGTTGTCATTTCGTGTGCGTGACACTAATCTGGGTAGCATCAGGGGATTGGAGATTCATGTACGACGATTCGATCCTGCCGACAGAGATTGCCGTTTTGCTTGGCTTGATCTGCAATATCGGCGCGCCGCTTTTGGCCTTCTGGGCGGCGGGAAAATTACCTCGGCTACGCCTCTGGTTTCATGCAGCTGCCTTCGTCACGATCCTGGCCTCGCCGCTGGTGGCCATGATCCTTGGGCTGCCGGATCTACTTCCTGAAGAGGAAGACAGCCCGGGTGCTCGTTTTGCTTTCCTGCCGTTGATCATGGAGACGGCCATTATCGCGCTGCTCTATTGTCTCGCCGGCGCAATGCTTCTGTCCCAGTCGGTCCATTCGGCCATCAGCGATTGGCGGGATGGAGATCGTACTCCCTAATGCACGTCGCGCAAAAATGTGCGGCAGTTTTGCGATATCGACGCACTTTAGCTGCAGTCGAGGAAATTGCGAGCGCATCTGCACGGTCGCCAACGACTATTCCTTCGCTAGTCCCCTTGACGTCCGACCGTGTGCCATGATCAGGCTCCGATGGCGTTCAGGCAGAGTTCAGGCGAGTTGGTATATCTCTGCCTCGTCCATAAGAGAAAATGGGGTAAGGGAAATGTTGGAACGTTTCGTACGAGTATCGCGTGTCGCCCTGATCGGGCTGGCCGCACTGCAACTGATGACCTCAGCCGCCTCGGCGCAGTACTATGGCGGCGATGACGGCTACGCACCGCCGCCCTGGCAACGTGACCAGGGCCGGGATTGGAACCGCCCGCCGCGCGGCTGGGACGGTGACCGGGACCGGAATCGCGATTGGGACCGTGATCGCGGCTGCAGCCGGCGCGATCTCATGCGGGCTGCCCGTGCCGAAGGCTTCCGGCGCATCGATTCCGTTGAAAACAATGGACGGCGTATCATCGTTCGTGGCTGGAATGACGGCGGCCCAGACCGCATGGCCTTCGCCAACCGAAGCGGTTGCCCGGCTCTCAACTGATAGCAGATATTGCGTAAGCGGAAGCCGAGTGTGGATCGGCTTCCGCTTACCTTCGCGGCCGCGCATCCCTTCGACTGGCTGAAAAGAATGCGCCGTTGCTGCTCTTGAGCTTTGTTGCCGTTTCTCGCCCAATCTCAGGCGGCGGCGAATTTCTTTTTCGAAGCAACAGCGCTGCCGGTCATGTCGGATACGGCTGATGCTTCGATGTCATCGCTTTGCGACGTCACCATGAACTGCCAGGACACGCCCCAGGGATCTACCACCGGGCTGCGTCTGTCCGTCGAATAGCCCTTTCCCAGAGCATCGCGCAAACGATCCGCCTCGGCCTGCGTTGCGCATTCGAAGATGATGGAAGAGCAATGCTCGGAGCGATCGAGTGGCCCGGCCTCGAAGCCCATGAAAGAACGGTTGCCGAGCGTGAAACCTGCGAACTTCACGCTGCCGGCCGGACCATTCGGATTGTCGGTCAAGATGCTCGAGATCCACCCGGTTGCCGAATTCGGAATAAGCGCCGCGTAAAACTCGATCGCTGATTCCATGTCGCGCCGAAACCAGAGATGTTGCCTGACTTTCATCACTATTCGCTTTCTTCAAGTCCCGCCCGAATAGGGCGCCGCATGAAGGAGACATGCCTGCCGTGTCGGTGGATAAAATTCGTGCCGCCGGCGAGCCGCCTTCTTGGTGAGCGGTGGCGCCGGCGGCATGCTGAAGAATTGCCGCTGACCGTTCGTGCCCACCCCTGCGGGGCACGGACGGGTACGCAACACTATTTTTCGGCAACTCTACCAGCGAGAGCCATGACGTAGTCGTCGGCTATATCAGCCAGGGTCAAAGCGACTTCCGGTTCATTCCAGCCGGCGGCAAGCATCATTTGCACGAAATCGCGAAACGCCACTTCAAGGACCTCTTCGCGCTCGACCGCGCGATAGGCGTCATTGGAAGGATGCTGAGGCTTGCTGATGTTTATTGTCTGGCGGGTCGATACCATTGCTATGTTCCCTAAAGCTGTGTCTTGGTGGACGGAGGGTACATTCGCCACACATCAAGACTTTGATGTCCAAACGATTATTATGCTTCTTTTCTAATAGGTTACGCGCGGCATGTCGTTAGCCGTGCATCCTGAAACTTGCAGCAGCGTCCATTTTCGCAATTGCTGAAGTGCGATCTGGCGGCTCAGCCGCGAGATGGCGGAAGCGAATGTATCGCCCATTGCGCGAAGCAATCCGCTTAACGCGCCCTTGTCGGATATCAAATCGATCGTCTCTAATGATAGTAGCCGAGGGTCCTTAGCCATTCTTCGAAGGAATGGGTGCTGCCGGGCGATGCCGGCGAGGCGACTTGCCCAAGATAGCGCGGAATGGTGAGGTTTCTTGCCTCGCGAGGGCTGTAGCCGAATTCCTTGCTGAACGCCCGGCTGAAGTGTGCTGCCGACGAAAACCCGACGCTAAAGGCGATATCGAGGATCTGCTCCCGGTTGGCCGGATCGCTGAGCGCGGCATGGGCCGACAAGAGACGGCGTCGCTGGATATAATGATGCACGCCGCCATATTGCTCGAAGATTTGGTAAAGCCTGGTGCGGGATATGCCGAGCTGCCGGCATATCTGGTCCACCGTCAGATCGCCTGCGGCAAGATTGCTTTCGACGAACCGCCGCACGCGCTCCGTCACCGCGAGGGTGTTATGTTGTTCGACGCCCGTCGATTGCGCCGCCGACGTCGAAACGGAAGCCACGATCATGTTGCGCACCGTCTGGACGACATGCGGCAGATCCGTGACCGCAAAGCGAGGAAGATTGTCAGTGATGCTGTCGAGATATTCGATCAGCATATCGGTGAAGATCCCGGAAAGGGCGATGTTGTTTTCGATCTCGACTGGGGCGGGAACCTCGAACAGCAATGCTCGCGGCAGAAAGAGCGAGAGGGTCTTCGCGGCGGTCGATCGCCCTCGAAATGGTTGTCCGAGAGAGCGCAATTCTATCTTGCCCGGCTCACCTTCCAACACACGCCCGTCGACCTCCGTCCACGTCCGGCCATCGCGCAGCACCGAAATATGCCAATGATCGACGAGGTTGGCTTTTACCTTCGCCTGTGAGCGCATGAAGCTGTGAGGGGGCGTATCCTGCTGGGTGATAAGCATGCCACCAAGATTCCAGGCCATGTGGTCTGCAGGAAAGCCGGTCTCCTGCGGGACATTATCCGGCAGCCGGATGTCGGCCAGCGGCGCGATATAGGCCTGCCACGCGGCAAATTGCGCCGCCGGTTCGAGCGCGCGCGTGGAAAACTGCAGCGGCTGCAGGGCCGGTGGCGGCAAAGTTTCTTCGGCGGCTGCCTTTTCCGGTCGCGGAAAGCGTCGCCGGTCTGACGGCTGGGGCCTTCTGTCCTCGCGCCAAGACCGATCCTTCGCCTCGACGGACGCAGATGCGGATTGTTCTTCGCGCCGCAAATCAGACAATCCGGTCTCCTCGAATACCGTCAGGATAAAACATGGCGTCGCCTTTCAAATGGCCGCTCATGATGTCGGCGGATAGATGGTCGCCTGTTTCAATGGGAATAAGGTCCAAAGCCTGCTTCGGGCTGTCTTTTCTCCAGCGAAACGACATGTTGCACCTTGCCGCATCCTTCGTTACCTGATGACGCCAAACCTTTCATTTGCAGCGCGTTTTCAAAAAGGCAAGCCTTGCGGGTCATCAACGTCATATTCGCGTGGCAATTGTTCTAAACCATGACATCAGGCCGCGTTGATTTGTATCGCGCCGGTACACACATGGAGCGATTTCAGGATGGCGGGCCGATCGAGGTCCGCGCAAGAGCCGACTGCGGCCGCGCAATGGGCGCCTCCGCAAATCTGGTCTGAAATTATTCGGGATTTGTTGTGCCTTCGGGCTGCGCTGCAGACTAATGTCATGCCGGTATTCGCCTGAAGGCGTTGCCGTCTTTTGGTGTTAGCTCTATGCCACATATGGCGAGGCTTGGCGCGGCCCGGTCTCCATCATATCTTCGTGGAGCTTCAACGGTGTGTCTTGCGAGCAGCGGATTCCGTTTTTCGCGGAGCCTATGCGTAGTTTGCATTTGCCCATCCAGCCAAGTTTGCCTACGCAGATATCAACTGCAGTTTTGGAATGAGACATGACCGAATCCTCGATTATCCCCGTCTTTGATGGCCACAACGACGTGCTGCTTCGGCTGCGCCGCGGCGGCTTGAATTCCGTCAACGCTTTCCTGAATGGCGAAGCTGCCGGGCATATCGATCTGCCCCGCGCTCGCCGTGGCGGCCTCGCAGGCGGGCTCTGTGCCATATTCATCCCGTCGCCGGATCAGCCGAAGTCCGAGAACGCCGATTTTGCCACACCTGCCCAGCCCGACGCGCTGAACGAAACCCTGGCCATGGCGCGGCTTCTCCTTGCGATCGAGGCCCGGTCCGAGGGTGCCGTGAAGGTTTGCCGTTCGGCCGCCGATATCAAGCGGGCGATCGCCGAAGGCCAATTCGCCGCCGTTTTCCATATCGAGGGCGCGGAAGCGGTTGCGGCCGATCTCGATGCCCTTTACGTCCTGCATCAGGCTGGCCTGCGCACGCTCGGACCTGTCTGGAGCCGCCCGAACGTCTTTGCCCATGGCGTGCCTTTCCGCTTTCCCTCGACGCCGGATATCGGCCCCGGCCTCACCGATGCCGGCAAGGATCTGATCCGCGCCTGCAACGAGCTCAGGATCATGATCGATCTCTCGCACATGAACGAGCAGGGATTCTGGGATATTGCGAAATTGTCGAATGCGCCGCTGGTCGCCTCGCATTCCAATGCGCATGCGCTTTCCCCGCATAGCCGCAACCTGACCGACAGGCAGCTCGACGCGATCCGCGATACCGGCGGTCTGGTCGGGATCAATTTCGGCGTGCTATTCCTGCGCGACGACGGTGTAAGGAACACGGATACGCCGCTCGACATCCTCGTTCGCCACGTTGCCTACATTGCCGAACGGATCGGCATAGAGCACGTCGCGCTCGGTTCCGATTTCGACGGCACGACCATTCCGGCGGCGCTTGGCGATGCCAGCGGCTTGCCGAAGCTGATCGACGCCTTGCGCGCGCATGGGTTCGATGAGCAGGCGCTTGCAAAGATCGCCCATCAGAACTGGGTTCGCGTTCTCGAGCAGACCTGGGGCGGCTGAGACCAGACGTCCTCGTTTCTGCCCAAGGCAGCACAAGTGGCCAAAAGCTGGCGGAGCCTTTGCCTGGAGCCTATCCGACGCGTCTCGAAAGGGCGGCGGCTTCGCCGAGATTGCGATAGCCGGTCGCGGGATGCGGTGCCGCGAGCCTTGGGCTGTTGCCGTCGAGCTTCTCGCGCAGGGTGCCTGCGCGATATTCGGTCTTGTAGACGCCGCGCTTTTGCAATTCCGGCACCAGAAGATCGACGGCATCCTCGAAGCTCTCGGGAGTGACGGCATAGGCCAGATTGAAGCCGTCGACATCGGTATCCGCGACCCATTCCTCCATCAGATCCGCAACGGTTTGCGGCGACCCGACAAAGACCGGGCCGAAGCCGCCGATGCCGACCCAGTCAGCCATTTCACGCGCCGTCCACTCCTTGCCCGGATCGATCGTGGTGAAGGTCTCGACGGCTGATTGCACGGCGTTGGTATGGCGATGACGAAGCACCTCGTCGGGGGCGAACTGGCCGAAATCGATGCCGGTCCAGCCGGAGATCAAGGCCTGCGCGCCTTCGAGCGAAATATATTGGCGATATTCGTCGAACTTGCGTTGCGCCTCGGCATCGGTCTCGCCAAGGATGACGGTCTGGAGATTGAAGGCGAGGATTTCACGCGGGTTGCGACCGACGCGCTCGGCCGCCTCGCGAACATTGGCGACATAACGCTTCAGGACCGCCTTCGAAGGTGCTGCCACGAAAATGCATTCGGCATGGGCACCGGCGAAATCCTTGCCGCGGCTGGAAGCACCCGCCTGGTAAAGCACCGGGGTGCGCTGCGGCGACGGCTCGCACAGATGAATGCCGGGAACGTTGAAATGCTTGCCGGAATGGCGGATCGGGTGCACCTTTTCCGGCCGCGTGAAAATGCCCGCTTCGCGATCGCGAACGACGGCGTCATCTTCCCAGCTGCCTTCCCAGAGCTTGTAGCAGACTTCGAGATATTCCTCGGCCAGCGCATAGCGGTCGTCATGCTGCGTTTGGGTCGACTGGCCGATATTCAGCGCGCCGCTGTTCAAATAGGAGGTGACGATGTTCCAGCCGACGCGCCCCTTCGTCAGGTGATCGAGTGTGGAGATGCGCCGGGCAAACGTATAGGGATGCTCGAAGGAGAGCGAAGCGGTGAGCCCGAAGCCGAGATGTTCGGTCTCATAGGCCATTGTCGGGATGAGCTGCAGCGGATCGTTGACCGGCACCTGCGCCGAATGGCGCAATGCGGCATCGACATTGCCGTTCAGCACATCATAGACCCCGAGCACGTCGGCAATGAAGAGGCCGTCGAACTTGCCGCGCTCCAGCGTCTTTGCCAGATGAACCCAATAATCGAGATCCTTATAGGTCCAGGATTTGTCGCGCGGATGGCGCCACAGGCCCGGTGACTGGTGTCCGACGCAGTTCATGTCGAAGGCATTGAGCCTGATTTGGCGTGTCATCTTGCTATTTTCCTGCGATTGTATCGTTCGGCCGGCGCTCAGGCGCCGACGGCTTTCTTGTTGACGAAGCTGAAGGCGAGCACGACGAAGATCAGAAGGCCGGTGCCGACCTGCTGCCAATAGAAGTTAAGGCCCGTCAGCAGCAGGCCGTTGGCGACGATGCTCAAGAGCAGAACGCCAAGCACCGTGCCGGCGACATTCGGGCGCCCCAGTGGCGAAAACGTCGTGCCGATGAAGGTGGCGCCGATGGCGTTCAGCATGAAGCCGTTGCCGGAGGAGGGGATATAGACGGTGACCGTCGCCGTCAGGATCAGCCCGGCAAAGGCGGCAATCGTGCTCGCAAGAATGAAGGTCACGGCCACATGCTTTGCCAGTCCGATGCCCGAATAGCGCACCGTGCGCGGCTGGATGCCGATGGCAAGCACGACGCGGCCGAAGCGCATGCGTGCAAACAGCAGTGCCGCACCCGCGATGATCACCGCGGCGATCAGAGGCGGCACCGGCAGGCCGGCAACTGTCCCATGCCCGATAAAGCGGAAAGCTGCGGGCACGCCTGATGGAGGCAGATAGACCGGATTTCCGCCATCCGTGAGCAGCTGCTGAATGCTGCGGCCAATGAACAGCGTTCCGAGCGTTGCCAGGAATGGTGATACGCCGATTGCCGAAATCAGGATGGCATTGACGACGCCGACCAGGGCTCCCGCGCCAAGGCCTGCCAGGGCCGCCAGCGGCACGGGCAGGCCCGCAAGGATACCGGAAACGAAGGCGAAGCTTGCGAAATCGACCGCCGTTCCTACAGAAAGATCGATGCCGCCGGCGGCAACGGCGAAGGTCATGGCGACCGAGACGATGGCCAGCAGCGTGAAATTGTTGACGAGAATGCTCTGCAGATTGCCGACGCTCAGGAATGTCGGCGCCACGGTCGAAAACAATGAGAAGACGAGGACAAGAGCGATAATGAGCCCATAACGGGCGAGGCCGGCGAATGATCGTGTCGGGGCAATGGCAGCGGTCATGGCTTAGACCTCCCGTTTGCGCAGCAGTGTCGTGGCGGAGACCACGATGAGGATCAGCAGGCCCTGAACGCCGCTGACCAGCGTGCTCGGCAGGTTGAGGAGCTGGAAACCGTTGATCAGGAAGCCGACGAACAGTGTCGAGATCAGCGTGCCGCCGATGGTCGGCACGAGCCGGCGGGAGAAGACCGAGCCGAGCAATGCGGTGACGACGACGGGAAGCAGCATTTCGCCGGAGCCGGTGGTGCTGCCGCTGAGATAGGCGACGGACAGGATGCCGGCGACGCCACCGCAGAAGCCGCTGGCAACGAAGGCTCCCGCGACCAGGCTCTTCAACGGCAAGCCGGCAGCGCGTGCGGCCTCCGGAAATTCGCCGACGGCATAGAGCCTGAGGCCGAGTGGGGTGAATTGCACGATCGCCGTGACGATGATGGTAAAGCCGATCAGCACATAGGCGAGGATCGGGATGCCGAAGCCGTCCGAAGATGACAGAACGGTCAGGAGGTCAGTCGAGGCGGGAAGCACCGTGTTCTGCGTCAGCACCAGCTCCAGCCCGGCGACGACATTCATCACGGCAAGGGTCGCCAGCAACGGCACGATACCGGCAAAAACGATCGCCAGCGCATTGACGGCGCCGATCGCCAGACCGGTGGCCAGCGCACCCACTGCAGCGACCGCATCGCTGAAGCCGAGTTGGATAAGGGTTGCGTAGACCGCGGCGCTCAGCCCCATATTAGCGGCAAGCGAGAGGTCTATGCCGCCCGTGACGACATTGGAGCCGCCGGCGATGAGCACGATCGTCAGGCCGATGGCGAGGACGCCCGAAATGGCCGATTGTCCAAGCACGTTGCCGATATTGCCGACCGTCAGGAAATAGGGCGCGGTCAGCGCGAAAATCACCAGGATAGCTGCGAAGGCAAGCAGCGAACCGAACCGCAAGGCCGCAGCCGCAAGCTTGCCGCCTGTTGGCAGAGTATGCGCTGTCGGACGCTCGGGGAGGGAGGCAAACTGAACATCAGCCGACATGGCGCAATCCTTCCAGGGCGCCGGTCGATGCCGACAGCACTTCGTCCGTTGTGGTCTGAGAGGAGATCAGTTCGCGCGTGACGCGGCCGCGAAACAATACGAGAATCCTGTCGGTAATGCCCACAAGCTCCTGCAGGTCCGAAGACAGCACGATCACACCGGCACCTCGCGCGGCAAGCTCGCCGATGAGCGAATAGATTTCGACTTTCGAGCCGATGTCGACGCCGACGGTCGGCTCATCAAGCAGATAGATCTCCGACCGGCGGCTCAGCCATTTGGCGATCGCCACCTTCTGCTGGTTGCCGCCCGAGAGCGTGCCGACCAGCGCCTCGCGCCCGGCCGTCTTGATCTGCAGCCGCTTGATCAGCTCGTCGGTATCGTCGTTTTCCCGCTTGCGATTGAGAAAGCCGAAGCGCGTGTAGCGGCCAAGGCTCGACAGTGTGATGTTTTCGCGGACGCTGAGCTCCAGCCCCACGCCATGGCCGCGCCGATCCTCCGGCACCAGCGCTATCTGGCGATCGACGGCTTCAACCGGATTGCGTGGCTTCAAGCCGCGCGCATCGATATCGATCGTTCCGCTCGTCGCCGTCTGCAGCCCGAACAGGGTCCGCACGAGATCCTTTGCTCCCGAGCCGAGCAGCCCCGTAATGCCGAGGATTTCGCCGCGATGCAGCGAGAGGCTGACGTCATGGAACCGGCCCGTTGCCGAGAGGTTTTTGACCTTGACGATTTCCTTGCCCAGTTCGATTTTCCGTTTGGGAAACATGTCGGCAATATCGCGCTCGATCATCAGACTGGCGATCCGACCGGCCGAGATTCCGCCCTTTGTCAGACAAGCGACGTCGACACCGTTGCGCAGAACGGTAACATCGTCGCACAAGGCCTCGATTTCGTTGAGATAATGCGAGATGTAGACAATGGTCACGCCTTCGCTGCGCAGACGTCGGATGAGGCGGAACAGGATCTCTGCCTCCTGCCGCACCAGCGCCGCAGTCGGCTCGTCAAAGACGAGGATTTTCGGCTTATGCAGCAGCGCGCGAGTGATCTGGACGATTTGCCGCTCCGCGGTCGAAAGCTCGCTGATGAGCGCATTCTTCGGCAGGTCGACGCCGAAATAATTGGCGAGCAGCTCGTCGGCGCGGCGTTGCATGGTGCTGCGATCCAGGAAAGGCGTCTTGCCGAGCCGAATTTCCCGCCCGAGAAAAAGCGATTCTCCGACGGTAAAGGTCGGGACCAGCAGCCGATCCTGGTGGATGAAGTGAATGCCGAGTCCTTCGCACAGATGCGGCGTCAGGCGATCATAGACCCGGCCCTCGATCTCGATGCGGCCCTCGTCCTGGGTGTGCAGGCCGGCCAGGAGCTTGATCAGCGTGGATTTGCCGGCGCCGTTCTGCCCGACAAGTCCGTGCACGGTGCCGCGCCTGATGACAAGCGATGCGCCGGCCAGCGCCTGCGCGCCGCCGAAGCGCTTAACGATGCTATCGAAACGCAGGATATGCTGTGTATTGTCTACCGTGGTCGCCTGCTCGGCTGTGGTCATGAAAGAGGCCCTTTTGCCGTGTGGGCGATGCGGCGCGATCCGCATCGCCTGTTTGCAGATCAACCGATACCGAGCGTCTTGATCACGTCGGCGACATTGCGCTTGTTTGCGAGCAGCGCGGGCACGTAGGTCTCGCGCGGCAGCGTCTGTCCCGACAGCAGCTTGGCGACATTGCGGATTGCGGTGCGGCCGATTTCCGCCGGCTGCTGGGCTGCATCGGCGCCTGCGGGCGAATTGGGGTCGGCAACAAGCTGCAGCACTTCCGGGCTACCGTCGACGCCGTATGTGCGGATCTCGGTGCGGCCGGCGGCGGCGAGAGCCTGCGTGGCCCCCAGCTGCGGAATGTCCCAGGCCGACCAGATCGCCTTGATCGAACCCTTCTCCGGATATTTGTTGAGGATCGCGGTGATCTGGGTAAAGGCGTCCTGAACCGTGTTCGGGATGACGTCTCGAAGCTCCGGCTGAATGATCTTCACCTTCGGGAAGTATTTGACGACGTTGACGAGCTGGTCATAGCGGATCGCGCAGGGCGTCACGCCGTAAAAGCCGTTGAAGACGACGATATTGCCTTCGCCGCCGATGTCAGAGACGAGCTGCAGCGCCAGGTCCTTGCCGATGCCCCAATTGTCCGACGTGGTGTTATTCAGCGAGTTGGTCGAGCCGACGTCGACGGTCAAAACGGGAATTCCGGCGTCGCGGGCCTTTTTCAGCCAGGGATCGATGACGCTCAATGTGCCGAGGATCTGGACGATCGCGTCCGGCTTCTGCGCGATCAGCGTCTGCAGTTGGGACACCAGCTTGCCGTCATTGCGGCCGGCATCGACGGCGATCGGCGTGCCGCCGAGCCGCTTCACCTCGTCGATTTGCGCGTTGTAGGCCTGCAGGTCGAAATAGTGGTCGGTACCGGTCGCGCTGATGGCGATGCGCTTGCCTTTCAACGACAATGCGTCGTCGGCGGCAGCAGTTTTCGACAGGATGCTCGAAGCCGCGAGCGCGGTCCCGGCAACTGCCGTCCATTTCAAAATATCCCGACGTCCGAGGCCGGTCGTTTGTCCCTTGGTCATGAAAGCACCTCTCCAGCAATTCAATAAATGCCAATAGAATATAAAATAGGTAGATTTAAATGACTTAGGGGAGAAACGTTTTTCCAAAACTGGAGCGGCTAGGGAAATTTCCGTGATCCGCCTTTCCAATGTACAGATCGGGTTTCCGCCAAGCCTGCGACGACCGACGGCGTTATGCTCGTATTTCGAGGTGGCGGTTTATGGCAACCACTGCCACCTCATATCTCGGATTGTGCGGCGGGTTCGCTCGATCTCCCAGGCAAGCCCTTGCCGTCAAGCCTTCTCTCGACGAACAAAGAATCTCCGAAGGCAGGCAAAATCGGACGATTTAATCTACTAAAAAGATAGATATTATATCTAATAATTGCACGCGTCGCAGGGTCATCGTTCCGTCAGACGACGCTTTCGGTTGATCGTGAGGATCGCGACGATGAAATTTATCACACGGCTTACCCTGTCGGCCGTTGCCCCTCTTCTTCTGACGCAGGCGGCACTGGCCGCCGGGGTTAATGGCGCGCCCGCGCCCTTCGACAAAGGCGGCGTGAAGGTTGCTCTGGTCAGCTATATCTCCGCCGGCGACTTCTTCCAGGCCTATCAAGCCGGTGCTGAAGCACAGGCGAAGGCGCTCGATATCGACCTGCGCGTTTTTCCGGGCCGTCAGGATGCCGCTGCCCAGCGCGAGCAGATCCTCCAGGCGATCAATCTCGGCGTCTCCGCTATCGTCATCGACCATGGCTTGCCGGAATCGCTCGGTGATGTCGTGCAGCAGGCGCTCGACAAGGGCATCAAGGTCGTCGCCTTCGATGTCAATCTCAACAATCCGAAGATCCCGCAGGTCGAACAGAGCGACCACGAACTTGCCGATCTCGCTCTGAAGCAGGTCGTCAAGGATAATGGCGCCAGCTTCAAGGCAGGCTATGTCTATGTTGCCGGCTTCGCACCGCTCGATCGCCGCAACGAGGTCTGGGACACGTTCAAGAAACAGAATGCGGGTGTCGTCGAAAAGGCCCGCTTCGGCAATGTCAGCGATACGACGGCGACCTCGACCGCCGATCAGGCAAAGGCGGTGCTGACGGCCAATCCCGATATCACCGTTGTCTTCGCTCCTTATGACGAATTCGCACGCGGCGTGAAGCTTGCCGCCACGGATCTCGGCATCACGGACAAGCTGAAGATCTATTCGGCTGATGTGTCGACCGCCGACATTCAGGAGATCACCGAGCCTGGCAGCCCATGGGTCGCAACGGTGGCGACCAATCCGGCCGTGGTCGGCGCCATCTCCATCCGTGCCGCGGCTTTGCAGGTGGCGGGGCAGGAGGTTCCGCATCAGATCACCGTCAAGCCGACGCTGCTGACTCAGGAAGGGCTTCGCGCGGCCGGCGTCAGGACGATCGAGGAACTGGCGCAGAAAGTTCCCGCCTTCAGCACAAGCGACGCGGTGACCGCGAGCTGGATACCGGACAAGCTTTTCTAAGCTGCCGACTTCGATCTGCCGGCGGGATCTTGTGATCCCACCGGTTTACGTCACTGAACCGGAGTTCACATCATGAGCCAGTCCAACGTCGTCTTTGCGAGCAATCGGAACGCCACGCGCGAGGACCTCTTTGCCCGAGCGGAAGAGATTGCCGCCGATCTTTCGAAGCGTGCCGCAGAACTAGACCGTGAGGGACGGCCGCCGCTCGGCGAAATCGTCAAGCTGAAGAATGCGGGGCTGCTGAACGCCCTGTACGCGCAGCAGATCGGCGGCGGTGGTCTCGACTGGGTGGATGGATTGCGGCTGGTGCGCATTCTTGCGCGCGGTGAAAGCTCCATCGGTCAGCTTCTCGGCTATCACTACGTCAACAGCCAATATGTCTACTGGGCCTTCGACGAGGCGCGTGCGCAGGAGCTCGGTGGAAAGACGGTTGCCAACAGCCTCTATTGGGGTGCCGCCGTCAATCCGCGCGATCCGGGCCTTGTGCTGACGCGCCGCGGCAACGGCTATGTCCTGAACGGCCGCAAGTCCTTCTCCACGGCCGCTCGCGTGTCCGACTATATCAATGCCAACGCCGCGCTCGATGACAGGATCGTCGGCTTTGCCGTTCCGACCAACCGGGCCGGTTACAAGGCCAATGATGACTGGGACAATTTCGGCCAGCGTCTCTCCGACAGCGGCAGCGTCGAATTCCACGATTTTCCCGTGTACGAGGAGGATCTGGACAGGGCGGCATCGTTGGGCGGCGAAGCCCCGGTGCTGGCGACATTCAACACCCCGCTCATTCAGCTTGTTTTCGTGAATTTCTATCTCGGCACGGCCGAGGGCGCATTGCGCGAGGCGGTCGATTATGTCCGCACCACGACGCGGCCCTGGATCACCTCCGGCGTTGAGCGTGCATCGGACGATCCCTATATTCTCGAGCGTGTCGGCGAATTCACCGCTGCGCTCAAGGCCTCCGCAGCGTTGGCCGACAGTGCCGCGGCAGCGGTCCAGGAAGCTCTAGCCAAGGGGTATAAGGCGACGGCGCGGGAGCGCGGCGAGGCGGCGGCCGAAGCCTATGCGGCGAAGGTGCATGCGACCCACGTTTCGCTTGATATCACCTCACGCGTCTTCGAGTTGACCGGCGCGCGTTCGACCGCGGAGAAATATCGTTTCGACCGTTACTGGCGCAATGTTCGGACCCATACCTTGCACGATCCGGTCTTCTACAAGGCCAAGGAAGTCGGTGAATTCGTGCTGAACGATCGGATTCCCGAGGTCAGCCTTTACAGCTGATCCGATGTCATCGAACGGAAAAAGCCCCGTCCTAACATCTGCAACGGGGCTTTTGCTTGTGCTTTTATCAGAGCGCGCCGTTCTTCGGCGGAATGACGTCGTTGAGATGGTAGTTGCCGACGACGTGATATTTCCAGCGAACGGGATCATGGAGCGTATGCGTACGGGCATTGCGCCAGTGCCGGTCAAGATTGAGGTCGAGCTTGACCGATGCCGTTCCAGCAAGCTCGAACAGCGTATTCGTCGCCTCGATGGCGATTTCCGTCGTCAGTACCTTGGCGGCAGCGACGGCCAGCGTCGCCTCGACCACTCTCTTTTCGGTCGTCTCGACCTGCGCGGCATCGACCTTGCGGCCGGCGCGCTCGATGGTCGCGGTTGCAGCTTCGAGCCGGATGGCGATCTGGCCGACCTTGGCGATCGTCAGCGGATCGTCGCTTGCGCGCTCGACGCCGCTATCCGTCCAGGGGCGCGATCTGGTCTGCACGAAGTCAAGCGTTTCGGCAAAGGCGGCCCGGGCAATGCCGAGATCGACGCCGGCATGGATGATCTGTCCGACCGCCCCGATCGTCGTTGGCCGTTCGAAACCCTTGTGATGAAGGACCACATGATCGGCATTCACATAGACATTGTCCAGAACCGTGGTGCCGCTGCCTGTGGTGCGCTGCCCAAAGCCATCCCAATCGTCGATGATTTCGATGCCTTCCGTGCCCTTCGGCACGAAAGCCATGACCAGCTTGTCGGCTTC
Source organism: Rhizobium sp. CCGE531 (assembly GCF_003627795.1). Taxonomy (NCBI): domain Bacteria; kingdom Pseudomonadati; phylum Pseudomonadota; class Alphaproteobacteria; order Hyphomicrobiales; family Rhizobiaceae; genus Rhizobium; species Rhizobium sp. CCGE531. Next base: position 851,518 of record NZ_CP032685.1, on the reverse strand, counting down.
ATCCAGCGCGAAGACGGTGACCCAATCGGCAAAGAGAACGCCGGTTGAATAGAACTTGCGGCCGTTGATGCGATAGCCGGGACCATCCCGGGTGATGCGGGTCTCATAGTGCCCAACCGTTTTCGTGCCGCGCTCGGAGAGGGCGTTGCCGAAGCGATCGCCGGCTAATGCGCGACCGAAGAAATAGCGCTTCTGATCTTCAGAGCCGTCGATGCGCAGGGCTTCGAGGATGTAGAAATGATTCTGCGGTATCTGCCCGATCGAGCCGTCGGCTTGAGCGAGGATCGCGGTGATCTCCGCGAGCGTGGCATTCGAAACGTCAAGGCCGCCATATTCCTCGGGGACGGTGATCGCCAGCAGGCCGGATAGTGCCAGTGCGTCCATTTCCGCAAAGGGGAGCAACCTCTCGCTGTCGCGCTCCGAGGCTGTGGCGGCAAAACGTTGAGCCAGTTCCTGCGCGACGGCCAGCGCCTGTTGCTCAGTCTCCAGCAAGGCGGCCTCGGGGTGCTTGGCGTTGATATGGTGCAATTGCGCGTTCATGGGCAGGCTCCGATTTCATTCGGCGCCACGATGCCGCATTCGAAGCGGGGGTTCGAGAAAAGCCATTTCGTTTTTAAGGATGCCGTCGCGTCTTCATTCCTTTCTCTATAGAATTAATGGTCAATTGCTGCCTGAAGCTGTATCCGCATTGATAAGCATCCATGGTCTCACCCAGCTATCGATGCCCGGTTCGCCGATCTTCACAGCATCCGGCCGGCGTCGATCAGTTGTCGCGCCGCAACAAAAGCCGGTCACGGACGAGGATAGCGCCGCGTCCTAGCAGCCGGCCTTGCCGATTGGATCGGCATTCGATGCTGTGTGGGTTTTGCGTTCTGCCGAGGCAGATAAAGGACGTACCGGCCATGGGCGGCCGGTACGCAGTTCACTTTAGGAGGCCAGACGACGCAAAGGCTGAGCGGAAATAGGCTTGGCGGGAACCCGCAGAGGGCGCTTCGCGGCGACGGGCAACTTCCGTGCCGTGCTGGTTTTCGCTGCCCCAAGCCAGCGAAGAATAGCGTCGAAGCCGGGTTGGGCCGCGCGCTTCAGTTCTGGGCTCATTTCCTCGTCCATGCCGCAGAGAGAGGCGATTTCCTGCCAGTCGACGCGGCCTGCCCGAAGAGGAGGGCGCGACTGGAAAACGATCAGGCCAATCATGAAGCCTTTGATATTCTCGAAGCTACGCGGCTGAAGCAGCGGCTTGAGCCGCATATCGCAGAAATCCGAAATCTTGCGCTGGAAAACGTCAGAGGCAGAGCTTTTCTTTATGGGCATTATTCATTCCTTGCAGGCGACATCATCCAAAGGTCGGGGTGTGGCCCGCTAAAGCACGGAAGTTAAGGAAGCGCAAACAACCGACCGATTGGCCGCTTTCAATTCTACGATGCGCCGACATTTGGCAAGTGGCAGATCGGTCACGCTTCGGTCAAACCTGCCGCCGGTCAGGGAGCGGTAGCGGAAGGTGGGCGCTTTGCCGGGGAGCCGATAAAATCATGAAAAAACTGTAACTTGCCTCCCACGCCGCTGAGAGGGATATTTTGCTTGCGCCGGATATATGAGGTGAAAGACATGTCAGTCTTAGAAATGTTGGTCAGACGCCGGATGCAGGAAGAATATGTAAAGGGTACATCGCCAGAGCGCATTACCCGCCTCCTGCAGGAATTCTTCAACGGGGCAGAGGCCTCCAAGGCAGATGCTGTCTCGCGACGGTCTTCTGGCAATCCATAAAATGATCAGGCCGGCCTTGATGCTTTTCCGAGGGCCGGCCGTTTGTCGAAGCAGACTAATCCTTCAGCCGCTTTCTACTGTGCCGCGTTCGATCCCGACAGGCTTTCGACCGCGGTCAAGATCTTGTAGGCCGCGGAAATGCGGGCCGGGATCGGAAAATTCCTGTTTGCCAAGAGGACGATGCCGACCTGCCGGGCGGGAATGAAGGCCGCATAGGCGCCAAAGCCGTTCGTCGAGCCCGTCTTGTTGACCAGCACATCCTTGCGTGGCGGTTGCGGCGGATCGAGCCGGGTGACCTTATGCGGGTCGAGCGCCAAGTCGGACGAGTTGCCGGCAAGCAAGCGGGCAAGCGTCGTCGGATAGGCATAGATTTCCCAACCAAGCCCCTGCGTCATGTTGCCGACGGTGTAATAGCCGACATGCGTCGCTTCGACTGCCCGCTGAAATGTTCCGTCGAGCTTCGAGGCATCCATATTGGCCTCGAGAACGGCAAGCATATCGGACGCCGTGGTCTTGATGCCATAGGCGGGCGTATCCAGAACGCCGGGTCCCACGCGGACCGGCTTGCCCTTTTTCGAATAGCCATAGGCATAGTTGCCCATCTCGGCGGCTGGAACGTGGACATAGGTGTGCTTGAGCCCGAAGCCGGCAAGAATCTTGTCCTGCATCAGCGTATCGAACGGCTGGCCCATAGCGCGCGCGGCCAGGTAGCCGAACAGGCCGATGCTGGGGTTGGAATACTGCCGGTACGCGCCGGGCGCAAAGGACGGATGCCAGTTGCGATAATAGTCAACCATCCCCTCATTGCTGACGCTGTCGGGAAATTGCAGGGGCAGGCCGCCGGCCGCGTATGTACCGAGATCGAGAAGGCTGATCTTGTCGAAAGCCGTGCCTGCCAGCTCGGGCATGTATTTCGTCGCCTTGTCGGAGAAAGACAGCTTCCCGCTGACTTCGGCGTAGGAGCCAAGCGTCGCCGCAAAGGTCTTGCTGATGGAGCCGAGCTCGAAGATCGTATCGTTCGTCACCTTCTGGCCGCTTTCCTTCGAGGCGACACCGTAGTTGAAGACGTAGCGCTTGCCCTTGACGGTGACGGCGATTGCCATGCCCGGCACGTCGTTTTCCTTCATGAGCGGGCGGACGGTCTCGTTGACGGCCCGCTCCAGGCGAGCTTGGTCAATGTCTTCGGCATGGGCGCCTGCGCCATAGAGGAGGCAGGAGCTGATTATTCCGAGTTTCGGCAGCGAAATGGCACGTATATTCAAGATGATATCCCCAAGTTGATGGATGAAGGGCGATCTCAGATCGCCGCGGCGATGCGACCGATTTCGGCGATGATTGCGTTGCGTTCGTTCGCTGCGATCGACGGTATTTCGCAATAGGCCGTCACGAGGATCGGCGCGCGGTTCGACGGCCACAATACCGCAATGTCGTTGGCATTGCCGGCCCTGTCACCGTTTGTGCCGGTCTTGTCGCCCACCAGCCAATCCTTCGGGACGCCGGCGCGCAGGCGGGCGTCCCCCGTCTTGTTGGTGATCAGCCATGCGGCCAATTGCGATCGCGAGGCCGCCGAAAGCACATCGGTAAACAGAAGCCGCCGCAGGTTTTCCAGCATTGCGATGGCCGTGGTCGTGTCGCGCTGGTCGTCCGGCGTGTCGTGGTAATTCAATGCCGGCTCTATGCGATCGAGGCGGGTCATCTCGTCGCCGAGGCTTCGGCAGAAGGCGGTGAGCGCCTTGGGGCCGCCGAAGCTCGCAAGCAGCAGATTCGCTGCCGTGTTGTCGCTGAGCGTGACGGCTGCAGCGCAAAGTTCTGCCACCGTCATGCCGTCGCCTACGTGCAACTTGGTTGCTGGCGAGCCGCCGATGATGTCGCCTTCCGAGTAACGAATGCGCCGGTCGAGCTTTTCCTCGCCTTTGTCGACGCGTGTCAGCACTAGGGCCGCCGCCAGCGCCTTGAAGGTGCTGCACATCAGGATGCGTTCGCCGGCACGGTGCTCGATGCGCTTGCCGCTCGCCATATCAAGAATGCCGACACAAATGCGGCCCGGGTGCTTGCTCTCGAGCACTGCAAGCTGCGCGTCACCCGAATTATCGTCTGCAGTGCGTCCAACCGCGCTTAGCCCTGCCAGAACAGGCAGCGCAAGCAAACCGCCGGCAAGGCTTTGCCGGCGTGACAATAAGATCGTCATCTCGTTTCCACTTCGATTGATATTGAGCAAAAAGCTGCGTCTCAGGCCCCGTGGACGTCATTGGAACCCTGCAAATCACCTTGCGAAGCGGACTATGGCGCTGCTTCCTGCCCTAGACAAACGATCAATTATGGGCTTAGACATGAGAAAAACTTGGTCTTAGGACACAAATGGACATCTCACAGCTGCCGCTGAATGCGCTGCGCGTTTTCGAAGCCTCGGCGCGTCATTGCAGCTTCACGCGGGCGGGCCTGGAGCTACGCGTGACGCAGACGGCCATCAGCCATCAGGTCAAGGCACTGGAGGACGTGCTGGGGGTAACCCTTTTCAAGCGTTTGCCGCGCGGTCTTGCCCTGACCGACGAGGGGCACGCGCTGCTGCCCGTGCTGACCGATGCCTTTCGCCGCATGAGCGCCACGCTCAGCCAGCTGGAGGAAGGGAACTTTGCCGAAATCCTGACGATCGGCGTCGTCGGCACATTTGCCATCGGCTGGCTTTTGCCGCGCCTCGGCAGCTTCAAGGCGCAGCATCCGCATGTCGACCTGCGCCTGAAGACCAACAACAACCGCGCCGACATGGTGCTTGACGGGTTGGATTTCTTCCTGCGCTTTGGCGATGGTGCGTGGCACGGAACCGAGGCGATCCATCTGATGGACGCGCCACTGTCCCCGGTCTGCACGCCTGATATCGGCGAGCGATTGCGCACGCCGGCCGATCTTGCCGAGGTCGAGCTTTTGCGCTCCTACCGGATCGACGAATGGTCGCTCTGGTTCAGGGTTGCGGGCCTGCCGCCGCCGCATCTTCGCGGCTGGATGTTCGATTCGTCACTGACGCTGGTGGAGGCGGCTGCACGCGGCGTCGGCGTTGCGCTCGTGCCCGTTGCGATGTTCTCCCATGACATCCAGGCCGGGCGCATCATGCAGCCGTTCCAGATTACGGCGATGACCGGCAGCTACTGGCTGACGAGATTGAAATCGCGGGCGGAAACGGCATCGATGAAGGTGTTTCGCCAGTGGTTGCTGGCGGAAATCGAGGAGATGCCGGGATAGTGTGCGCCGGCGAAAATGCCCCAGGCCTGCGTTCGCGACCATTTCATCGGCAGCCTTCGAGGCGCCTGTGCAAGCAGTTAGGGCATGCGGCGTGATTGTCGCATCTTCATTCGTAGGTTGCGGTCGCATGCACCTTGCAACATCATTGTTCGAATTGACGGCATCTGCTAAAGGCTGGCCATCATCACCTATCTCGCCACGGAGCCATTGGCATGGGGACCCTAAAGTCAGCAGATAGATAAGCCGCAACAGCTTCTTGTTGTTGCGGCGCGCTGTTGAACTCATTCCAACTGGACCCCAGTGGCAGACGCCGCCCGATTTCTCTTTCGAGCGGAATTTTCTCATGTCTGACATACGCCCGTCCTGGGCTTACTCGCTGCCGGCGGCGCTGCTGCTGATGGCGCCCTTTGACATTCTCGCCTCGCTGGCGATGGATATCTATCTTCCCGTCGTTCCAGCGATGCCCGGCACTCTGAACACGACGCCTTCGATTATTCAGCTGACGCTGAGCCTCTATATGATCATGCTTGGCCTCGGGCAGGCCCTGTTCGGCCCGCTTTCGGATCGCATCGGCCGCCGTCCCGCGCTGCTTGCCGGGGCGATCCTGTTCGCTGCAGCCTCCCTCGGAGCGGCTGGCTCATCGACGGCGGCTGCCTTCGTCCTTTGCCGGCTGTTGCAGGCCATGGGTGCCTCGGCGGCATTGGTTGCAACCTTTGCCACCGTCCGGGATGTCTATGGCAATCGACCGGAACAGGCCATCATCTATGCCGCCTTCGGCTCGATCCTGTCCTTCGTGCCCGCACTCGGCCCGATAGCAGGTGCGATAATCGCCGATCGCTTCGGATGGCGTGCCATTTTCATGGTGCTGGCGCTTCTGGCCCTGGCTGCGACCGCCAACGCCATGGCAAGGTGGCATGAAACGCGGCCTACAGGTTCGAGCGGGCAACGTCGCTCCATCTGGCCGATCTTCAAAAGCCTGCCGTTCTGGACCTACACGCTGGCCTTCAGTGCGGGCATGGGCACGTTCTTCGTGTTCTTCTCGACGGCGCCCCGCGTGCTGATCAGCAGGGCCGGCTATTCGGAACTCGGCTTCAGCATGGCATTCGCAACGGTCGCGGTCGTGATGATCGCGGCGGCGCGCTTTGCCGGATTATTTGTCGAGAAATGGGGCGTTGCAGGCTGTGTCGCGCGGGGCATGGCACTGCTTCTTGTCGGCGCGGCTGGTCTGGCGCTCGGTCAGGTCTACGGCTCGCCGTCCTTTACAAGCTTCGTGTTGCCAATGTGGATCATGGCCCTTGGGATCGTCTTCACGGCATCGGTGACGGCGAACGGAGCGCTTGCGGAATTCGGCGATATCGCAGGATCGGCGGTGGCGTTCTACTTCTGCATCCAGAGCCTGATCGTGAGCGTCGTCGGAACGCTGGCGGTGACCGCATTGGGCGGCGACAGCGCATGGCCGCTGATGGGCTTTGCCACGCTCATGGCGTTGCTGGTGCTAGCAGCGCTTCATGTCTTGCGACGCCAAGATGCCGTAGCATGATCCGCAAGCCCGGCCTTTCGGCGGGGAATGTTTGAAAGCACTGCCCGCGAAAGTCGAATTTCGCGGGCAGTCGCGGCAGGTTTATACAATCCGGGCGCCAACGTTGACGCTGGGAATTGCCTTATCGCCATCCCAGCGCCGGAGCGACATGGGTCAGAATGGTTTCGATGACATGGGCGTTGTATTCGACGCCGAGCTGGTTGGGCACGGTCAGGAGCAGGGTATCGGCTGCCGCGATCGCCTCATCTTTCGCCAATTCCTCGATGAGCACGTCGGGCTCGGCCGCATAGCTGCGTCCGAAGATGGCGCGCGTCTTTTCGTCGATGAAGCCGACCTTGTCGGCGTCCTTGCCGCTGCTGCCGAAATAGGCGCGGTCGAGATCGTTCACCAGAGCGAAAATGCTGCGGCTCACTGAAACGCGTGGTTCGCGCTTGTGTCCTGCCTCTTTCCAAGCCTCGCGGTAGAGCTTGATCTGGTCGGCCTGCTGGACGTGGAAGGGCTGGCCGCTTTCGTCGTCCTTGAGCGTCGAGCTCTGCAGGTTCATGCCGAGCTTTGCCGCCCATTCGGCCGTGGCATTGGAGCCCGCACCCCACCAGATCCGCTCGCGCAGACCTTCGGAATGCGGCTCGAGGCGCAGGAGGCCGGGGGGATTGGGGAACATCGGACGCGGATTGGGCTGAGCAAACCCTTCACCGCGCAGGAGATCGAGCAGCACTTCCGTATGCCTGCGTCCCATATCGGCGTCGCTCTCGCCATCCATCGGCGTATAGCCGAAGTGGCGCCATCCATCGACCACCTGTTCCGGGGAGCCGCGGCTGATGCCGAGCTGCAGCCGGCCGCCGGCGATCAGATCGGCAGCGCTGGCATCCTCCGCCATATAGAACGGGTTCTCGTAGCGCATGTCGATAACAGCCGTGCCGATTTCGATGCGGCTGGTCCTGGCGCCGACGGCTGCCAGCAGGGGGAAGGGCGAAGCAAGCTGACGCGCGAAATGGTGCACGCGAAAATAGGCGCCGTCCGCGCCCAATTGCTCAGCCGCGACGGCGAGATCGATCGATTGCAGCAGCGTGTCGCCTGCCGATCGTGTCTGCGATTGCGGTGACGGCGTCCAGTGGCCGAATGAAAGGAAACCGATCTTCTTCATGATACCATCCTGTTATTCCGGTTTGCTCGGCTCGATTTCATGCCACCGCGTGTCGACGCGAACAAGCGGAACGTATGTGAGACGTCCGTCGGCGCGTTTTTACGCAATGGCTTGCAAAGCCCGTGAGTACAGACAGGTATATGCGCATAGACCTGGATGGATGGAACAGTGCAATCGGTGAACTGATTGTCAATGTCGGCGGAGGCTCGGGAGACGGCTGACGCCTGACGACTTTATGTCCTCGCTTGTTCTTCTCACGCATAGGTATCTCCGTCGCGGCGCGGAATGTCTGAAGCTCTTGCGATAGAAGAAGCGTGGCATCTCTTCCGGATAGTTTTCGAGGGTGCCGAAGTGAGGTGAGAATCGCGCGGCGGTGCGCATCCGATGGATCGTTCCGGACGGAGATGATCACCTCCGGCATGATTGAATTCTCCTCCGTCATGGTTTCCTGCGTGTCACCTAACATGAACAAATTTTAACGAAGACATTAACAATCGGATAACGCACCGCACCGAAACTGCCGTGCGTGTGAGTACATCTCTCGCTTTCAACGTCCTTGAAACAAGAAATGGCAGGAAACTATGTTTGCTAGAAAATTCGCCCCCGCTCTGGTCTTCGTCGCATTCGGCGCCGGTATTGCGCATGCGGAAGTGCCCGTCCGTATCGATCAATTCGATCATTGGGGCGCATATTCTTATAAATCCGGCGATAGTGTCAGTTGCTACGTGCTGTCGAGGCCGGTCGCGCGGCAACCCGCCAATGTCGACCATGGCGACAACTTCTTCATCGTCTCGCGCCTGTCTCCCGGCGACAAATTGGTTCCCGAAGCCGCGATGGGCTATGATCTGAAAGACGGCGCGCAAATGACCGCCGCGGTTGGCGACAAGACCTTTCCGATGTTCACGAAAGACCGGCACGGCTGGGTGAGGGATGAAACGCAGGAACCTTCCATGATCGGGGCCATGAAGGACGGCGCGCAATTGGAACTGCAGGCAACGTCCAAACGCGGCACCGCCACAAGCTATTCCTACTCACTATCAGGCATCACGGCCGCGTTGAAACGAATAGAGACGTGCAAATGACACCGCCGGCGTCCGAGGCACGGGCGACGCTCCCATCGCCGGGAGTTGTATGGCGGGAATGACCTGATGGCGTCTTCCTGTTCGCATCGGAAGACGCCAAAGGCTGATATCTCTTGTGAAATCAAAAATCCTGATATAAATGATATCCATTGATGGGGTATTCAGGATTCGATGCAGCGCGGCTTTCTAACAATTTATGCGGGTGAGAACGCCGCGGTCTTCAGGGCACTTTCAGCGCCGGCCCGCGTCGAGATGCTGAAACTTCTCTGCGTCAAAGGCTCGATGAACGTCAACGAAATCGCCCGGGAACTCGATCTGCCGCAATCCACCGTCGCAACGGCGATCATGATTCTCGAAGAGGCTGGTCTTGTCGAGACCAAGGCTGCGAAAGCGCGCAAGGGCTACCAGAAGATCTGCACCGCGCTTTACGATGAAATCCTGCTGAGTTTCGAGGATCAGGCCTTCAAGCACGATGAGGACGTGATCGAGGTCGCCATGCCGATCGGCCTCTATACGAGCTGCGAGACGCACGCGCCTTGTGGTCTATGTTCGACCGAAGGCGTGATCGGCCTCCTCGACGTTCCAGACTATTTCCTCGATCCACAGCGCATGCAGGCCGGTCTTTTATGGTTCGGCCGCGGCCATGTCGAGTATAAATTCCCGAACAATGCCAAGATCTTGAACCGGAATGTCAATGCCATCGAATTCTCGATGGAGCTGTCGTCCGAAGTGCCCGGCACCAATCCAGACTGGCCGTCCGACATCACCGTTTGGATCAATGGCGTCGCCGTCGGCACATGGACGTCGCCCGGCGATTACGGCGACAAGCGCGGGGCCTTCACGCCGGGCTGGTGGAAGCTGGAAGGCTCTCAATACGGCAAGCTCAAGACCTGGCGAATCTCGAAGAAGGGCACGTTCATCGACGGCGTTGCCGCTTCCGATGTGACCATCGACGATCTCGCCATCAGCCAGCATTCCTCAATCCGGTTGCGAGTGGGGATTGCCGATGACGCACGCAACACGGGCGGCGTCAATATTTTCGGTCGCGGCTTCGGCAATTATGGCCGCGATATTCTGATGCGCGTCGACCTGGCATAGTTGTGTATCATAAATTATGATATATAGCGTAAGATCGAGATAAATTTCAGATAAGTCGTATTTTTTATAAGCTTTTGTTTTTGCATATCATTCCCCTACTGAAGGGTGGACATCATTGCAATCTCCAGGCTGTTTTCCACCGAGGGAGTGTTGACGACCTTCCAAAAGTATATCAAGATCAAGGTATAAGAACGAGATATTTGATATATATGGGAGGAAGGCCGTGAAGGCGCATGTGACCGTCCATCGTGATTTCCGAATTGCCGACATTGACGATCGGCTTTACAGCTCTTTTCTGGAGCATCTGGGCAGGGCGATTTATGGTGGCATCTACGAGCCCGGTCACCTGACTGCCGATGAGCATGGTTTTCGCAAGGACGTCATCGAGCTGGTCCGCGAGCTGAATTCGCCCTATTGCCGCTATCCCGGTGGCAATTTCGTTTCCGCCTATAACTGGGAAGACGGTGTCGGGCCACGATCCGAGCGCCCCGTGCGCCTCGATCTTGCCTGGCGAACCCGCGAGAGTAACCAGGTCGGCGTCAACGAATTCGTCGATTGGTGCAAGAAGGCCAATACTAAGCCGATGCTCGCCGTCAACCTTGGCTCACGTGGTCTCGACGATGCTCGCAACTTCCTTGAATATTGCAATCATCCCGGCGGCACCTATTGGTCGGACCTGCGCCGCAAGCATGGTTGGTCCGATCCGCACGGCGTGAAGCTCTGGTGCCTTGGCAACGAGATGGACGGCCCCTGGCAGGTCGGCCACAAGTCGGCCTTTGAATATGGTCGTCTCGCCGATGAAACCGCCAAGGCCATGCGCGGCTTCGACAAGTCGCTGGAGCTGGTCGTCTGCGGCTCGTCGAATTCCGACATGAAGACCTATCCCGATTGGGAAGCGCAGGTTCTGGAGCAGTGCTACGACAGCGCCGATCATATCTCGCTGCATATGTATTTCGCCAATCGCGAGAAGAACACGCTCAACTATCTGGCCAAGGCCGAAAAGCTCGACCGCTATATCGTCACCATCGGCGGTGTCATCGACTATATCAAGGCGAAGAAGCGGTCGAAGAAGACGATCGGCATTTCCTTTGACGAATGGAATGTCTGGTACCATTCCAATCAGCAGGACAAGGAAATCCTTGCCCGTGACGAATGGCCGGATGCGCCGCATCTGCTCGAGGATGTCTATAATTTCGAAGACGTGCTGCAGGTCGGCGGCATTCTCAACACGTTCATTCGCCGTTCCGATCGCGTGCGCATTGCTTGCATAGCCCAGCTCGTCAACGTCATCGCTCCGATCATGACGGAAGACGGCGGTCCGGCCTGGCGGCAGACCATCTATTACCCGCTCTATTTCGCCTCGAAATATGGTCGCGGTTATGCGCTGCGCCTCATCACCGATGGCCCGACCTATGACAGCGACGAGGCGGACGACGTGCCCTATCTCGACGTGTCGGCCGTCCACGATGAGCTGGGTAAAATGGTGACGCTATTCGCCGTCAACCGTCATCCCGACAGCGCACTCGATCTCGACACCCGTCTCGAAGGCTTTGCCGGAGCCCGCGTTGTCGAACAGCATGAGATGGTTCACAACAATCTGCAGGCGGTCAACACGGCGGCGCAGCCGAACGCAGTTGTCCCGACCAACACCGGAGACGCCAAAATCGAGGATGGCCGGCTTCGTGCCACGTTGAAACCGTTATCCTATACGGTGATCCGGCTGGCTGTGTGACGGCCGGCCGCCGGGGCGATGTCCCGGCACAGAAAACGGTCGAAGGTCGCGAGGAGGCGATCGAGGCCTTTAGCAGGCCCCGTCGCCGCGCAGCTTGCGCGGCCCACGGGGGAAAAAGGGGTGAACGTCGCGGCACGTTTCCCATCGTTTGGGTACGCCGCACAGTCGATAAAAATGGGAGGAGATCATGCAGCAGTGGAAGAAGCTTGCCTTCGGTGTCGCACTGGCCACGTTCGGCCTCGTTGCGGCAGCCAAGGCTCAGGACTATACCTCTTTGCCTCGCAAGGAGACCTTGATCGTCGAAAACCCTGAGGGAACGATCAAGAATCCGGGCTGGTTCAATATCTGGGTCAATGGCGGAGGCGGCGTTTCGACCGGCCTTCAGCAGCTGACCATGGATACGCTCTGGTACATCGATCCGGAAAAAGGCCTGGGCGGTTCGACCTGGGACAATTCCCTCGCAGCGGACAAGCCGCAATACAATGACGATTTCACCCAGATGACGGTGAAACTGCGCAAGGGCATCTATTGGAGCGACGGCGTCGAATTCACCGCCGACGACGTAGTCTACACCGTCAAGACCCAGATGGATCAGCCGGGCATGAATTGGAGTGCTGCCTTTTCGGTCCAGGTCGCCAGCGTCGAGGCGACTGATCCCTATACCGTCGTCTTCAAGCTGAAAAAGCCGAATTCGCGCTTTCACGCCATCTTCACCGTTCGCTGGAACGGGGCCTGGATCATGCCGAAGCATGTTTTCGAGAAGGTCGCCGATCCCGTTCGCTATGATAATGCCAATCCCGTCTCGCTCGGCGCCTACAAATTGAAGGCCTACGATCCGCAGGGCAAATGGTATACCTGGGAGAAGCGTGACGACTGGCAGCGCACCTCGCTGGCGCGCTTTGGCGAGCCGGCTCCGAAATACGTCAGCTATGTGGATCCGGGCCCGCCGGATAAGCGCACCATCGCGCAGCTCGAGCACAATCTGGATATCATCCACGACAACACGCCAGAAGGCATGTTCACGCTGAAGGAGAAGTCGAAGACGGTCGACAGCTGGTTCCCCGGCTTCCCCTTCGCCCATCCGGATCCGACCCTGCCTGCCGTGATCTTCAACAATCAGGATCCGCTGTTCCAGAATCCCGATGTGCGCTGGGCCCTGGCATTGCTGATCGATATCAAGGCCGTCGATATGGCGAGCTACCGTGGCGCGGCGACGCTTTCCGCGCTCGGCGTTCCGCCGACAGCGATCGCCATGACGGATTATCAGGCGCCGCTGCAGGATTGGCTGAAGAACTTCGAGATCGACACCGGCAAGCGCAAGATCAAGCCTTATGATCCGACGGTCGGCCAGCAGATGGCCGATATCCTGCGCAAGCAGCCGAAATACAAGGACCAGATCCCGACGGATCCGGCCGCCATCAGCACGGCCTTCGGTTACGGCTGGTGGAAGCCCGATCCGCAGGCTGCCGCCGAGCTGTTGGAAAAGGCGGGCTTCAAGAAGGTGGGTGGCAAATGGATGACGCCCGACGGCCAGCCCTTCAAGATCCGCCTGACGGTCGAGGGCGATACCCGCTCGGTCTTCACCCGCGCCGGCACGCTGATTGCCCAGCAATGGGCGGCTTTCGGGATCGACTCCAAGGCCGCGCCCACCACAAGCCTCTGGCAGGTGGGACTGCAGCCCGGCAGTTACCAGGTTGCCATCGCCTGGAGCGTCGAGACCTGGGGCGGCGATCCCGACCTGTCCTTCTTCCTCGATAGCTGGCATTCCGAGTTCGTCGCCAAGAAGGGTGAGAACCAGGCGCCGCGCAACTGGCAGCGCTGGTCCAATCCCGAACTCGACAAGATCATCGAGAACATCCGTCGCATCAGCGCCGATGATCAGAAGGGCATCGAGCTCGGCAAGGACTATCTGAAGCTGGTCACCCGTGAAATGCCGACCATCCCCCTGATGTCCTATAACGTCTTCACGTCGATGGATACGACCTACTGGAAGGGTTATCCGACGATAGCAGATCCCTACACCGACCCCGTTCCCAATTGGGCGAACTCGCGGTTGATGATGGTGAAGCTCAAGCCGGCGCAGCCTTAATTCTCCCGACCCTGATGCGGCAGATGCGCCGCGTCAGGCACCTGTCGCCGGGCGCGAAACGGGTCCGGCGATCTTTTCGATAGAAAATGAAGTGCGAGCAGTAAGGAAAACGACGGCATGACGTCCTATCCAGTTTTCGTGTTGAAACGATTTGGCCAGTTTCTGCTCGTCGTCTTCCTCGGCATATCAGCGACTTTCTTCATCACGCATCTGACGCCGATCGACCCGGTCGAGGAAAGCATCGGCGCCATTCAGCAGATGGGGCAATCGGATCCCCGCGCCGTCGAGCTGATGCGCGAGTCCCTGCGGGAACTCTACGGTGTCGGAGGCTCGATCTGGCAGCAATATCTGCATTTCTGGGGACGCCTTGCGACAGGCGATCTCGGGCCGTCGCTCTCGGCATTTCCGACGCCGGTTTCCGCCATCATCGCGAGGGCGCTGCCCTGGACGATCGGCCTGATGACCGTTTCGACGGTGATCACATTCCTGCTCGGCAATATGATCGGCGCTTTGGCGGGTTATTATCGCAAGAATATGGTGCTGAAGGCGGTCAGTCTCGTTTTCATCGCCATGCAGCCGATACCCTATTATATCCTGGCCTTCGTGCTGATCATTCTCTTCGGCTATATCTGGCCGATCCTGCCGATCAATGGCGGCTATGAGATGAACACCAATCTGCAGCTGTCCTTTGCGCTGGTGCTCGATATTTTGCGGCACTCGCTCTTGCCGGCACTATCCCTGATCCTTGTCGGGACCGGCGGCTGGCTCATCGGCATGCGGGCGCTGGTCTCCAATATCATCACCGAGGATTACGTCGTCTTCGCCGAACTCGGCGGTGTACCGAAGCGCAGAATCTTGCGCTCCTATATCGCCCGCAATGCCATGGTGCCGCAGTTCACCGGACTTGCCATGTCGCTCGGCGCCGTCTTCAATGGCACCGTCATTACCGAGATCGTCTTCGGCTATCCCGGTATAGGCAATCTTCTGATTTCGGCCGTTCATGCCGGCGATTACAGCCTTGTTCTGGGGCTCAGCGCTTTGTCGATTGTCGGCGTCGCGGCGGCCGTATTCATCATCGACATATTGGGTCCGCTGATCGACCCGCGCATCAAGGTGGAGTAGGCCATGCTGACGATCGTTCGCGACCTCGCTCGCCAGAATGCCGAATTCCTCTGCGGCCTGCTGCTGTTTGCCGTGATCGTCGGAATGGTGATCCTGTCCTATTTCTCGCCCTACGGCCCTTCCGATCTCTATCTGCTGCCGCCCGACATGCCGCCGGACGGGCAATATTGGCTGGGGACGACATCGCGCGGCCAGGATGTCTTCTGGCAACTCGCCGTCGCGCTTCGCAACACGCTCTATTTCGGTATCGGCGTTGCCTTTTTGTCCCGCATCATCTCGCTGGTCGTGGGGCTGGTGGCCGGCTATGCCGGCGGCACCGTCGATCGCGTGCTGATGGCGATCAACGACAGCATCATGGTCGTTCCGCAGTTTCCGCTGCTGATCCTGTTCTATTTCGTGCTCAAGGACGAAATGACGTGGACGGTGCTGATCGTCGTCATGGCGTCGCTCGGCTGGTCCTATGACGCGCGTCTCATCCGTTCGGTGGCGATCAGCCTGAAAACACGGCCCTTCACCACGCAGAGCATCTATTCCGGCATGAGCATGCGCAAGATCCTCGTCGCGGAGCATCTGCCCTATGTGCTGCCGATCGTTTTCGCCACGACGATGAACAATATGATCTGGTCGATCGGCATGGAGATCACGCTTTCGGTGCTGGGCTTCACCGACATCGAAACGCCGACCATGGGCATGATGATCTATTGGGCCAATGCGCATTCGGCACTGATCGCCGGAACATGGTGGTGGGTCGCGGCACCCGTCGCCGCCATCGTGGTGCTGTTCATGGCGCTCTTCCTGCTGTCGATGTCGATGAATGAATACAACGATCCGCGCAGTCGTTTGAACCGGATGGGAGGCTAGCCATGGAGGCTGTCGTCGAGGTCAACAACCTTAGGGCATATTACCGGGCCTTCCTCTATGGCGTCGATCGCGAGGTGCGGGCGGTGGATGATGTCAGCCTGTCGATCGGCCGCGGCGAGATCTATGGGGTTGCGGGTGAATCGAGCAGCGGCAAGACGACGTTGATCAAGACCATCGCGGGCGCCATCCGGCCACCGCTTCGCGTCGTCTCCGGTGCGGTCAAATTTCACTTCAACGGCGGAACGCAGGATATCTACGCCATGACGCCGGAGCAGCGGGCATCGCTTCGCTGGCGGTATCTGTCCTATATCATGCAGGGCTCGATGAACGTGCTCAATCCGGTGCGGCGCATCCGGTATTCGTTCACGGATTTTGCCTTCCGCCACATGAAGGTCGATCGCGCTACCTTCTTTGACCGGGTTGGCGCCCATCTCCAGCGGCTGAAACTCGACGCCCATCTCCTCGATGCCTATCCGCATGAATTGTCCGGCGGCATGCGCCAACGCATGACGATTGCGCTCGCGACCATCCTGACGCCGGAATTCATCATCGCCGACGAGCCGACGACGGCGCTCGATGTCATCGTCCAGCGCGATGTCCTGCAGATGATCCGCGAGATACAGCGCGAAATGGGTTCGTCCTTCCTGTTTGTCACCCATGATATGGGCGTTCACGCCGCCGTTTCCGATCGCATCGGCATCGTCTATGCCGGCCGGCTGGTCGAGGAGGCGCCGACGCGCAAGCTTTTCCAGCTGCCCTTGCATCCCTATACGCAGCATCTGGTCGCAAGCCTGCCGCGGATCGGCGATATCTCGACGCGTCCCTCGCTCGAGGGAAGGCCGCCCAACCTTGCCATGCCGCCGGAAGGATGCCGCTTCCATCCACGCTGTCCGAAGCGCATGGACATCTGCAGCCGCGAAGTGCCGCCCATGGTGACGGTCGAACCGGATCGGCGCGTTGCCTGCTTCGCGGTGACGGGAGGAGGGCGATGAGCGATCTTCTTTCACTCTCGCATGTCAGCAAGGTCTACCGGCAGGGCGGCATGCTCAGCCGTCGCCAGATAGTGGCGGTGCGCGATGTCAGCCTGAGTTTGGGAGAGGAGCCGGAAATCCTGTCGATTGTCGGCGAGTCGGGCTCGGGCAAATCCACCATTGCCTCGATGATCCTCGGCCAGACGGCACCGACATCGGGTAACTTGAATTTTCGCGGCAAACCCGTTGCCATTCATGGCAGATCCGAGCGCCGCGCCTTCATGCGCGAAGTTCAACCGATACTTCAGAACCCGTTCGAGGCATTCAATCCGCTGAAGAGGGTCGACCGGTATCTTTTTGAAACGGCGAGGAATTTCGCGCCATCCGGTGCGCGGCCGAGCCGCGTGGATGTGGAGCGCATGGCCGACGAGGCGCTTGCCCATATCGGCTTGACGCTTGCCGAGGTGAAGGGACGATTTCCGCATGAGCTGTCGGGCGGCCAGTTGCAGCGAACGGCCATTGCGCGGGCGCTCATTCCGCAGCCACGGTTGCTGGTGGCCGACGAACCCGTCTCGATGGTCGACGCCTCGCTTAGAATGGCGATCGTCAACCTGTTCGGCCAGTTGAAGAAGGAGCTCGGGCTCTCCATCATCTACATCACCCATGATCTGGCGACCGCCTACTATATCAGCGATCGCATCATTATCATGAAGAAGGGCGAGATCGTCGAGCAGGGCGGCGCGCGCGCGGTTCTCGACAATCCGCAGCATCCCTATTCGCGGGCTTTGAAGGAAGCAGTCCTTTCCACCACGCCCGAGATGGAGCCGGCAGCGCTCGGCTGATCCTCGTTTTCACCGCGAGATCCGTGTCGAAAGAATGATGGACGACAAAGTACGCTCGACGCCGTCGATCGTGCCGATCTCGTCGATCAGCTGGTCCAGCTGGGAAATCGATGGCGCCGCGATGATGGCGATCAGGTCGAATGTGCCGCTGACGGAATGAAGCGTCGTAACCTCCGGGATCGCACCCAGTGATGCCGTCACCGCCGACAGCGCCTTCGGTGCGATCGTGATCAGCACATGTGCCCGAATGAGGCCGGAAAGATAGGTCTCCGACAGCCGCACGCCGTAGCCGGCAATCACGCCTTCTCGCTCCAGCCTTTCAAGCCTCGCCTGAACGGTGGTGCGCGACAGCGACATTTTTTTGGCGAGCGTCGCCACGGGCATGCGGGCATCCTGGCCCAGCAAGGCGATCAGTTCGCGATCCTTATCCGTAACCTGCATGGCGCTCCTGCATTCTGCGAAACGACTTCGTCATTTTGTATGAATTCATACAACGAAATACATTTTTCGTCGCTATGAATCGTTCAGCTCCCGCCTACACTTATAAAAATCTTATCAATAAAATGCAGGGGAGTCATATGAGAGACATAGTGGTCATCGGCGCAGGCAAGATCGGTGGGGCGATCGCTCTGATGCTGGCCGAAACAGGCGATTACAAGGTTGTCGTCGCCGACCGCAGCCAGGAGCAGCTGGACAAGGTCGACCACCATCCTGCGATTTCTACCGCCGCCGTCGATATTGCCGATCGCGCCGGGCTTGTTGCCGTGCTGAAAGGCAAGTTCGCAGTCTTGTCGGCTGCACCATTCCATCTCACGGGCTTCGTCGCAGAGGCGGCACTTGAGGCCGGCGTCCATTATCTCGACCTCACCGAAGATGTCACAACGACGAAAAAGGTGGAAGAGCTAGCCCAGGGTGCCAATACGGCATTCATCCCGCAATGCGGCCTGGCGCCGGGCTTCATCTCGATCGTCGCCAATGATCTTACCAAGCATTTCGACAGCCTCGACAGCGTGCGCATGCGCGTTGGCGCGCTGCCGCAATATCCATCCAACGCCCTGAACTACAATCTGACCTGGAGCACGGACGGTCTCATCAACGAATATATCGAGCCTTGCGAAGCGATCGTCGAAGGCAAGCTCGTCACGGTGCCGGCCATGGAAGAGCGCGAAGAATTCTCGCTCGACGGCGTTACCTATGAGGCCTTCAACACCTCGGGCGGCCTTGGAACCCTGGCCAAGACTTTGGCCGGCCGCGTGCGCACGATGAACTACCGCACCATCCGCTATCCCGGCCACCAGGCCATCATCAAGGCGCTGCTCAACGACCTGAACCTCAGGAACCGCCGCGATGTGCTGAAGGATCTGTTTGAGAACGCACTGCCTGCCACCATGCAGGACGTGGTCGTCGTCTTCGTTACCGTCTGCGGCTGGCGCGAGGGCCGCTACATGCAGGAGACCTATGCCAACAAGGTCTATGCGGGCATCGTCGCCGGCAAGAAGATGAGCGCGATCCAGATTACCACCGCCGCCGGCATTACCACCGTGCTCGATCTGCTCGCCCAGGGCAAGCTGCCCGCCAAGGGCTTCGTCTGCCAGGAAGAAATCGATCTCGGCGATTTCCTCGCCAATCGCTTCGGGCAGGTTTACAGCGTGGAAAAGATCAGGATGAGAGAAGTCGTCTAAGCGGCTATCCGTCTTGTTGTTTTTGAGATGTGGCGCCTTCGGGCGCCACATGTGTTTAGCCTTTGGAGATTGCTTTGCAGAGGCTGGAGCGTTTCAAGTTTTGACGGAAGCGTATCCTGAGTTTGCCAAGTAGTGTTCTGGCAATAACGGAAGGATTGAACTGAGCAGCTGATCGGTGCGGGCTTTACGCGCAGGCTGCCCGCGAAGGCGCGCCGCAAGCGCGGCAGGTCGCTGATCGCTTGAAGGGGCGGATGACGCGTGACCGTCGTGTGTCGATCAGCGAGGAGTTGAATGACAGAACTCTGCAGTTGTCTGCTTATCGGGCAGACGACAGGGAGGGTGCTGGCCGCGCGTCAACGCTAATTGAATTAGTTCGAAGCGGCACCTTCAGCCGCATCTTTGATAAGGTCGGCGACTGCCTGGGGATGCGACACGTATACGGCGTGACTTCCCTTGATCTCAATCGTGGAACTGCCGGCCCGTTTGGCCATAAACCGTTCGAAGTCGGGATTAATTTTGTGATCGTCAGTCGCAACGGCATACCAGCTCGGTTTGGAGCGCCAAGCGGCTTCGGTGACTTTTGTGCTCAGTGCCATTTCGCTCACCGGAACCTGAGATCGCGCCATGAAATCCGCGTCAGCTTCAGGCAGGTCTGCAGCGAAGTCCTCATGGAACGTCTTGGGGTCCAACGTGAGAAACCGATCCGAGCTCTTGATCACGTTGTTCGTTGCAGCCGGAAATTTGCCGCGGACCTCAGCCAGATCTTCGTGTGCATCCGGTGCGAGCGCAGCGACATATACCAGCGCCTTCACACTTGGTGCGTTTCCTGCCTGCGTGATTACAATCCCGCCGTAACTATGTCCGACGAGAACAACCGATCCGCCAGCCAGATCGATAGCCCGGGTCGTGGCGGCGACATCGTCTGCAAGTGACGTTTCGGGCTCTTGCACGACCGTGACCTTATATCCTTCGTGCGTGAGAATATCGGAAACTTGTCGCCAGCCGGAACCATCAGCATAAGCGCCGTGAACCAACACGATATTTTTAACAGGCTCAGCGCTGTAGACCGGTGCGGAAGATAAGGCGAAGCCGGCAAGAGCGGCGAAAGCGGAAATCAGGTGATTCATATAGTTCTCCTTTCACGAATGGACGACTGAGCTCCCCCGAGGACTGGTCCGGGGGGTTCCGCTCAGAAGGGGAGCCACGATGTGGCTTGCCCTGATACATTCGGTGCTGATCGCCAGGCGTTACAAACCTCACAGGCTTGTGACTATCCGCGCCGGCAAATTTGGTCATTTTTGACCAGAAGGCATCATTAAGAGGCGCAAGCTATGTAGAAGGGCAGCTAGCGTTGCGATGGGAACTACCAACGCAAAAGGATCCTACCAAAGAGGCATCCTAACAGCCCGCTCAACAGGATCCCGAGCGTGTACCAGATCGTGATGAACGGAATACCGTTCTCGATGCAGGCCCAGGAATACACCCACGCACCAGTAGCGCCGGCACACGCACCAGCAATGAATCCGGCGAGTCTAGGTTGCGTCGGAGCCGCTTGGCGGAGAAACCATATGTTGGCGCCAAACGCCGGAATACCGAACGCCGCGATCAGAAATGGGCACACCAGCGAGGAGTACCCAAGAACGATACCGCGATAGGAGGCCGACGGAGAGAGGACAAGCTGCGTCATCGCCAATATCACCATGATGGCGAATATCGCGCCGATGATGCGTAACGGACCATCAATCCGCCCCCCCGGCCGGGCTATCTGCTCGAGCGCAACGATCAGCATAGCCATCAGGCCAACCGAATATGCAAACTTTACGAAAAACGCGACCACGGAAACGGTATGGCTATTTGAGCGAATAGCGAACGATGCCAAGAGCGCAACTGTTGCCCCCAGCACTCCAATTCCCACGACGCGGGCCAGCCGCTTTTTCAGGGCCTGCGGAGGTACCGGAGCGAGGCCTGTTACCAGCTTCTCGATCAATTCATCACTATTTGTCATTGGCAAAGCCCAATCTGCGACCGATCTCACGTATGCCTCGGTGGATACTCACGCGAACCATGACTTCTGACTGACCCGTATTGACGGCCGCTTCAGCGGTCGTATTCCCGAATAACTTGACCTGTCGGAGAAGCTCTCTCTGTTTAAGAGGCAGCTGATCAAGCAGGCGATCGACGTCGAGATGCGCAAATAGTGCTTCCTCTCGAAAATCGCCTGCCAACTCATCGTCCAGTTCTACGTTACTCTCGCTTTTGCGCTTGGCGACACGCAGGTGGTCGACCAGCTTGTATCTGGCGATCTGGAAAAACCACGCCGTAAACGGTCGATCTCGATCGTAGGTTATCCGACGGTTGTGCAAAGCCAGAAGCACTTCCTGGACAAGGTCTTCGACGTCCCATTCAACACGCGATCCCAAACGCTTCCGATAATAAGTCAGAAGCAGATCACGCAGGATTGTGAGCAAGCGCCTGTATGCCGCTTCATCGCCGTCAAGCGATAGAAGCATCAAACCCTTCAGAATCTCTTCCGATACCGATTTAGTCATCCATGGGCCGTCATTCGTTCTTGGCCGCGACTTGTTACATGTTCAGCCAAATTTTTATTCCCGGCGCCGTGATCACATCCCCGTGATCTGTGTAACGCATTCCCGAACCCGCCGAATGAGAAGGCGGAATTGAGGAACAATTGCTGTTGCCGCTCAGGTGCCATTGCAAGGTATTCGATCTTCCAAACGATCGCCTACGCACCGTGTCCGATGGCCGTGTGGGGATCACGTATCAGGAGATGAAAGATATGGAGAGCAGAATGTCGCTATCAAAGTTGAAAATCGTGGGTGCTGCACTGGCCCTCGGCACATTGACCATAGTCTCCGCACATGCGGCCGACAAGGCTCGCGTTCGCGGCGTTGTGGAAAGCCTCAACGGCGATACGCTGATGGTCAAATCCCGTGAAGGCAAGGACGTCAGGATCATGTTGAAGTCCGGATGGGCTGTCAACGGCATCGTCAATGCCGCCGTGACGGACATCAAACCGGGGGATTTCGTCGGCATCGCGTCAGTACCGACCGATAGCGGCGTCAACGGCGCGCTGGAAGTGCTGATCTTCCCGGCGGCCATGAAGGGCACCGGCGAGGGTGATTACGGCTGGGACCTGAAGCCGAAAAGCTCGATGACCAATGCGACGGTTGCAAGTGCGGTGACCTCGGTCAACGGCCCGACGCTGTCGCTCACCTATAAGGGCGGCGAGAAGAAGATCTCGATCCCGCCGGGCACACCCGTCGTTACTATTGGCAACGCGACGAAGGACGACATCAAACCGGGTGCCGGTGTTATTATCAACGGCACGACGACTGGAGACAACATGGTTGAATCCGACCGTGTGCTCGTCGGCATCAACGGCGTTATTCCGCCGATGTGAGACGACTGCGGCGAAATCGCGGATTGCCCGGCTGCCGATGGCATCCGGGCAATTTCAATGGGTGGCGACGACCACCCTCATAGAGTTTCAGCTAACCGCTATCCGGTGGCACCACCAGGAGAACCGTCCATGGCAAGCATCGAGCAAATTGGCACTGCGCCGCCACCTCCTCCAACCAAGATCTTCATTCGCCGGCATTCGGCTGTCACGCGGATCACGCACTGGATCAACGTCCTCTGCCTGACGTTGCTGCTGATGAGCGGCATGCAGATCTTCAATGCCGATCCTCAGCTGCATTGGGGGAACTACGGTGCGGTCGAAGACCCATCCTGGTTCGAAATCGCCAGCAGTCAGGACGGCGACAACGTTATCGGGACAGTACGGATCGGCCGCCTGTCGATCACGACAACCGGTTTGCTTGGCGCTTCCATGGTCGATGGCGAAATAACGCCGCGTGCGTTCCCCGCCTGGGCCACGATCCCCAGTTTCCAGGATCTTGCGGCCGGCCGGCGATGGCATTTCTTTTTTGCTTGGCTGTTCGTCATCAACGGGTTCGTCTATTTTGCTTATAGCCTGATCGGCGGTCATTTCCGCCGTGACCTGGCCCCGACCGCTCAGGATATCGCGCCTCGCAACATCTGGCATGAAATCAAGGACCATGCCCGGCTGCGTTTTCCAAAGGGCGACAATGCGCGCCGCTACAATGCGCTGCAGAAGCTGACCTACCTCATCGTGATTTTCATCCTGCTGCCCCTGATGATCGGCTCGGGATTGACCATGTCGCCCGCGATAGATGCCGGCTATCCATTCCTGCTCGACATTTTCGGCGGCCGTCAGTCCGCGCGCGGCATCCATTTTATCACCGCCTGGAGCCTGGTGCTGTTCGTCATCGTTCATGTGGCGATGGTGATCCTCTCCGGCCTTTGGAACAACATGCGTTCGATGGTGACCGGCCGCTATGCCATCACCAATGAGGAGACCAACCGATGACCTCTTTCCTCAGCCGCCGCCGCTTTCTCATCGGCTCGGCCGCCGGCTTCGGCGCGTTGGGCCTGACGGGTTGCGATGATGTTAGCCAGAACCAGCACGTCCAGCATGTGCTGGCTCTGGCGGAACGGTTGACCATGGGCACGCAGCGGCTGATCGTCTCGCCGCAGGCGCTTGCCCGCGAATATACCGAGGCCGATATTTCGCCGAGCTTTCACCCGAACGGATCGACAGCGCCCAGCAGTCCGGCATACGTCGAAATGGTCGAAACAAAGTTTGCTAACTGGCGCCTAAAGATCGACGGCATGGTCAACAGGCCAATGGAATTGTCGCTGGCGGACTTGAAGAAACTGCCCTCGCGCACCCAGATCACCCGTCACGACTGCGTCGAGGGTTGGAGCGCCATCGGCAAATGGCAGGGCGTGCCGTTGGGTCTGATCCTGCAGACTGCCGGCCTGAAGCCCGGTGCTCGCTATGCGGTCTTCTATTGCGCTGATGAACTGGAGCAAACGCTTGATGGCAGTGGCCGCTATTATGAGAGCATCGACCTGATCGATGCGTTTCATCCGCAATCGATCCTGGCCTACTCACTGAACGGCAAGGATCTGGAAGTCGAGCATGGCGCGCCGTTGCGCCTGCGTGTCGAGCGTCACCTCGGTTACAAAAATGCAAAATACCTTATGCGGATCGAGATCCGCGACAAGTTCGACGACCTCTGGGGCGGCAATGGCGGCTTCTGGGAAGATCGCGGTTACGAGTGGTATGCTGGAATCTGAAGGACCTTTGCCACTCCCTGCTTCCACCGCCCGGATTGAGCAAGGCCATGAAGGCGTTGAACAGGATCTGCTTTGCGCCCGTCGCCACGGTGATTTCGTCGAGTGCTTAGTCGATGCCGTTCTCGCGCTGGAATTTTCCGGCGATCGCCTTCTTCAGCTCCGGCGTACCGTCGAGCGCGGTATATTTCGTTTCGCCGCGATAAATCGCTGCCTTGGCAGCTTCCTTGACATTGTCGGGCGTGTCGAAATCCGGCTCGCCGGCGCCGAGAATGATGACGGGCAGGCCTTCCCGCTTCATCGCATTGGCGCGCGCGCCGATCTGAAGAATGGTGGAGACGCCGATGGAGGCGATGCGCGAAGCGGGCTAAAAGCCGGCCTCTTCGATTTTCGTGGCGACCGTCATGGAGCTTACTCGATGTCGAAGGAGACACCCTGCGCCAGCGGCAGGGCCTTGGAGTAGTTCACGGTATTGGTTGCCCTGCGCATATAGGCCCTCCAGGCGTCGGAGCCGGATTCGCGGCCGCCGCCGGTTTCCTTTTCGCCGCCGAATGCGCCGCCGATTTCAGCACCCGAGGTGCCGATATTGACGTTGGCGATGCCGCAATCCGATCCGTCAGCCGCGAGGAAGCGTTCGGATTCCTGCATGTCGCGGGTGAAGATCGAGGACGACAGGCCGGCGGCAACCGCGTTGTGCTTATCGATGACCGCGTCGAAATCGTCATAGGGCATGACGTAGAGGATGGGCGCGAAGGTCTCTTCGAAGACCGGGCCTGCCTGCTTCGGCATTTCCACCAGCGCCGGCTTTGCGTAATAGCTGTCGGCATGGCTGACATCGATCCGCTCGCCGCCGGTGACAGAGCCGCCGTGAGCCTTGGCTTCGGCGATCGCCTTCTGCATGCCATCGAACGCCGCCTTGTCGATCAGTGGGCCGACGAGAGCGGAGGAATGCAGGGGATCGCCGACCGAGACGCTCTGATAGGCCTTCTTCAGCCGCGGTACGAGCTGATCATAGACACTTCTGTGGACGAAGAGACGACGCAGCGTCGTGCAGCGCTGGCCGGCCGTGCCCATGGCGCCGAAGGCGATGGCGCGCAGCGCCATGTCGAGATCGGCCGACGGGCAGACGATGCCGGCATTGTTGCCGCCAAGCTCAAGAATGGCGCGGGCAAAGCGCTTGGCAAGCCGGGGTCCAACCTCACGGCCCATGCGCGTCGAGCCGGTTGCTGAAATGAGCGGCACCTTCGGATGGTCGACGAGGATTTCGCCGATCGCCCGATCGCCGATCAGAACCTGCGACAAGCCCTCCGGCGCATCGCCGAAGCGGGCAAGTGCGCGATCGAGGATTGCCTGCGAGGCAAGTGCGGTCAGCGGCGTCTTTTCCGACGGCTTCCAGACGACGGCGTCGCCGCAGATCAGCGCCAGCGCTGCGTTCCACGACCAGACCGCGACCGGGAAATTAAAAGCAGAGATGATGCCGACGACGCCGAGCGGATGCCAGGTTTCCATCATGCGATGGCCCGGACGTTCGGTGGCGATCGTGAGACCATAGAGCTGGCGGGAAAGACCGACGGCGAAGTCGCAGATGTCGATCATTTCCTGCACTTCGCCGAGGCCTTCGGAGCGAATCTTGCCGGCTTCGATCGAAACCAGGCGGCCGAGATCGTCCTTGGCGGCACGCAGCTCTTCGCCGAGCAGGCGCACCAGTTCGCCGCGCTTCGGCGCCGGCACGAGGCGCCAGGCGCGGAATGCGGCGTGGGCGTTCTCGATTTTCTTCGCCGCTTCATCGGCCGAAACGGTCTTGAGGCTGCCGATCTTCTCGCCAGTGACCGGAGAGTAGGAGGGCATGTCGCCCTCAGTATACAGCGCCTTGTCGACGCCGAGCTTTTCGAGAATGGCGGCAGCTTCGGCTGCAACGGAAGGGGTCTTTGCTGCGATGTTCATCTCATAACTCCACTTGTCTTTGATCCGGGCCTGCGGCGCGACCTCTATGGTCGCGCGATCTCACTCGGCCGCATCTTGTTGGGATAGTGCCCGCAGGCAGGCGTCGATCGATGCCTGCTCGATACCGGCATAATGGTCGAATTCGTTCAGGACCTTCATTCCAAGGTCGGTTTCGAACCGCTTCTGGTTCGGGCTGGCGACAAATTCCTGCTGGGCGCTATCGCCGAGGTTGGATTGGAAGATGCCGGCGGCGCTGACGGGCAGGAAGTCTTCGTAGACGATCGGATCGAACTGGATGAGACCTTCTTCGATCAGCGTTTCGAGGGAAAGATTGCCTGCAACGCCTGCAGCCTTGCCCTTGGTCGTCAGCGAATAGGCGAAATAGCCGAGTTCTTCAGCGCGGATTGCCGCCCAATCATCGGGGAATTCGGCGAAACTCTGCGCGAGCGCGGCCTCATACTCCCGCGCATTCGATCCGTCTGCGGCGGGCCGCACGATCTTCCGGGATTGGTCGAGCAAACGGTCGTAAAGGGCGCGGCCCTTGGGCGTGAGCGCAATGCCGCGCTGCTCGATCTCGCCGAAGCGGGCGGTGTGCGAGCCGGTTTCCCAGATGCCATCGGTATTGCGGAAGGATACCGGCTCTTCCAGTGCCTTGAAGGAGGTCTGACGCAGCAGGATCGGACAGGCACGCGTCGGCGGGCCTTCGACGATGGCCTTCGGCGCAATGTCATAATCGGGCATCAGCGTCTGCACCTGGTCGATATCCAGCGTGCGCGGCGTCAGATGGTTGATATGAGGACCCTTGAACGAAACGACATCGGCGATCAGGCGATGTGCGTCATGGAGGCGCTTGTACATGGCGGCATCGACGTTGGCCTCGTCGTGCCAGCGGAAAGTCTCGAGCACTTCGCTGACGAAACGCTCGGCATCCTCCTTGCAGAGGCCGCCGTCGCGTTCGGCCTTCTCGGTGAGAGCAATGGCGCTTTCGGTGAAAATCCGGCGCTTCGAGAGAATTTGGGCCGATGCCTCGCGCAGGTTTTCGTCTGCGATCAGGTCGAGCCGCAGCAGCGAAGTGAAGACGCGAAAGGGGTTGCGCTTCAGTTCAGTATCGCCGATCGGGCGGAATGCCGTCGAATGCACGGGCACGCCGGCAGTCGAAAGGTCGTAATAGCCGACGGGATACATGCCCATGACGGCGAAGACGCGCGCCATCATCGCAAGTTCGGCTGCGGTGCCGAGCCGGATGGCGCCGTGGCGTTCCTCGGAGATGCGATCGAGATAGTCCGTCGCCTCAAGGCGTTCCCTGAGCTTTGGGTTCGCGGCCAGCGTTTCGTCGTTGACGCGGGCGACCAGTTCCATGAGCGTACCGTAGGCGGGCACTTCTTCACGATACATCGCCGACATGGCGGCGGAAAAAGCGCTGCGAATATAGCTGGTCGAGACGTGATCAGGCTTCATGTACGATCTCTTCCTGAAAGGCTATGTCATTCCTAATTGGCAGGATATCTCTTGTTTGGCAGCCGGTCTTGTGAGAGAGAATTCTAACTTGATGCGAAAATGGAATGATCATGCGTCGACGCCTCATCCCTGACATCGTCAATCTGCAGGCATTCGAATGCGCCGCGCGCCATCAGAATTTTTCGCGCGCCGCCGAAGAGCTCAATCTTACCCAAAGCGCCGTCAGCCGCCAGATCAGCGATCTGGAGCAGCAGACGGGTCTAAAGCTGTTCGAACGCGTCCGCCAGCGTGTCGTGCTCTCTGAGGCCGGGCTTCGGCTGCTGCCGGAGGTCAAGGACCTGCTCCTGCGTTCGGAGCGGCTGATGATCGGCGCCGTTGCCGCCGGCCAGATGAAATTGTCGCTGAAGGTCGCGACCTTGCCAACCTTCGGCACGCGCTGGCTGGTACCCCGCCTCGGCCGATTTCTCGAGGAGCACCGTGATGTCGCCGTCACCGTGGAATCGCGCTCCAAACCCTTCAGTTTCGATGAGGACAATTTCGATCTCGCCATTCACTATGGCTTGCCGGCCTGGGCCGGAGCGGTCGCGACGTTTCTTTGCAGCGAGACCGTCCTTCCCGTCGCCGGCCGGCAACTGGCCGGGCGGCTCGATCTCGGCGGTCCGGAGGATCTATCGCATGCGCCGCTGCTGCATCTGACCACACGCCCGAAGCTCTGGGCGCAATGGTTCGACCTGCAGAAACTGCCGGCCGAAAACGCCTATCCCGGCGCGCGCTTCGACCAATTTTCCATGATCATCGCCGCGGCAATTTCCGGGCTCGGTGTCGCGCTTCTGCCTACCTATCTGATCGAAGAGGAGTTGAAGACGGGCACGCTCCTGCCGCTGTTCGATCTGCCGATGCCGACCGAGAACAGCTATTATGTTGTCATGCCGGAAAAGAAGCAGACGAACGAGACTGCGACATTGTTCCAGGATTGGCTGTTGAGCGAGGTCACGCCTCAGAGACAAGCTTGATGCAGATTCTAAAAGCGTATGCCTACTTGGGTTCCTCATCGCGTTTGAATGGCACTGTGGCCTCATGCTGCCACGGGCCGCCGAGATAGCTGGAGAGATCAATTCCGGTGATCCTGATCGGCCGCCGTTCAAACCCCTCTCGCAGTTGGAAGAAGAGCGCATCCGCCTTCGCTCTCGGAGCTTTATTTTGGATGGTGATGTGCGGTCGCCACTTCCGCAGGTCCTGAGGTCCCGGCCACGATCCGAAGAGCGCAACCATTTCGGCGCGCAGATCGAGCAGGCCGGGGCTATCGATTGCAAATGCGACACCCGCCCCGAGATGGCGCACACCGCTTACAACCGCCGCTGGTGCGTCCCGATCCTCGATGAGCTTCGCGACCAGTTCCCGTACGCGTACGAGATGCTGTCCCGGAAGATGGTGGAAGATCGTGACATGCGCCTCAAGAAAGTTCCCTTCGGGAGGGAAGTTCTCCTGGCGAAGGCGATTGAAGGGAGCGAGGTCTTCAGGGTGAACGCGTGCGGTGATGATGATGGGCGGAATGCGCAACGATGTTTCCTTTCGACCGGAAAACTATCCGATATCCATCACATTGTCAGCGCGGTGGTGAGGCGAGGGGCTGCCGCTTCGTTGCCTCGCCGGCGCTTGATCGCGGGAATGTGATCATCCGTCATTGAACATGGGGAAGGGCCAGTTTTTCAGGCCACTCGCGGTGTTACGGTTTCAAGGCGGCCGTGTCGCGAGTGCGACATGTGTGCAACGCAGCAAAAAACATCGGCGCGCGGGGTTTACAAGCGCGGCGCCGGATGGGAGTCTTTTGCGCGAAGGGGCTGCCTGATTTGGAGCGGCGTCATTTCCTTCAATCGGATGTCGTCAACATGTGGCTCCGATGCGCTGCGATCTGCCGGCGCTTAAGCGAACAAAATCAATCCGAAGCCAGAATGCGGCGTTGTTCCGTGTCTGGCTGTTGTCTTAGTGCGCCCTGGACATCGTCGCGTCCGGGCACAGAGAATGCGGGCTTTTAACATGGGCTTCAAGTCAAAACGCGTCCTGCGTGGCGTTCTTGGTCTTTTCGCGAGTGTCAGCTTGCCGCAGGTGTCCAAAGCCAGCGATCTGATGATCTGGTCGCCGGTCAAGGTCGCGCCGCGAACATACAAGACGACGCTTGGTTTTCGGTTGCCGATGGCGTGGGACGTCAGCGCGGGCATGGATCTCGGCTTCGGTGGCGCAGCCAGCGGCGCGCTCCTCCCCAGCAGCAGCTTGGCGACCTTGTGGGGCACGGCGATCGACGATCACAGGCGTTTTTCGACCGTATGGCGTCGTGAAGTCGCCTTGAGGGTCGATACTCTGAACAGCATGGGAGCCCTTTGCCTCGAACGCTCGCGGAGCTGGACGGTATCCGAAAACCTGGATATGAGCACGTCCCGCTCGTTGAACGTGAATTACGCAGGATCGCGAAACGCGGCAAACTCCATCACCGCGACGCAGGCCGTCACCGTCGCTGTTCCGTGGACGGGAACCTCGTTTTCCGCAATCGGTAATTTGAAGGATGTGGGCAGCACCTTTTCCAGCACGGTCTCGTTTCAGCAGCCATTGGCGCCGAATCTCAATTTCTCGGCATCCTTCGCCGATCTGGAGACTTTGACGCCAGCCGGCAATCTGCGCCTCGATTACCGCGTCAAATGGTAGGGTGAGCCGGTAAAGCCTCTGCCGGTCACGCGCGGAACAAATGCCACTCAGGCAAGTTTAAGGCAGGCAAGAGACCGATCTTGCTCGAGGTATTATGGCCTCGCGAAGCCTGCCGCTGGTTCAGCTCCCTGCCGGCGGCAGGCTTAGAGCGTTTCCGCTTTTCTTCGAATCGCGAAAACGCTCTAGCCTTTTGTTTCTACGCAATTCCGGACGGAAAACCGCTATGCACTTTTCCTGGAATTGCTCTAGCACGAAGAGGGTCAATCGGCCGGCCCCGTAGGCTCGGTGGGTGACTTGACCGTGATGTCAGGCCCGACAAGCCGGGCCTTCAGTCTTGACACGACATCGTGCCGAACATCTGTCCATGACGCGGTGATTGTCCAATATTCGATGTTCAAGACGGTTTGGTCGATGGCCAGATCGTCGAGATAGACCTTCGACGCGGGAGCGTTCCTGATGCGCTGATCCGCCTTCAAGACGTCGAGGATGGTCTTTCGGGCAAGGTCGATGTCGGCATTTTCGCCCAAGGCAACGGACAATTCCTGACGGCGATCCGGTTCGCGGCTGTAGTTGATTATGGGGGTATTCCAGAGCGTGGAGTTCGGTGCCATGAGATAGAGGCCGTCCGCCGTTTTCATCTCCGTTGCGAAGAGGCCGATATCCCTGATGTAGCCTTTGACGTTGACCGTCTCGATATATTCGCCGACCCGGAATGGCCGCAGGATCAACAGCATGATGCCGGCCGCGATGTTTTGCAGCGTGCCTTGCAGCGCCAGGCCGACCGCCAGGCCGGCAGCACCGAGAGCGGCGATGATGGAGGCGGTCTGAACGCCGAATTGTCCAAGAACGGTGATGAAGACCAGTATCAGCAGGCTGTAGTGCAGGAGGTTCTGGAAGAAACTCGCCAGGGTTTCGTCGATGCCGCGAATACGCGAGATGACGCGATAGGCGGAGCGGCTGATAATGCCGGCGAGAATCCAGCCGCCGATCAGGAGAATGATCGCGCCGAGAAGCGAGAAGCCATAGTGGACGGCAAGTGCCGAGGCCTGGTCGAGCGCCGTCCGGGTAGCGACGACGACATTGGTCGTTTGATCTTCCATTTCAGAGCTCCCTCTTTTCCAGAAGGCCAAATGAGGTGTCGCGGTTTTTGTTCCCGATCGCCGGGCGCATGAAAATCAGCTATTTCAACTGATTGCGGCATCAGCTTCTAGGCCCGATGATTCAAGCGCCGTGCTTTGCCTGATGTGCGCCCATGGTGGCGGCCGCGGCGTAATGGGCCTTCTTCTGCTCGTACATGCCGAGATCCGCGCGCTTGATCATGGATTCCATGGTCTCGCCGGGCTGGCTCGTCGCAACGCCGATGGAGACGCTGAGCGGCGCGCTGGAATAGAACTGATTGTTGATCTTCAGCAGTTCGTTGATCGTCTCAACCATCGCGGCAGCCGTGACGTCGTCCGCGCCGGGCATGAGAATGGCAAACTCGTCGCCGCCGATGCGGGCGGCGTGGTTCGGCAAGGATACGACGCTGTTCAGCACCTCGCCCATCCGGCGCAGCAATGCGTCGCCGGCGTCGTGCCCGCTCTCGTCGTTAGCCTCCTTGAGGGCGTTGAGATCGAGGATGATGGCCGAGACCGGTCGAAGCGATTTGCGCTCCAGCCTGTTGAGTTCGTCCATATAGAAGGCGCGGTTGAAAAGCCTGGTCAGTACATCGTGCTTACCGAGATATTCGAGATAGGCTTCCGCCTTTTTGCGCGCGGTAATGTCGGTGAGTGCCACTTGCACCAGCGACCAGTCGTCCTCATAACCGGGAAAGACGGAAAACTGCAGGAGAACGTGGCGATCCGATCCGTCGAGCGCATAGTTCAGCACTTCGCGTTGATGAAAGAGCCGTCCGTTCCACAATTCCACCAACTGGCCGCGAAAATGCTTTTCCATATCGTCGCGGAACACGTCGCCGATCCGGTGGTACAGGGTCTGGCGATCGGCGGCGCAGAAGAGGTCGAGCGTCGCCTGGTTGACATCGAGCACGCTGATCTCGCTCATACATTGCTGTACGAATTCCGGATGCACGTCGAGAAATACCTGAAAGTCGACAATGCCGCGATCACGGATTTCGTCGAGCAAGATCTTGATACGGCTGAAGTCCTCGACCCATAGGGACACCGGCGAATGCTCGAATAAAGCCTCCGCATAGCGGCGCTGCCGTTCCTCCAGGCGCCTTGCTTCCTCGCGTGCCGTCACATCCTCCGTGGTCAGCAGCAACCTGTTCCAGGATGTCTCATGCCCCGGCAGAATGACGCCGCGAAGCTGGATATCGAGCCTTCTGCCACCAAGCGAATAATTGACCGTCGTGCCGGAAAACTCGGTCCTGCCTTCCCAGAGAGCCACCAGCTCGTTCACATGGCTTTGCAGCATCTCGTCCCGGAATATCCTGGAAACCCCGCCGGCCAGCACCTCGAAGGACGGCGCTTCGAAGAGTTCCAGCGTCTTGGCATTGACGGCAAGGAGCCTGATCCTTTGCGAGCAGGCCGCGACGCGCTGGACGTCGGCAAGCAAATATGAGCGCAGGTCCGTCACGCTTTCCGCGCGCCAGAGTTCGAATTGCTCCTTGACGCCGCTGAAATCCTCCAGCCACATGGCGACGGGGGCGAGGTCGAAAACGGTGCTGCTAAGATCCTGGGCGTTCATCATGATTCCCTGCGCCGGCAATAAAACAAGTATGTCAAATAGAAAGACCGGCGGTTCGCTAAGTTCTGCTTAACGAGCATTTGTAAAGCTTGCGTTGATATCGGATATTGGGTCAAGCCGGGCGATCAATTGCGGCTTATTTTCAATTCATTCCTGTTGAAACTGTGCCCAAAAAGGCTCTTCGGCTCAATGAACAGCCGAATTTGCGCGATATTTGCAACCATCACGTCTTCAAAAAGCGTTCAAACGCTTCGAGGGTCTTTTCGCTGACATGGTGTTCGATGCCCTCGGCATCATTTCGTGCGGTGTCGGGATCGACGCCGAGACGGCAGAGGACGGCTTCAACAACCACGTGCCGTCGCCGGGTCGCAACCGCCAGGCGCTGACCTTCCTCGGTCAGGAAGACGCCGCGATAGGGGCGCTGCGTGATCAGGTTTTCCTCGGCCAGACGCTTAAGCATCTTTGCGACCGTCGGCTGCGTTACCCCCAGTCTCTGCGCAATATCGGTCTGGCGTGCCTCTCCGGCATGCTCTATCAGGTCGGCGATGAGCTCGACGTAGTCTTCCATCAATTCCGTACGTCGATCGTCGCGGCTTTTTTGAAAGGCCTCGACATGCGTCTCCACTTCGGTTGAAGAAAGACGGCTTTCCGGGGTGGCAGGCGGTTTCGTCAAGATGGCTCACCTTCGCAAGGCTAAGAAAGTGGTGAAGATATTTAGCCTTGCCTATAAATAAATCGCAAGCGCAATAAAACCCTCACGGCGGTATAATCACCGACAAATGAGATCAGAGTTTGGTTTGCGGTTCTGCGGGATTAAATCACCGCCGCGGCCGGTAGCGTGACGACCCAGGCGATCAGATGTTGCCGGCAACACCGCAATGCACGGTCGAGGCTCGACGGGCGACACCGACACCGATGATGGCGCCGGTAGTCGTATGGCGCCGCTCGATCATGCCGAAACGTGCTCGCGCAGGAGCGGCAATAATTGCTCGCCCTGTCGTTTGATTTCCGGGAGATAGGGCGTGTCCGAGAGGACGAAATGCGTGATGCCCAGATCGCGATATTTGCGCAGCGAACGGGCGACATCTTCGGCCGAGCCGACCAACCAGGTGGTGCCCGCCCCTCCGCCGCCGAATTTGCCCGGCGCGGTATAGAGATTGTCATCGAGCACGTCGCCGCGCGCGGCGAGATCGAACAGCCGCTTCTGGCCGACGGCGACCGATTGCCGATGATCGCTCCAGCGAGCTCCGGTGCCTCCGGCCATTTCCGCAACCTTCGCCTCGGCATCGGCCCAGGCCTGCTCCGTCGTGTCGCGAACCAGAGTCGTGATGCGCAGCCCGAACTCCAGAGGCGGAAGATCGCGATCGAGCTCTCTGCTCATTGCCTTGAGCCGGCTGATCCGTTCGCCGATGTCGGCGAGCGGCTCGCCCCAGAAGAGCTGGACATCGGCCTCCGTGGCGGAAACGCGCTCCGCCGCATTCGAGGCGCCGCCGAAATAGAGTTTGGGATGCAGGCGATCACCACGAGGCTGGATGCGTGGGGCGGCCGTGGAATCGTTCACGCGAAAATGCTCGCCCTCATAGGAGACGTTCTCCTCCGTCCAGAGCTTGCGGGTGAGCCGCATGAACTCCTTGGTGCGACCATAGCGATGCGCCTGGTCGCCCTCGCTATCGCCATAGGCGGCAAGATTATCCCTGCCTGATACGATGTTGACGCGCACGCGGCCGCCGCTGAGTTGATCCAGCGTCGCGGCGGCGGAGGCGAAATGTGCCGGTCGCCAATAGCCGGGGCGGATCGCGATCAGCGGCTCGAACGTGGTGGTGCGAACGACAAGGGCAGCCGCGACGGTGAATGTGTCGGGGCGGCCCCATCCGGTGCCGATGAGCGCGCCCTTCCAGCCGTGGTCCTCCAGCGCCTTGGCGTGGCTAGTCAGCGTCTCCAGGCTGTTGTGGTTTTCGACGGCGGTGTCGCCGCGATGGCCCGGGTTAACGTCGTTAGGGATGTACCAGAGAAATTCGCAATTGCTGCTCATGCCTGCGCCTGTAGGTCTGTCTCAATCGAATGAGTGATTGAGTGGTGAGGAGGGCCGCGAGCGACATCGGTTCACGGCCCGTCGCGGCTAAAGCTTGCCCTTCCAGGGAACCAGAACGGCCTCGAGGATGCGGACGGCGGCGGAAAAGGCGAATGCGCAGGCCGCAATGATGCCGATGCCGACGAAGACGACGTCGGTGGCAAGGAACTGCGATGCCGACATGATCATGAAGCCGATGCCGCGGGTGGAGGCGATGAGTTCGGCCGCCACCAGCGTTCCCCAGCCGATGCCGAAGGCGATCCGCACGCCCGTCAGAATTTCCGGCAGCGCCGATGGAAGCACGACGGCGAAGAAGAGCTGCAGCCGGCTCGCGCCCAGAGAACGGGCGGCATTGACGCGCTCGAGCGGCAGCGAACGGACGCCCGCCTGCGCGGAGAGGCAGATCGGCGCGAACATCGCAAGCACGAGGAGCGTGATCTTCGACGTTTCGCCGATGCCGAGCCATATGATCATCAGTGGCAGATAGGAAAGCGGAGGCAAGGGCCAGTAGAATTCGATCGGCGTATCGAGAATCCCCTTTGCCCAGCGGTTGAAGCCCATCAGCAGGCCGACGGGAATGCCGACGATGATCGCGATGGCGGCCGCAACGACGATGCGGAACAGGCTGGCGAGTATGTGCTCCAAAAGCGAAGCGCCGGCATAGCCGTCGCGATAGACGACGCCGATCTGCGTTAGAACTTCGTCCGGGCGAGGCAGGAAGAGGTGCGATACCAGGCCGAGCTTGGCGACCAGCCACCACAGCGCAAGACAGACGATTGCCGTGCCGATGCTGATGACGATGGTGGGCTTGTCGCCGACCCCGAAACCGGGAATGCGAACCAGCTTCGGTTGCGCCTCTTTCCGGGAGGCTGCGATCGGGCGCGTCTCGATAATATCGCTCATGCCGCGCTCCTGATATTGTCGGCGTCGTGGAGAATGGCGCGAATTTCCTCGCGGAGATTGCCGAACGCGGGCGACGTGACGATCGCCCGCGTGTCGCCGCTCTCGGCAAAGCGATGCACGAAATCAAGTTCGAAGCGGGCAACCACCCGCCCTGGCCGTGGAGACATGACCAGCACCTCCGTGCCGAGAAACAGCGCTTCCTCGATCGAATGGGTGATGAAGAAGATGCGCTTGTCGGTTCTCGCCCAGATCGACACCAGCAATTCCTGCATCTGTTCGCGCGTCAGGCTGTCGAGCGCGCCGAAGGGTTCGTCCATCAACAGGATGTCCGGATCGGTGGCGAGTGCGCGGGCAATGCCGACACGCTGGCGCATGCCCCCCGACAATTCATAGGGCAGGGCATTGGCAAAATCGGTCAGGCCGACGAGCCGCAGCAACTCGGCTGCGCGATCCCGGCGTTCCCGTTTTCCCAGTCCGGCAAATTGCAGGCCGAGGGCGACGTTATCGATCACCGTTTTCCATGGCAGCAACGCGTCCTTCTGGAAGACGACGCCACGATCGGCGCCCGGACCGGAGACGGGTCTGCCATCAAGGGTGATCTTTCCCTCCGAAAGCGGCAGGAAACCGGCGATCGCATTGAGCAGAGTGGACTTGCCGCAGCCGGATGCGCCAAGCGCCACGACGATACCGCGCTCTGGAATGTTGAAGGAAACGCGGTCGAGCGCGTGAACGGTTCTGCCGTCACGCGCCGCAAAGAAAACACTGGCATGGTCGACTTGAAGCATGGGGCCCTCAAAAAATGCGACACCGACGTGACAGGCGCGCCGGTGTCAGGGAGGATCAGTTGCTCGCGCTGGTGAGCGCGTCAGCGGTAACGAATGCGCCGTAGTTCGGCAGGACCTCGGAGACTTTTCCCTGGCTCTTCAGGAATGTCGCGGTGTCCTTGAGGATCTTGGCAGCCCCGGACTTGTCGCCGCCACCGAGCCAGTCAGCCGATGCCTGCACGTCGGGCGTCAAGAGGGTGAGGTTCTTCAGAGCGGCGGCTTGCTGGTCGGCCGTGCCGCCGAGAAGCTTGGCGAGCGCCTTCGCGTTCTCGCTGTTCGGTCCCCATGCGGCCTTATCGGCTGCGAAGGAGGCGTAGTACTTGCTGATGACCGAGGCGTAGGCCTTCAGGAACTGCGGGTTGTCGGTCGCGAATTTCGAGGTTGCAACCCAGGCGGAGAAAGTCGGAGCGCCCTTGTCGGCGACGTCCTTGGATGTCACCAGCACCTTGCCGCTCTTCTTCAGCTCTGTCAGCGCCGGATCCCAGACAAAGCCGCCGTCGATATCGCCACGATTATAGCTTGCGACGATCTCCGGCTGCGGGATAGCAAAGACCTGCACGTCCTTTTCGGTGAGGCCGAGGGACTTGATGAGGGCGAGCAGCTGATAGTGGTCGGTGGAGACAGGGGCCGCCGCAAGCTTCTTGCCCTTCAGATCGGCAAGCGTGTTGATGCCGGAACCGTTGCGCACCACAAGAGCTTCGTCGACGCCCGAGATGGAGGAGAGGTAGAAAGCCTTCACTTCAAGGCCGCGCGATGCGGCTGCCGCAAACGGGCTTGAGCCGACATAGCCGATCTGGACATCGCCGGATGCGATGGCGGCAAAGATCTCGGCTCCGGAATTGAATTTGCGGAAGTCGATCTCGTAGCCCGTCTCCTTGGCGAACTCGCCGTTGGCGATCGCGACAGACGAAGGCAAGGCGTCCGTCTGATAGGCAACGACGACCTTTTTGTCGGCCGCAGCAGCAATGGTTGCCGACGAAATGCCGGCAAGACCGATGGCGGCGGCAGCGAGCAGTGTCTTGAACTTCATGTTTGTCCCCTTGGCCGGATCACGGTTTCCAGCGGTTCCCTGAGTGCAATGCGCAAAGCCTAGCGAAGAAGGGGAGAGGATCGACAGAAATAACAAACTATTTTTATAGACTATAAGGGGAATTGTTTATCTGAATTGATCACGCCCGCAGCGACGGCATATTTCTGCCGAGGAAAAAGCGAAGAGCCGTGCTGGAGCCGGCATCTGCGACAGATCAGGCGGAGATTGAAGGAGATGCCCTGCATTATGCGTGTGATCTCGCCTGCGAAATGCTTGCAAATCTTAGCTTGGGGCCGCCTGATCCTTCTACCGATCAACGCAGCGTGGCGGCCCATCGCGCCACGCGATCGGCAACGGTTGCGATATGCTCTGCGGATGTGAGACCGGATACGGTCTTTCGTGGTGTGAAATCATGGTCTCCATCCTCCAACCAGAGAAGTTCGATCATTTTGGAGAGCTCGTAAGTGGAGACTTCTTCCCGCGATCCGAATAGGTCGCGAGTTCCCTGACAGATGAGAGCAGGTGTCTTCAGGCCTGCGAGATGGGCGGTTCGCAGGCTCTCCGGCTTTCCTATCGGATGGAAAGGATAGCCAAGACAAAGCAGTCCGGAAATCCGTCCGGCATTGAGAAGGTCGTCTGCGATCATACTCGCCACACGTCCGCCCATGGATTTTCCCGCGATTACGAGTGCGCCCCTTGAATCAACCTCATCGATCACGGTTTTGAATTCCTCATTCAGGAGTTCTGCTCGAGGCGGCGGGGACCGCTTGCCCGAAGAGCGTCGTGCCGACATGTAATCAAACTCAAACCGGATAATTCGCAAGCCTTTGTGGACAAGCTCCGCGGACATGGCTTCCATCCATTTCGTGTCCATTGCGCCACCCGCCCCATGCGCGAGAACGATAGTGACCTTGGCGTCTTCGGGACCATTGACGAGGAATTGGTGAGGCATTCAGGCTTCTCCCGGTTCTTAGCGTCGCGGGGAAGAGCTGCGCCGCTGGCGCCTTGTTAGCAAAGCTCGGATACGATGGCGAGGAATCACAGCCTGAAGCGCATGGCAGGCTGCTGGATATCCCTAAAACGGACATAGCAACGTCGACTTGCGGAGCCTACTAAGCTCAAGTTAATTGACGTTTCCCACGCCTGCGGTCAATTTAAGTGAAGCACCAACTATGCCGCCAAGGTATCGCCAATGGGATGGGAAGCACTCGGGCAATGGGGTGAAGACGCTGTTCGTGTCGAACCCCTCAGTGGCGGCGTTGCGAACGACGTCTGGAGCGTTCGCATCCACGGGCAGATTGCAGTCGCCCGTCTCGGCTCCAGGACTGACGCTGATCTCGCATGGGAAGCTGAACTGCTCCAACACCTCGACCGTGAGGGTATGACCGTTCCAGTGCCGATCCCGACGGCTGACGGGCGCCTGTTTGCCGACGGTCTGGTGGTGATGAAATACATCGAAGGCGGACCGCCAGAGACGAGATCCGACTGGCGTCGCGTCGCCGATACGCTGCGCGAACTGCACCGATTGACGCAGGGCTGGTCGCAGCGCCCCGGTTGGAAATCCTCGACTGATCTCCTGCACGCCGAAACCGGCACGAGGGTCAACCTTGCCGCGATGCCGCCGGAGGGCGTTACTCGATGTCGAGCAGCATGGGCGCGGCTCGTCGGGCGTCAGACATGCGTTGTCCACGGCAACCCAAGCAATCCTGGCAACATCCGCATGACTGGGGATCATGTCGCGTTGATCGATTGGGATGAGTCTCACGTCGACGTCCCTGATCTTGATCTGGTGCTGCCCGAAAACGCTGCCGATCTCGACGACGATGCCTTTGATATCGCCGCACAAGCGTCTGCCGCATGGGAGGCCACCGTCTGCTGGCGGGACGACTACGCAGTCAGGCGGCTTGCCGAAGTTCGAGCGATCTGAGCGGTTTCCGCGGGTCGATGCGCCTTTTCAAAGGCACAAGCTGCCGCCTAATGCCCAGCCAGGTGACATTTGTTACCGCCCCATCCAAATCCCCTTAGACAACCGCCGATTTTTTCCCCATCCGGCGGAAGAAAAAGAAAGCTGTTTCTTAAATAACTTAAAATCTATGTTTTTTATAGACTATAGCGTTCGATGGTCGGCATCGGGCGTAAACATGGATGAAACGGCATGTCTTATCTCCTTAGCCTTCTCGACAAGAGCCCGATCGAACAGGGACTGAACGCCACTGATGCGCTTGCCGCCACGACGCGTCTGGCCATCAGGGCCGAAGAACTTGGCTATCATCGCTTTTGGGTCGCCGAGCACCACAATATGGCGAACCTCGCCAGTTCGGCACCTGAAGTCCTGATTGCCTATCTTCTCGCCCGAACCTCGAAAATCCGCATCGGCTCCGGCGGTGTCATGCTGCAGCATTACAGCGCTTACAAGGTCGCCGAGGCTTTCAATCTTCTGGCCTCGCTGGCACCCGGCCGCATCGATCTCGGCGTCGGCAAGGCGCCGGGCGGGTTTCCGCTCTCGACCCGCGCATTGCAGCGCGCCTTCGATCCCGAGAAGAAGCCGGACTTCGCGGAGCAGCTCTCCGACATCAATAGCTATCTCGCCGTCGATCCTCATTCCGATGGCGCGCTGGCGACGCCTTTCCCGCCGCGCCCGCCCGAGCGTTTCCTCCTTGGCGCAAGCGTCGAAAGCGCGAAGCTTGCTGCGGAGAAGGGCTGGAGGCTGGTGTTTGCCGGGCATCTGAACGGCGATCCGGAAAACCTGCAGAAGACTTTCGAGGCCTATGACCATGCCAGCGGCGGTAAGGTGCCGATCCTGGCGCTCGCCGCCTTTGCCGCCGAAAGCGAGGCGCATGCCCGCGAACGCGTCGGCCAGCTACGCATCGTCAAGCTTTTCCTGCCCAACGGCCAGAGCGTCAACGTCGGCACTCAAGAGCAGGCGGCGGAGTTCGCACGCCAGGCGGGCTTCTCCGACTTCCGAACCGAGGAGAAGGTGCCGAGCGTGCTGCACGGCACGGCGGCGCAGGTCCGCGACGAGCTCGACGCGCTCCATCGCCAGTACGGTGTCGAGGAATTCGTGCTCGACACGCCGGCACTGACCGCAGCCGAAC
Organism: Rhizobium sp. CCGE531; assembly: GCF_003627795.1. Classification (NCBI taxonomy): domain Bacteria; kingdom Pseudomonadati; phylum Pseudomonadota; class Alphaproteobacteria; order Hyphomicrobiales; family Rhizobiaceae; genus Rhizobium; species Rhizobium sp. CCGE531. Next base: position 810,460 of record NZ_CP032685.1, on the reverse strand, counting down.
GGCTGAACTCCATAGAATTGCTCGCCAAAGAACGCCTTTCGCTCGTCGCCTGAGCGCTATCCCCAGGAGGATCATCATGGCTCAAAAACACGTCACCTTCGGTATCATGCTGCAGGGCCCGGGCGGCCACATGAATGCCTGGAAGCACCCGAGCGTCCCCGCCGACGCCAGCACCAATCTCAACTTCTTCGTCAAGACGGCCCGCAAGGCGGAAGATGCCGGCATTGCCTTCGCCTTCGTCGCCGATGGGCTCTATATCAACGAGCAGTCGATCCCGCATTTTCTCAATCGGTTCGAGCCGCTGACCATCCTGTCCGCGCTCGCCGCCTTCACGACGAAGCTCGGCCTGGTGGGCACGGTTTCGACCTCCTATAGCGATCCCTTCACCATTGCCCGGCAGTTCGCCTCGCTCGATGTCATCAGCGGCGGCCGCGCCGGCTGGAACGCCGTAACCTCGCCGCTCGAAGGCTCCGGCCGCAACTATAGCCGCGAACATCCCGAGCATGAGCTGCGCTACGAGATCGCCGACGAATATCTCGATGCGATCAAGGGCCTGTGGGACTCCTGGGACGACGATGCCTTCGTCCGTGACCGTGAGACCGGCGTTTATGCCGACAAATCCAAGCTGCATCGCCTGAACCACAAGGGCCGGTTCTTCCGCGTCGAAGGTCCCCTCAATATCGGCCGCTCCAAGCAGGGCCAACCGGTGGTGTTCCAGGCCGGTGCCTCGGATTCCGGCATCCGGCTCGCCGGCAAGCACGCCGATGCGGTCTTTACCAATGGCGGGCCGCTCGAAGACGCCAAGACCTTCTACAAGCAGGTCAAGCAGAGCGCGATCGCGCATGGCCGCAGCGCCGTCGATGTCGGCATCTTCCCCGGTATCGGCCCGATCGTCGGCGCGACGCAGGAAGAGGCGGAGGCCAAGTACCGGGCGATCCGCAACCTCGTCACCATCGAGGAGGCACTCGCCTATCTCGGCCGCTTCTTCGATCATCACGATTTCAGCGCCTATCCGCTCGATGAGCCGTTCCCTGATCTCGGCGACATCGGCCGCAACAATTTCCGGGCCACGACCGATCGGATCAAGAAAACCGCGCGGGAGAAGGGGCTCACCCTGCGCGAAGTTGCGCTCGATGCGGCCACGCCGCGCACCTCCTTCATCGGCACCGCCGAGCATATTGCCGGCGAGATCATCCGCTGGGTGGACGAAGAAGGCGCGGACGGTTTCATCCTCGGCTTCCCGGTGATCGGCGAAGGCTTCGACGATTTCTCCAGGCATGTCCTGCCGATCCTGACGCAGCGCGGCTATTTCGATCCGGCGCTGAAAGGCGAGACGCTGCGCGATCACCTTGGCCTGCCATTCCGCGAAAGCCGTTATGCGGCGGAGCAGGATGGCATCGAACCCGCAAAGGCCGTCGGCGCCTGAGCCCGGACGAACGCCATGAACGCTATCATCAAGCCCCCTTCGGTCGCCGATCACATAGAGACGGGGATTGCCGCCCACCTCGATGAAATCATCGCGCTGAGGCACGACCTGCACCAATATCCCGAGCTCGCCTTTCAAGAGCATCGCACCGCCAAGAAGGTTGCGTCGCTTCTTGCCGACTGGGGCTACGACGTTGCCTCGGGCATAGCCGGCACGGGTGTCGTCGCGACCCTGAAGCGGGGCGGCGGGAGCCGCAGCCTCGGCATCCGTGCCGACATGGACGCGCTGCCGATCGAGGAGGCGACCGGGCTCGGCTATGCGAGCAGCAACCCCGGGGTCATGCACGCCTGCGGTCACGATGGGCATACGTCAATTCTTCTGGCTGCGGCCCGCTATCTCGCCGAAAGCGGCAATTTCAATGGCACCTTGCGGCTGATATTCCAGCCGGCCGAAGAGATCGGCGCTGGTGCGCGCAAGATGCTGTCGGAAGGGTTGTTCGATCGCTTTCCTGTGGATGCAATCTTCGGGTTGCACAATTGGCCCGGTGTCCCGGCGGCGCAGTTCGGCTTCGTTGCCGGCCCGGCAATGGCGTCCGTCGACCAGGCCGTGATCAGGATCGTCGGAAAGGGCGGCCATGGCGCCGAGCCGCATCGTGCCGTCGATCCCGTGCTGGCTTCGGCCTCCTTCATCACGGCACTTCAAAGTGTTGTTTCCCGCAATATCGATCCGCAGGATATGGCTGTTGCGACTGTGGGATCCATTCACGCGGGCTCGGCTTCGAACGTCATTCCCGAAAGCGTCGAGATGAAGCTGACCATGCGCGCCTTTAGCGAACAGGTGCGCGCGAGGCTGCAGGAGCGGATACCCGCACTGGCGCGGGCTCAGGCGGAAAGCTTCGGCGCGGTGGCCGAGGTCAATTACCGCCTCGGCTTTCCAGCGCTCGTCAATCATGCCGATGAAACCGCTTTCGCCCGAAATATCGCTTTGCAGACGCTTGGGACTGCCGCGGTGGAAGCGGATTTCCGGCCGCGCACGGCAAGCGAGGATTTCGCCTTCATGCTGGAGGCGAAGCCAGGCAGCTATCTCTTCGTCGGCAATGGCGACAGCGCGCCACTCCACAGCGCCCAATACAATTTCAACGACGCGATCATTGCGCCCGCAGCCCGCTACTGGGTGCGGCTCGCCGAAACCTTCCTCGCGGATGACAACAGGTGACGACCGACATGAGCGATACGTTTCTCTATACGACCCCGCTCGATCCACGCGCCAAGCCGCTGATCGACGAACTGATCCATGAATATGACAGCCGCTACGGCAACTATTTCAATGCCGAAGGGGCGGCTGCCGAACTCAACCGCTATCCGCCGGAAGCCTTCGCTCCGCCCGATGGTAATTTCCTGCTCCTTTTGCGCGATGGCGAGACGATCGGCGGGGGAGCCTTCAAGCACTATGACGACCAGACCGCCGAATTCAAACGGATCTGGACCCGGCACGATCTGCGTCGTCAGGGATTGGCGCGGACGCTGCTGGTGGAGTTGGAAGCGCAAGCAGGACGGCAGGGCTATCGCCGCATCTATCTGACGACAGGCTTTCGCCAGCCCGAGGCGGTCGGCCTTTATCTCACCAATGGCTACACCGCGCTCTTCGACACGTCGGTCGATCCGGAAATCTACAAGAGCCTGCCTTTCGAGAAGGATATCAGCCATCTGGCCTTGTCCCATGTCGCCGAAGCCACCGGCTCGCCGCAGCGTCTGGCCGCTGCCGGCCGATAGCGGCGAACCGGATCAATCACAATCATAAGGGGTAAGCATCATGGCGCTGACGACGGATTTTGCGGGTGTCGATCGAGGCACTGGAGCCACCGAGACGAAGACTGATTATTCGCGTTATCGCATCGTGCCTGCACGGCACCCCGGACGTGCGGCCGGCACGATCTTTGCCGCGCTGGTCATGGCGGTCGTCCTCTATTCCACCTTCACCAATCCGCGCTGGGGCTGGGATGTCTTCGCCCAATGGTTCTTTGCCGAGCCGGTGCTGGTAGGTCTCGGCAGGACGCTGCTGCTGACGGCGCTTGCGGCGGTGTCGGGCTCCATTCTCGGGACGGCGCTGGCGCTGGCGCGCGTATCGAAGTCGCCGCTGCTTGCAGGCCTCTCCTGGGGCTATATCTGGCTGCTGCGTTCGATCCCGATGATCGTCTTGTTGTTGGTTCTCAACAATCTCGGCTATCTCTATGAAACCATTATGATTGGCGTTCCCTTCACCGACAAGGTCCTGTTCGATTATCCGACCACGCAGCTGCTGACGCCATTTGCGGCGGCCTTTCTCGGATTGACGCTGAACCAGTCGGCCTTCTTTGCCGAAATCGTTCGCGGTGGTATCTTGTCGGTCGATCAGGGGCAGTTGGAAGCGGCCGCGTCCCTTGGCCTGTCGCGCCGCCGCCAAGCCTTCCGCATCGTCCTGCCGCAGGCGATGCGTTCCATCCTTCCCACGGGCTTCAACGAGATCATCGGCCTCGCCAAGAGCACGTCCATGGTCTATGTGCTCGCGCTGCCGGAACTTTTCTACACGGTGCAGGTCATCTATCGCCGCAATCTGGAAGTCATTCCGCTGCTGATGGTCGCGACGGTCTGGTATCTCGTCATCATGACGGTGCTGTCGATCGCCCAGCACTATATCGAGCGCTATTTCTCCAAGGGTGCCGTGCGCAATCCGACGCCCTTGCCCTTCCAGTCCTATTTCCAGCGCCTGCGCGGTACGCCGACGGTCATATCCGTGAGGGCAAGCGGTGTGACGCTTGGAGGCCAGAAGGGTGCCGCCGACTGGCGTGCCAAGGGCGGTGCGGTGCGCATCCACGGCATTTCGAAGAGCTTCGGCACGCTGAAGGTCCTAGACGATATCGAGCTTAACCTGCCGGCGGGCAGCGTGACTGCGATCATCGGCCCATCAGGTTCGGGAAAATCGACCCTGCTGCGCGCCATCAACCATCTGGAGCGCGTCGATAGCGGTTTCATCTCCGTCGATGGCGACCTCGTCGGCTATACGCAGAAGGGCGACGTGCTCTATGAGCTCAAGGAGAAGGATATTCTGAAGCGTCGGACCGACATCGGCATGGTCTTCCAGAACTTCAACCTTTTCCCGCATCTCACTGTTCTGGAAAACATTATCGAGGCACCGATCCAGGTGCGAGGATTGAGCCGGGACGACGCCATCGCTTTTGCGCAGGAGCTTCTCGCCCGCGTCGGCCTCAGCGACAAGATCGATGCCTATCCCCGCCAGCTTTCCGGCGGCCAGCAGCAGCGCGTCGCCATCGCCCGTGCGCTGGCGCTGCGGCCGAAGGTGCTGCTGTTCGATGAGCCGACCTCGGCGCTCGATCCGGAACTCGTCGGCGAAGTGCTTGATGTGATCAAGGAACTGGCACGCACCGGCACGACCCTCGTGATCGTCACTCACGAGATCGGTTTTGCCCGCGAGGTCGCCGACACCGTCGTCTTCATGGAAGGCGGACACATTCTTGAGGCCGGCTCGCCGGCGCAGATCCTCAACGATGCGAGACATTCGCGCACCCGCGCCTTCCTCGCCAAGGTTCTCTAGCAATCCCAGGCAGGCATTGGACGCTTTGGCACAACAGGCGTTCGGACAATGACAACAAACGAAGCAACCTATAATTGAAAAGGAGAAGGGAAATGACATTCATTGAGAGAGCAAAATACGTCGTTGCCGGCGTTCTGACGGCGGTCGCGATGAATTGCACGACAGTGGGCGCGGCCGAAAAATTCAATCTCAGTCCGGACACGTCCAATCGCGTCCGCGCGGAGAAGGACGAGGCAGCGATCAAGGCGATTGCGCCGGGCTTCAAGTTCGTCAATCCCGGCAAGTTCACGGTGGCGATCAACCCCTGGGATCCGCCAATCGCCACCTATGCGACCGACGCCAAGACCGTCGTGGGTGCCGATCCGGATATCGCGCAGTTGCTCGCCGACTCCCTCGGCCTGCAGCTCGAACTGGTGCCGGTTGCCTGGGAGGACTGGCCGCTCGGTGTCTCCTCCGGCAAGTATGACGCCGTCATTTCCAACGTGACTGTCACGGAAGAGCGCAAGCTGAAATTCGATTTCTCCACCTATCGCAGGGATGTGCTCGGTTTCTACGTGAAGGCCGACAGCAAGATCACCGAGATCAAGGAACCCAAGGATGTCGCGGGTCTCAAGGTGATCACCGGCGCCGGCACCAACCAGGAGAAGATCATTCTCGAATGGGACCGGCAGAACGTGGCGGCCGGTTTGAAGCCGATCGACATACAGTATTACGACGACCGTGCCGCCGCCGATCTCGCGCTGCAGTCCGGTCGCGCCGACGTCGAATTCAATCCGAATGCGACGCAGGCCTATAAAGCCGCCATCAACGGCACCAGGAAGCTCGTCGGCACCGTTTCCGGCGGCTGGCCACTGACGGCCGAAATCGCCGTCACGACGAAGAAGGGTGCTGGCCTTGCCGATGCCCTGACACTCGCCATCAATGATCGCATCAAGGACGGCAAGTATGGCGAGGTGCTGAAGCACTGGAGCCTAACCGCCGAAGGGGTCGATCAATCCAAGACCAACCCTGCGGGCCTGCCGAAGAGCGGCTCGTAATGTTGGCCGAGCGGACCGGCGCCGGTGGGGCCTGCTTCGGTCCGCTCCCGATCTTATCCATGGAGTTACCTGTTCGTGTTCATCCTTCCTACTCTCAAAACCATATTTGCCGCAGTAGCGACGATTTCCTTGATCGGATTTGGCTCCGCGAAGGCGGCCGACGAATTCGATCTCAGCCCTCAGCAGCCCGACCGTATTCACGCAGCGAAGAACGAGGCGGCGATCACCGCCATCCCGAAGGAGTTCAAGCTCGTAACTCCGGGCACCTTCACGGTCGCGGTCGCGCCAGGCGGTCCGCCGCTCGCGACCTATGCGACGGATGCGAAGACCGTGGTGGGCGCCGATCCCGATTATGCCTATGCCGTTGCCGATGCCCTCGGCCTCAAGCTCGAGCTCGTGCCGGTCGCCTGGATTGACTGGCCGCTCGGGCTGACCTCGGGCAAATATGATGCCGTCATCTCCAATGTCGGCGTCACGGAGCAGCGCAAGGAGAAATTCGACTTCTCCACCTATCGACAGGGCCTGCACGGTTTCTTCGTCAAGACCGATAGCAAGATCACTGGGATCAAGGAGCCGAAGGATGCCGCCGGCCTGCGCATCATCGTCGGCGCTGGCACCAACCAGGAGCGCATCCTGCTGAAATGGAGCGACGAGGACGTCAAAGCCGGCCTGAAGCCGATCGAGCTGCAATATTACGACGACGACGCGGCAAGTCTTCTGGCTCTCCAGTCCAATCGCGCCGACGTCATCGTGCAGCCGCACGCCCAGCTCGTCTACATCGCCGCGCGCGACAAGAACATCAAGCGCGTCGGTACGCTGAGCGCCGGCTGGCCGGATCGCTCGGATGTCGCGATCACCACGCGCAAGGGCAGCGGTCTTGCGGCGGCGCTGACGCTTGCGACAAACGGGCTGATCAAGGACGGCATCTACGGCAAGATCCTCGACCACTGGCACCTTGCCGAAGAAGCCCTGCCGAAGTCGGAAACCAATCCGCCGGGCCTGCCGAAATTTTGAGGAGACAGCCGAATGAGCCGCCCAACCCCATCGATCAGCCATATCGGCTTCCTTACGCCGGGAAATTATCCGGATGAAGATCCGCTCGCCGGCCTGGAAGAGACCCTGCAATTGCTCGAATATGGCGAAGAGCGGGGTTTCAACAGCGCCTGGGTTCGCCAGCGGCATTTGGAACCTGGCATTTCCTCGGCGAGCGTCTTTCTCGCGGCCGCAACGCAGCGCACACGCCATATCGAGCTTGGCACTGCCGTGATACCCATCGGCTATGAAAGCCCCTATCGGCTTGCCGAGGATCTGGCGACCGTGGATGTGCTCTCGCGGGGCCGACTGAACATCGGTCTCAGCGCTGGCCGTCCGCTGCATGCGGACCTGATCGGGCCGCTCGCTTTCGACGGCGATTGGGAGAGCCACGATTTCTCCCATCAAAGAGTCCTGCGCTTTGCCGAAAATCTGAAGGGGACGCATGTCGGCAATCACGATACGCTCATCAAGACGCCGTTCGGTCCGCAACGTCCGCGCCTCCAGCCCTATGCGAAGGGATTGATCGATCGCATCTGGTATGGCGGCGGCTCATTGCGCTCAGCCGAATGGGCCGGTCGCAACGGCTTCAATCTGCTGATCGGCAATGTCACAAGGGGCGAGCAGACGGATGATTTCTTTGTCGCGCAGTCCCGCCAGCTGGAAACCTATCGCGCCTCCGGCGGCGACACGAGAAGGGTGGCACTCGGCCGGGTCATTGTGCCATTCGACAGCGCCGACGCGCTCACGCGCAAACGCTATACGGACTATGCCGCCGGCCGCTACGAGCGCACGCTTTCGCCGCAGGGCGAGCGGCGCACGCTTTTCGCGCGCGATCTCGTCGGCTCGTCCGACGAAATCCTCGAACGTCTGCTCAATGATCCGATCCTGCCCCATGTCAGCGAATTTCGGCTGGAACTGCCCTACGAATTCCATGACGAGGAATATCGGCAGATCCTCCATGATTTCTTGACGACGATTGCCCCGGAGCTTGGCTGGAAAGAGACCACGGCCCTGCGCCGCTCCGCATCATGAGACGGGCGCCGACGTGCTCATCGGCGCCCGCAGATGGTTAGACTGCCACGCGGCGCGGTCTGACTGCGAGCAAGCGCAAGGCATTCATGGTAACGAGCACCGTGGCGCCGGTATCGGCGAGGATTGCCGGCCAGAGACCGGTGATGCCGATGATGGTGGTGACCAGGAAGACGCCCTTCAGGCCGAGGGCGATGGTGATGTTCTGGCCTATGTTGCTCATGGTCCGCTTGGAGAGATCGATCATCTCGATGACGTCGCCGACGCGGCCGTGCAGGACGGCGGCATCCGCCGTTTCCAGCGCAACGTCGGTGCCGCCACCCATGGCAATCCCGACATCGGCGGTGGCCAGAGCCGGTGCATCGTTGATGCCGTCACCAACCTTGGCAACGCGAAAACCCTGCCGCTTCAGGTCGCCGACGATCCGCCGCTTGTCTTCGGGCAGCAGTTGCGCGCGAACCTCGATGCCGAGCGTCTTGCCGATCGCCTGTGCCGTGCGCTGATTGTCGCCCGTCAGCATGATCGTCTTGATGCCCGCATCGGCCAGCGCCTTGAGGCCGGCCGCCGTATCGGCACGCGGCTCGTCGCGCATGGCCAGCAGGCCGGCGGCGCTTCCCTTGGCAATGAGAACGGAAACGGTCTTTCCTTCATCGTTGAGTGCTGCGATCCGGGCCGACTGCTCCGGGGTCAACGACACTGTGTCGGCCGCCGCCTGCGGTGATCCGAGGAATACGTCCACACCGTCGACCATGCCACTCACACCCTTGCCGCCGATCGCTTTCGCATCGATGACCTGAGGGATATCCGTTCCGGCTGCGGCCGCACGGTCGAGGATTGCGCGGGCGAGCGGATGGCTGGAGCCGGTTTCGAGAGCCGCTGCCAGTCGCAGCACCTCCATATCGCTCATGCCAAGGCCGACGATATCGGTGACCTTGGGCTTGCCTTCGGTGAGCGTGCCCGTCTTGTCGAAAGCGACGGCGGTGACCTTGCCGATATTTTCGAGTACTGCGCCACCCTTCAGTAGCAGGCCACGCCGGGCGCCCGAGGAGAGCGAGGCGGCAATCGCCGCCGGCGTCGAGATGACGAGGGCGCAGGGGCAGCCGATCAGCAGGATCGCCAGGCCTTTGTAGACCCATTCGCCCCAGCTGCCGCCCAGCAACAACGGCGGGACGACGGCAACAAGTGCGCCGACAACGACGACGCCGGGCGTGTAATAGCGCGAAAAACGATCGATGAAGCGCTCGGTCGGCGCCTTCGATTCCTGCGCCTCCTCGACGAGCTTGACGACGCGGGCGATGGTATTGTCTGACGCAGCCGCGGTCACGCGGACGCGCAGAGCGGCATCGCCGTTGACCGTGCCGGCAAAGACGGTTGCATCCGTGCCCTTGCGCACAGGCGTGCTTTCGCCTGTCACCGGCGCCTCGTCGATGGCGCTTTCGCCCGAGAGGATCACGCCGTCCGCTGGAATGCGGTCGCCCGGACGCACCAGGATGACGGCACCAACGGCGAGGCTTTCGGCCTGCACTTCGCGGGTCTTGCCATTTTCCTCGATGAGTGCGGTCTTGGGCACGAGCTCCGTCAGGGATTGAATGCTGGCGCGCGCCTTGCCGGCTGCGACACCTTCCAGCAGTTCGCCGATCAGAAACAGGAAGACCACGGCTGCCGCCTCTTCGCTGGCGCCGATGATAACCGCACCGACGGCCGCGATCGTCATGAGCATTTCGATCGAGAACGGCGTTCCGACCCTTGCGGCCATGAAGGCGCGCCGGGCAATCGGCAACAGGCCCACAAGCATGGCGGCGGTAAAGATCCAGGCGTCCAGCGCGGGAACCAGCTTGCCGATGCCCCAGGCGGCGGCCACGGCGACGCCGGTCGCGACGGTCAGGCGACCCTTGGCCGATTTCCACCAGGGCCCGGAGGTCGGCCCATGATCGTGACCGTGAAGGCCGGCCACTGCCGCATCCGCCTCTTCCGATGCGTGGCCATGCCCCGTGTGATCGTGCTTATGGCCAGCCGCTCCATGGCCGTGATCGCCGTGGCTATGATCATGGTCGTGATCGTGTTCATGGTCGTGGGCACTCGGCTTATGATCGTGGCCGCAGCCGCAGGCATGATCGTCCGCTTCCACCTTCGGCGCGGGAACGTTGCCTTGCGGAAGCGGGAAGACCTTGTAGCCCAGCCCCGTGACGCGCTTTGCAATGCTCGGCAACAGGTCGGGATCGCCCTGATGCCTGACGGTCATCGTACCCGCAGTGACCGAGACGGAGACGTCCTCCACACCTTGCAGGCGGCGAACGGCCGTGTCGATTTTCGCGGCGCAGGAAGCGCAATCCATGCCTTCCACGCGATAGCGGCTCTGTTGTGTTGTCGACGTCATCTTCAGGTTCCGATTTGGCTGTTGGAACCATTGCTACATCCTCTAGCTGCTAGAGGGACAAGGGCCATTTTGCAGATTCTTGCGGGATGGTCGACGCTCAAGCCTACGCCGCCCGCAGAGCCTTCGGGCGGCGAGCGTTGCCGCAAAAATTACAGCTTCAGCAGAACCTTGCCGGCCTTGCCGGGCGCCAGCGAAGACTTCACCGCCTCTGCGATCTCCGTAATGTCATAGGCGGCTTCCACCGGCAGCTTGACCTCGCCGGACGCGACCCGCGCGATCAGCTCGCTGATCAGCCGCCGGCGCTCCTCGGCCGACATGGCGGCGCTGACCTTGGTGCCCCAGAAACCCTTGATCGTGAGCTGCTTGAAGATGACAGCCCCGGAGGCGATCTGCATCGGCTTGCCGGCCGCAGTACCAAAGGACACCAGCAGTCCGTTTTCACCCAGCAGATCGGCGAGGTCATTGCTCGCAACGCCGCCGACCGAGTCCACCGCGGCACGGATCGGCGCATCGCCAGTCATGGCGCGCACTTTCGCCTTCCAGTCGGGGGCGGCGGTAGAGACGGCGTTCGCGATATCGAATGCCGACAGCTCGTCAATGCCGCCATCGCGTCGAACAAGATTGATCATATGGATGCCGCGGCTGCGCGCCAGCATGGCCAGGGTCTTGCCGACCGCGCCGTTCGCGGCATTCTGGATGATCCAGTCGCCGCGCTCGACATTGAGGGATTCCAGAAGCGCGATGGCGCTGAACGGCATGGCGATCAGCTGTGCCGCGGCCTCGTCGGTAATGACGTCGGGCACAGGGACGAGGCTGGCAGCCGGCGCCGTGAATTGCTCGGCCCAGGTGCCATGCACACCGGCCGCAACGACGCGCTTGCCGATCAGCGTCTTGTCGACGCCCGCTCCAACAGCATCGACGAGGCCGACCGCCTCGCTGCCGCCGATAGCCGGCAGTATAGGTTTGTAGCCGTAGGCGCCGCGCACCGTCCAAAGGTCATGATTGTGGATCGGCGAAAGAATGGTGCGAATGCGCACGTCTCCCGCGGCCGGCTCTGGCAGCGGCATGTCGGCCAGATAAAGGACCGCAGCCGGATCGCCGAAGACATCGTGGATGGCACTGCGCATTTTGTATTCCTTACGTGTTGACATGCTGGTCCTGTCGTGGATCAAAGGCCGCCGGGTGCGGAAAGGGCTTGTTCAGTGGCAAACATGGCCTGGTCGAGCGGTGTCTTGTCCTTGCCAAGCTTCGCCAGGATCGCCGCCCCGAGCCAGAGGCTATAGAGCGAGCGAGCCGTCTTTTCCGGTATGCAGGATGGCGAAATGGAACCGTCCTCGCGTCCTTCTGTAATCGTCTTGGTGAGGCGGCGAAGGAGATCCTCGACGCCGCCAAGCAGGATGACGCGCATATTGTCCGAGAGGTCGGAGATTTCAGCGGCAAGCTTTACCACAAGGCACCGGTCGGCGAGGCTGGCCGCGTTGCCATCGGAAAGCCAGGCGTTCCAATAATGCATCAGCCGCTGGCGGCCGTTGCCCTTCCAGTCGAAGAGCGCATCGAGGCGCTCCGCATAATCCGAGCAATATTGCTTCAGCAGGGCGCAGCCGAAGGCTTCCTTCGATGCGAAATAATAATAGAATGACCCTTTCGGCACGGCGCTCTGCTCGAGCAGCTCTTTCAGGCCGACGCCTCCGAACCCCTTGCGCAGCACCAGTTCCCGGCCGATCGCGAGAATATGGCTTCGAGTGAGCTCTGATTTCTTCTTTGTCACCATGAGCGGTGCGTAACAAATAATCGACCGGTCGTCTATAAACTCGATGTTGTTTGCCGTCAGATCAGTGCGAGCGTCGCAAGCGAGAGGATCAGGGCGGGGAGCATCACGACGGCGCCGACCCTCAGAAAGGCAAGCGCTCCCATGTGGAGCCCCTCCCGACGAAGGGCGGCGAGCCAGAGGATGGTGGCAAGCGAGCCGGTTACCGAAAGGTTGGGGCCGAGATCGACGCCGATCAACACCGCGCCGGCAATGGAATCAGGAACATGGGCCGCCTGCACCGCGCTGCCGGCGAAAAGGCCGGCTGGCAGGTTGTTGACGAGGTTGGAGATGATCGCAACCGAAAAACCGGCGGCTCCGATCGCCTGCGTCTGGGATTGCGCGGCAAGCGATGCGAGCCTTTCGGACAGAAGCGCGGTCAGGCCGGTATGATTGACCGCTTCGACGATCACGAAGAGGCCTGCAACCAGGGGCAATACGCTCCAGCTTATGCCGCGTAGCGTCTCTATCGGGCTTTGCCGGGCGAGCGCGAGAACGATGACCGTCGTGATGACGCCTGCGGCAAATGTCGGTATTCCGAGGTCGAAATTCATGGCCGATGCCGCGATCAGTACGAGAGCGGTGACCACAAGCCCCCATCCGGCCAGCAGGGCCGTGTGCGAAAGGGAAGGTTCCCCGACATCGCGTGCGATCGTGTCTTCGGCGAGCGCGCGCCTTTGTGTCCAATAGAGGCAGGCGAAGGTGACGATAATCGAAACGATCGACGGCAGAAGGAAGGTCTGCATCCACCGCGACAGAGGCGGCATTTCGCCGCCGGCAAAGATAACGAGATTGGCTGGGTTGGAGATCGGCAGCACGAAGCTGGCGGCATTGGCGATGAAGGCGCAGACCAGCAGGTAAGGCATGGGATCCTTCACCCGTGCTGCCCGGCACGCGGCATAAACGGCCGGCGTGAGCACCACGGCCGTGGCGTCGTTCGACAAAAAGACCGTGACGACGACGCCAACGCCGTAGACGAGCAGAAACAGGCGGCGGGGTGACCCCTTGGCATGCGAAGTGGCGATCGCCGCTACCCAGTCGAAAAGCCCTTCGCGCCGTGCCAGCTCCGACAGAAGCATCATGCCGATCAGGAACAGATAGACATCGAAACCTTTGGATACACCCGCCCAAACGTCGGCCGGACCGATCAGCCGGAAGGCGAGGAGAACCGCCGCGCCGAGAACAGCCCAGATCGCTTCGGGCCAGCGGAACGGGCGTGTGACGACGCCGAGAGCCGTCAGGCCGGCAATGCTCCAGGTGATGGCGGATTCGGTCATTCAGCTCGTCTTGGACATCGGAAGGGAGCGGATATGTAGCATTGCGACGCCGGAGCGCAAACGGTAATTTCGGCACGTCCTCCGTAGAAACTTTTGGCCCGGACGACATCGCCGACGGCTACGCCTTTTTCGTTTTGGCCTCTTTCGCTGCATTGTCATGTGATTTGTCGGCGCTCTCGACTAGGACGGAACATTCAGCATGCCGGATGACATATTCGACAGTCGAGCCGAAGATACGGTCAAGAATATCGGAAGTATGGGTTGCGAGGACGATGAGATCGGCCTTCTTCTCCTGCGCGACCGTCAGCAAGGTTCTCGATGCGGTGCCCGTGCGGACCTCTATCGAGGCGGTAATGCCGAGGCGCCGGCAGAGCGCATCGAGCTTGTCTTCCGCCTCCTTGATGACGGACACGGCCCAATTGTCCGGGCTCTCGCTGCCCGAGGGAAAACGCTCGATGACATGAACCACGATCAGCTCCCCGCCCGGCGACAGAAGAGCATGGGATGTGCGCAACAGACGTTCGGCGCGCTCGCGGGATCCCAGTCCTATTGCGCAGATAATTTTCTCATACATTCCACTCTCCCCAAGGCCATGCCGGAGCAGGCTGTAAACCCCGTCTGCGACCGCGGCGGTCGTCACCGGCAGTATGACGCGCGCTCGTTGATTCGGCGATGATTGTTAGTCGAGTGGCGGCCATTTGGCCGCCGTCTGTGCTTTCAATGGCCGCGCGCTTCGCCATTTGCACAGATTTGATCCCGTCCTTTCCAGGAGCGGAGCGCGACTTCAAATTGCTGCACTGCAAACGGACAGGGCGGCTATCGCCTGGGGTGCTATCGTGATCAGATCTCAGAAATATCATTGGCTTCTGCGTCAATCTGCCGTCGTCGGATAGGTGCCCTGCGACATCCTGCACGCTTTTGCGCAGTGCACAATTTGTTTTAGAACCATTTCGCGAACAACTTGCCGCGGGCTCAACCCATCGGCGAGACGGCTCCTGCTGTCCTTGTCGCTGACAAGCGGTGGAAAGCCAGTCATATTGGGGCTCCGATATCGTCGATTGCGGCAAGTGCGTTCTGGGTTCGACGAAGACCAAGGTGTCTGCGATGCAGACCTGTTGGTCGCTATACGTCGGCGGACCCTCCTTGATGGCAAAGTATTGGAAAGGACGGGCTCACGTGACAGCTTCCTCCGCCACCGATGGAAAGTTGGAAAGACGCAAGACTGCAAGTGTCGCTTCGGCGGAGGGCTTGCATGCCCCCGATGCTGCAAGTGGCCGGACGGCGGAAAAGTATCGCGGCCTCGGTCTAGCTTCGACCTTGCTCTGTCTGTCTTCCCTGGGGTGGATCGGGCAGGCGGCGATGCTGGCGCTGGGCGTGGGCGCAATCAGCCAGGGCGGTGGCGCAGCAGAGGTGGCGATACCGGCTGCCGTCGTCGCCGGCCTCGGCATTCTGCGGGCGGTTTTGGACGCCGCCGGCGGACGGTTGGCGTTTCGGGCAGCGCGCCGTGAGCTGAGCATCCAGCGTGCGGCTGCGACGGCAGCGCTTGCATTGCGTTCCCCCCTCGATAGCGGAAGGGCCGCATCCGGTTTGGCCGCAAGCGTCGTCGGCGAGTATGCCGAGGCGGTCGTACCTTATCTCGCGCGGTTCCGCCCGGCCCGCATGAAAGCGAGCCTGGTGCCGCTCGTCATCCTTGTCTGCATCCTGCCGATCTCCTGGCTGGCGGCGTTGATCCTTGCGCTCTGCGCGCCGCTCATCCCGATTTTCATGGCATTGATCGGCTGGCGCGCCAAGGCAGCAAGCGAGAAGCAGCTTGCAGAAACCGGCGGGATCAATGCCTTCCTGCTCGACCGCCTGCGTGGCCTCGCGACCATCCGCGCCCTCGATGCCGTCGATGTCACGGCACGGCGATTATGCGCGGATGCGGACTCGCTGCGGATCCGCACCATGGCTGTGTTGAGGATCGCCTTCCTGTCTTCGGCCGTGCTCGAGTTCTTTGCCGCGCTCGGCGTTGCCGCAACGGCCGTCTATGTCGGCTTCAGTCTCCTGGGCTCGATCGAAATCGGCACATGGGAGAGCCGCCTGACATTGGCGCAAGGCCTCTTCATCCTCTTGCTCGCACCCGCCTTCTTCGAACCGTTGCGTGAACTGTCTGCCGTCTGGCATGACCGCGCCAATGGTGAGGCAGCGCTCTCGGCACTCGGGGAGCTGGCATCTTCGCAACAAACCATCCTTGGCGGCTTCGATGCGCGGTCATTCGCCGCCAGGGGCGCTCCATCGGTCGAGATCGAAGGTCTGGTCTTCCGGCATGGGCCGGAGCGGGCGGCGGCCATCGATCATTTCGATCTCTCGGTCGCGCCGGGAGAGCATGTGGCGCTCTGGGGGGCCAGCGGTTCGGGCAAGACCACGCTTCTGTCGTTGATCGCGGGTCTTGCGCGGCAGGATGCCGGTGTTATCCGGATCGGGGGCATTCCGCTGCGCGACGAGACCGCAGATGCACTGCGTCGTCGCATGGCCTGGATCGGTCAGCAGCCACACGTTTTTGCCGGCAGCGTGAAGCGCAATGTCGCGCTCGGACGCTCGGGCATCGATGCCGCAGCCGTCGCCGAGGTTCTCGAAGGTGTTGCTCTCGATCGCGTCTTTACGCCGGAGCGAGTGTCGGCGGTCGGCGAGGGAGGGCTTGGCCTGTCCGGCGGCGAAGCGCTGCGACTGGCGCTGGCGCGCATGATGATCGATGAGCAGGCCGATATCATCCTTGCCGACGAACCGACCGCCCATCTCGACGCAAAAACGGCGGCCGCCGTGACGGATGCGCTGCTCGCGCTTGCCAGCGGTCGCGTCCTGATCGTCGCCACGCATGATCCGATGCTTGCCGCGCGGATGCAGCGCATCGTCCGGATCGACGAGCAGGGACGGAAGGTGGCGGCATGACGCGTTCACTCAAAACCCTGCTTCCACTCATCGGCCTGTTCTGGCGCGAGCGTGGTAAGAGCTTGGCCCTTGGCGCCGCACTCTCCGTGCTGGCGATGCTTGCCGGCGGCGGATTGCTGGGATTATCCGGCTGGTTCATCACCGCTTCGGCCTTTGCCGGCCTGACGGTTGCAACTGCCGCGGTCTTCGATGTCTTCGCGCCATCGGCCGGCATACGCATGCTTGCAATCGGCCGCACGGCTGCCCGCTATGGTGAACGGCTCGTCACCCATGATGCGACGCTGAGGGTCCTCGCGGCCCTGCGCGAACGGCTGTTTCGCGGCTGGGCAGAGCCGGGTGCCGCGGCAGCAATGATCCGCCGGCCGGCGAAGCTGCTGTTCCGGTTGACGAATGATGTCGATGCGCTCGACTCCCTGTACGTGCGCGTGCTGGTGCCCGCCGCCGCCGCCGTCCTTGCCGCCATCGCCGTCACGATCGCCCTCAGCTTCATCGATCCGTGGCTCGGGGTTGCTGCGGGAGCCTGGCTCGTCGCGCTCTGTCTTGGCCTTTCGTTTATTGCCGGACGACTGGCGCTGAAGCCGGGCCGTCGTCGCGCCCATGCGATGGAGGCATTGCGTGCGCGGGCCATCGATCTTGTTGCCGGCCAGACCGATCTCGCAATGGCCGGGCAATTGCATGCGCAGCGAGCTGCGATTGCCGAAGCCGACGCGCGGCTGGCCAAGGCTGACAATGATCTGAACCGCATCGACAGCGCCGTCGCAGCCGGCTTCTCGCTCGGCTCGACCGTGCTATTGACCGCCACGCTTTTGGCCGTCGCATTTCTTGCCAGGCAGGGGACGATCGGTGCGCCTGCGGCGGCCTTTGCGTTGCTCATTGCCTTTGCCGCAACCGAGCCGTTCGCCGCGATGAGGCGAGGAGCTCTCGAACTCGGGCGAACCTTGCTCGCCGCAAGGCGCATTGCGCCACGGCTGAACCCTGACGCTGCCTCGCTGGAACCTATCGAACCGCAGGCAGGCTATGCATTCCAGCTTGCCGGCGTCGTTGCCGGTCATGATGGCGCATCCGTCTTGAAGGACGTCTCCTTGTCACTGGCGGTCGGCGAGCGGCTGGCGATCGTCGGGCAGAGCGGCGTCGGCAAATCGACGTTGCTGGCCCTGCTCGCCGGCGAGATCGTCGCCGCCAACGGTTCGGTGACGAGCCTGCCAGCAGCAATGTTGACCCAGCGCACGGAGCTGTTTCAGGACACGGTGCGGGGCAATCTGAAACTCTCGGACCTGCATGCCGACGATAGCCAGTTACGCAGCGCGCTCGCAACGGCCGGCTTGCTTGATGACATCGAGGCGCTGCAGCACGGTCTTTCGACTCGTCTCGGCGAAGGCGGCGGCGGCTTGTCCGGCGGTCAGCTTCGCCGGCTGGCGCTCGCAAGGCTTCTGCTGCGCGATACCCCGCTCTGGCTGCTCGACGAACCGACTGAAGGCCTCGATGCCACGTCGGCCCGCGCCGTGCTTGCGCGACTGGCTTCGGCTGCCGATGCGCGCAGCCTCGTCATCGCCACTCATATTCGTCGCGAGGCCGCCTTGGCGGACCGCATCGTGCTTCTGGACGGCGGACGTATCGCCGCCAGCGCGCGGCGCGACACACCGGAATTCGAAAGGCTCCTCGACCGGCTGCGGCCGGATTGAGGGGCAGACAACATGCCGCGGCGCGTCGAATGGCGCCGCATTCCTGTCAGACACACCGTAGGGGGTGGGAGAAAGACTATGGAACTAGATATCGTGGCGCTATCGCGCCTGCAGTTTGCCATGACGGCGCTGTATCACTTCTTATTCGTGCCGTTGACGCTCGGCCTTTCCGTGCTGCTTGCCATCATGGAAACGACCTATGTCATGACCGGCCGCCAGATCTGGCGGCAGATGACGAAGTTCTGGGGGACGCTCTTCGGCATCAACTTCGTGCTCGGCGTCGCAACCGGCCTCGTGATGGAATTCCAGTTCGGAATGAACTGGAGCTATTACAGCTACTATGTCGGCGATATTTTCGGGGCGCCGCTGGCGATCGAAGGGCTGATGGCCTTCTTCCTCGAGGCGACCTTTGTCGGCCTGTTCTTCTTTGGCTGGGACAAGCTGTCCAAGGTCGGCCACCTGGTCGCCACCTGGGCGGTGGCGCTGGGCTCCAACTTCTCGGCACTGTGGATCCTGATCGCCAATGGCTGGATGCAGAATCCGGTGGGTTCGGCGCTCAACCCGCAGACCATGCGCATGGAGATCGTCAGCTTCTTCGATGTCCTCTTCAACCCCGTGGCGCAGGCGAAATTCGTCCACACCGTCTCGGCCGGCTATGTCTGTGCCTCGGTCTTCGTGCTCGGCGTTTCCGCCTGGTATCTCGTGAAGGGCCGCAGCATCGAGCTTGCGAAGCGCTCGATGACCGTTGCCGCATCCTTCGGCCTGGCCTCGGCGCTCTCCGTGGTCGTGCTCGGCGATGAAAGCGGCTACCTGACGACCGAGCATCAGAAGATGAAGCTCGCGGCGATCGAAGGCATGTGGAGGACCGAGCCGGCGCCGGCCGCTTTCACCGCCTTCGGCTTTCCGGATCAGGAGGCGCGCGAAACCCACTATGCCATCCATATCCCCTGGGCCATGGGCCTGATCGGGACGCGGTCGCTGACGACGGAAATCGCCGGCATCGACAAGCTCGAGGAACAGGCCAAGGACCATATTCGCCAGGGCATCAAGGCTTATGACGCGCTGACGAAGATCCGCGCGGCCAAACCGGCAACGCCAGGCAAGGCTTCGCAGGACGTCGCCACAGCGCGTACCTCCTTCGAGGATATCGGCCACGAACTCGGCTATGCGCTGCTTTTGAAGCGCTATGTCGACGATCCGCGTCAGGCGACGGAGGAACAGATCACCCAAGCCGCTCGCGATACCATCCCGCATGTGCCGACGCTCTTCTGGTCCTTCCGCATCATGGTCGGCCTCGGCATGTTCTTCATCCTGCTGATGACGGTCTTCTTCTGGCTTTCGGCGCGGCGGAAACTTGATCGATATCCGACCCTGCTGCGGATTGCGGTCTTCGCCATTCCGTTGCCCTGGGTCGCCATCGAACTGGGCTGGGTGGTTGCCGAATTCGGCCGCCAGCCATGGATCATCGAAGGCGTGCTGCCGACGGCCGCCGCCGTCTCCAATCTCGGCGCCGGCACGGTGCTCCTGACCATCCTCGGCTTTGCCGCGCTTTATACCGTGCTCATCGTCATCGAGATGACCTTGATGATCAAGGCGATCCGCAAAGGCCCTGGACCGGATGACGAGCCGGAGGCCAAGCTGATTTCCGAAAACCTCGTTCCGGCTGCGGAGTAACCTGCCATGATCCTGCATGAATTGATCGACTACGAGACCCTGCGCATCATCTGGTGGCTGCTTCTCGGCGTTCTGCTCATCGGCTTTGCCGTGACCGACGGTTTCGACCTCGGCGTCGGCACGCTCCTTCCCTTCGTCGCCAGGACGGATACGGAACGGCGTATTGCCATCAATTCGATCGGCCCGACCTGGGAAGGCAATCAGGTCTGGCTGATCCTCGGGGGCGGCGCGATCTTCGCCGCCTGGCCGCCGCTTTATGCGGTTTCCTTCTCCGGCTTCTATCTCGCCATGTTCGCCATCCTGTTTGCCTTGATCCTGCGGCCGGTCGCCTTCAAATATCGATCGAAGCGGGACGGTGCCGGCTGGAAAGCCGGTTGGGATTGGGCATTGTTCATCGGCGGCTTCGTTCCCTCGCTGATCTTCGGCGTTGCCGTCGGCAACGTGCTGCAGGGCGTGCCATTCCGCTTCGATGACGATATGCGCATCTTCTACGAAGGCTCGTTCTTCGCGCTTCTGAACCCCTATGCGCTCCTTTGCGGCCTTTTATCGGTCGCCATGCTCGTCATGCATGGCGCAGCCTGGCTGCAGGTGAAGACGGACGGCACGGTTGCCGAACGCGCTCGGCGCTATGGCACCCTGGCGGCCCTGGCGGTCATCGTGCTCTTTGCGCTCGGCGGCCTGTTCCTTTGGATGGGCATCGACGGCTATCACATTGCAAGCGCCGTCGATCCCGAAGGACCGTCCAACCCGCTTCTGAAGACTGTCGAGCATGGCGCGGGTACATGGCTTGCCAATTACAGTGCCCATCCGTGGATGATGATCGCCCCGGTTCTCGGTTTCATCGGCGCGGCGGCGGCTTTGCTTGCGATGCTGGGCCGGCGCGAGGTCACGGTGCTGCTGTTCAGCAAGCTTGCCATCTTCGGCATCATCTCGACCGTGGGACTGTCGATGTTTCCCTTCCTCTTGCCGTCATCGCTCGATCCGCGCTCGAGCCTGACGGTTTGGGATGCGTCGTCGAGCCACATGACGCTGTTCATCATGCTTGTCGTCACCATCATCTTCCTGCCGATGATCCTGGCTTACACCGCCTGGGTCTATCGCGTGCTGTGGGGCAAGGTGGACGAGAAAACGGTCAACGACAAGAGCGGTCACGCCTACTGATCTTCAAGGAGATTTCGCATGTGGTATTTCGCCTGGCTTCTCGGCTTTCCTCTCGCCGCGGCTTTCGCGGTTCTCAACGCCATGTGGTACGAACTCATGGATGATCAAGCGAAGGCGAAAGCGGCTCGCGCTCAAGAGAAATGAGCTACATGACCCCTATTTGAGGGCGTCCTGCCAGATAAACGGCATGCCGGCTGGGGCCGGCGTGCCGTTTATCGTTCGTATGGTTTCCTTCCATCGCCATGCAGTCAATTGGAAATGCTGCGGCATATGATCGTGCCGGAGACAAAAATCGAAGTCGACGGTTTCATTTGATATGAATTGTATGCAACAATATGCAATCAATACTGGTCCGATCGCGGTTGCGGACCGATCCCGTGGCGGAGCATGAAATGAAAAACTGGCATCCCGATCTCAGTCGCTCCTCCAGTCCCCGCTACATCGCCATCGCCGACCTGATCGAAATGGATTTGCGCAGCGGCGTTCTCGCCGCCGGCGACAGGTTGCCGCCGCAGCGCGCGCTTGCCAAGCGCCTTAATGTCGACTTTACGACCGTGGCGCGAGGCTATGTCGAGGCCCAAAAGCGCGGTCTGGTGGATTCCCATGTCGGACGTGGGACTTTCGTGATCGGAAGACAGGAGCGGTCGCGGGGCTCGATCCCCGATGCCGCTTCTGATCCGCGCCGCGCTCCGGCGATCGACCTTTCGATGAACCTGCCGCCGGAACCGAACGACCCGGATCTCGTCGCCCGCATGCGCGAAGGACTGTCCGTGGTCGCGGCCGATCTCATTCCGCTGCTGCGGTATCAAGGGTTCGGAGGTTCTGTTATCGACAAGGAGGCCGCTGCCGTCTGGCTTGGCCGGCGTGGGCTGACCCCATCTCAGGAGCGCATCTTCGTGACGCCCGGCGCCCACCCGGCCTTGCTGGCGATCTTCGGTCTGTTGGCCAAGCCCGGGGAAACCGTGCTTTCGGAAAGTATCACCTATCCCGGCATGCGCTCGATCGCGGCCCAGCTCCGGCTCAATCTTGCTGGCCTGCCGATGGACGAGGACGGCATTTTACCGGATGCCTTTGCCGAGCATTGCCAACGCCGCCAGCCGAAAGCGCTCTACCTCAATCCCATCCTGCAAAACCCGACGACGCTGACTATTCCGCTCAAGCGCCGCGAGGCGATTGCCGCGGTCGCCCGCAGGTATCGCGTACCGATCATCGAGGATGATGCCTACGGCTTCATTCCGCTGGACGCGCCGCCGCCAATGGCTGCGGTCGCACCGGATATGACCTGGCATATCGGAGGATTGGCGAAGTGTATCGGCGCGGGGCTTCGCCTTGCCTTCGTGGTGGCGCCGGACACCAAATCGATATGGCCCTTCGCGAGTGCAATGCGGAGCAGCAATGTCATGGCGTCGCCGCTCAATATGGCGCTTGCGACGCGCTGGATCGAGGACGGCACCGCCGATGGCATTCTGCGCTTCATTCGCATGGAGGCTGCCGCCCGTCAGAAGATGGTGGCAGACATATTGCCTTCCAAGAGTTATTGCGCCGATCCCATCAGCTTCAATATCTGGCTGCCCTTGGGCAATGGCTGGACGCGCGCGACTTTTGCCAGCCACATGCGCAATGCAGGCATCGGCGTTGTCGCAAGCGATGCCTTCACGGTGGAGGGAACCGCACCTGAAGCCGTACGTGTTTGCCTCGGCGGCCCGATCGGCCGTGAGGCCTTGAAGGGCGCGCTGGAATTCATGGCGCATGCGCTGGAGGGGCCGCCGGAAATGGCGGCATCGTTCTTCTAAAGCCCCGCAATTTCGCTACCGATCGCGCGTCTGGCTCGGTGATGTTTTCGCCGGTGATCTCCTGCGTCATTCTGCCGAATGGACTCCTTGTCTGCATTCATTGTAACTATATTGAATGCATTCAATGCGCGACATTGATCGCGCCGCCAGAGAACGTTGTTTCAGGAGTGATGCCGCCATGGACACTGAATATCCGCCGCTGAGCCCGGTTCAGACCGGCCTTCGTTGCCGTTGCCCTCGTTGCGGACAAGGGCGCATGTTCGATGGATTTTTGACGCTGCGCAAGCAATGCGAAGCCTGTGGCCTCGACTATTCCTTTGCAGACCCCGCCGATGGGCCGGCTTTCTTCGTCATCTGTTTTGCCTGCATTCCGAGCGTGCTTCTCGGCGTTTGGCTGGAGGTTGCCTTCTCGGCGCCAGTCTGGGTTCAATTCCTGGTGACGGGGCCATTCATGCTGGCGACCTGCATTCCGCCGCTGCGGCCGCTAAAGGGGTGGCTGGTTGCCAGCCAGTACTTCTACAAGGCCGAGGAAGGCAAGCTTGTTCGTTTGCCGGAGACGGATATGTCGCACGGGGCGAATTGAGCGTTGGCAATACCTCCCCAGCCATCGTTCGACATGAAGATCATCGTCTGACCGTCGCTAGTTAATGCTGGTTGCGGATGCTCCCAGGAGGGCACGGCCGGCCATTAGGCACTGTCTACTCACTTGTCCCCTTGACGGATATCCTACAAGTTCATAGGATCATTGCCGATCTCTGTGGGAGCCTTTTCTATGGTTGGCAAACTTATCCAGCCTTTGACGCGCGCGCCGCTGCTGCATGTCTCCGTGCAGGAAAGCTTGCGCAGTTACATCGCGGACAACGCTCTTCAGGCCGGCACAATGCTGCCGGCGGAAGGTGAGCTTGCGGTGCAATTGGGCGTCAGCCGCAATTCCCTTCGTGAAGGCATCAAGGCGCTGGAATCTCTCGGTGTGCTGGAGACGCGCCGCGGTATCGGCATCTTCGTCAAGGCTTTCTCCTTTGCGCCGCTGCTCGACAATCTCGCCTATGGGCTCGGCGATGCGCTTCGGCACATGGAGGAAGTGCTGGAGATCCGCCGCACGCTCGAAATCGGCCTGATCGGCAAGACGCTGGAGATGATCGGGCCTGAGGATCTGGCCGAGCTGCGCGCGACCACCGACCGCATGCGTGCTCACGCCGAGCGCGGCGAGCCCTTCGCGGAAGATGACCAGCTTTTTCACCGGCTGCTGTTTCGCTGCCAGGGCAACGAGACATTCGTTCGGCTGATCGATGTGTTCTGGCTCGCCTTCTACAAGGCCTCCCGTTTTTTCGATCTGGAAAATGTCGATCCCATGGCCACCTGGCGGGACCACGAGGCCATCGTCGACGCGCTGGAATCCAAAAATCTCAAGGAGGTGCGCATGCGCCTCGACCGTCACTACGAGGGAATTTCACAGGTGATCGCCAACAACAAGAAAAAATAGCGACCGCAACAAGGGAGGAGGATCGCAATGAGGAAAGCTTTTCATCTGCCGGCAATCGCGTTGGGAGCGTTGATGTCGGCCACTGTTTTGAGCGGTACAGCTGCTCCCGCGGCTGCCGCAACCATGTCGGGCGGTTTCGATGTCGGCCCAGGCGGTTTTCAGGGCAACTTCAATCCGCTGGCCGCAACCGCCGGTCTCACTTGGCTCAGTACCTATTTCGAGCCGCTGGTCAGCTACGATGAAAAGCTGCAGAAGATCGTCGGCGTGCTTGCTTCCTCCTATGAGGTGAGCCCGGATCAACTGACCTACACGTTCAAGCTTGCCGACGCCAAATGGCACGATGGCAAGGCGTTCACGGTCAAGGACGCCAAGTTCACCATCGACCTTGCGGCAAATTCCAAGACCGGTTCGGTCTTTGCCGCCCGATTTAAACTCCTGTCATCGGTCGAGACGCCCGACGATCATACCCTCGTCGTCAAGCTTTCCGCCCCGTCGGCGAGCCTCTTGGATACGCTGGCCAAGATCATGGTGCTGCCCGAGCACGCGCTTGCCGCCGTGCCGGCCGATCAGCTCGCGAAGAGCACCTGGTGGTCGACCTCGCCAATCGGGACGGGTCCGTTCAAATTCGTCAAATATGTGCAGGACCAGTATGTCGAACTCACCGCCAACCCTGACTATCGCGGCGGCAAGCCCGTTCTCGACCGGCTGATCAACCGCTATTTCGCCAATCCGGCCGCGGCGATCTCGGCGCTACGCGCAGGTGAAATCCAGTTCACCTATGTCGATTCCAACGATGTGCCGACCTTCAAGGACGACAAGTCCTTGAAGGTCATCGAGGGCGATTCCTTCGTCGTCAACTATCTGGGTTTCAACCAGGATTCGCCGCTGTGGAAGGATCTTCGCGTCCGTCAGGCCGTCATGCACGCCATCAATCGCGATGCGATCATCAAGAGCCTTTATGGCGGAGCGGCAAAGCCGGCCAACTGCGCCTATGTCGCCAATCAGCTCGTTCCGGACGGCATCGAAGCCTATCCTTACGACCCGGCCAAAGCCAAGCAGCTGCTGGACGAGGCTGGCTGGGACAAGATCAATGGCGGCAAGCCGATCACCTTGCTGACCTACTACAACACGCCGCTTGCAACGAACGTATTGGCGGCCGTCCAGGCCATGCTGGCGCAGGTCGGCATCAATGTCGTGCCGCGCGCCGTCGATGCGCCGACCTATAACGGCATCGTGCTCAACCCCAATGCCGATACATCGCAGTTCCAGCTCGTCTATGCCGGCCTGCAGAACGGGCCTGATCCAAGCAATATCAATACCGGGCTCAATGAAAAGCAGATCCCGCCGGCGGGCGCCAATGTGGTACGCGCGCGCATGCCCGATCTGACTAAGGCGCTCGATGCCGCCATTGCCGAGACGGATGCCGGCAAACGCGATCAGCGCTACCGGGATGTCTGCAAGGTCATGAACAAGGATCTGCCCTGGGCGACCATGTGGGTGGCGAACCGCTACGGCGTGGTTTCGTCCAAGGTGAAGGATTTCGTCTGGACGCCAGCGCCCGGCGGCGGGCCTTATATCGCCCATCCGGAAGCGTGGAAGCTCTCAAACTAGGTTTTGAGCCGGCCGCGGGCTGTGGCCGGCGCATTCCTCGAAAAGCAGGTTCGATATGCTTCACTATGGTCTCAGGCGTCTTGTGATCGGTATCGGCATGCTCGTTGCCTTGAGCATGCTGGTCTTCGTCCTGCTGCGGCTGACGCCGGGCGATCCGATCGATGCCTATATCGACCCGAGCACGCCCTTGTCTCCCGCCGCCATGGCCGATCTGCGTGAACGGCTCGGGCTGGATCGGCCCTTGCCGCTGCAATATGTCGGCTGGCTGCAGCAGGCGCTGCAGGGCAATCTCGGCTATTCCATCAAGCGGCTGGATCAATCGGTCTTGACACTGGTCCTGTCCCGCATCGGCCCGACGGTGCTGCTGATGGGTTCCGCCCTGATCATGGCGATCGTCGCCGGCATTGCCGCAGGTGTCGTCGGCGCCGTCAGGCGCAATTCGCTGGCCGATGTCTCGCTTTCCATCCTGGCACTGGCCGGCATATCGAGCCCGGCGTTTCTGAGCGCGCTCCTCGGCCTCTACATTTTTGCCGTGCGTCTCGGCTGGCTGCCCTCAGGCGGCATGCTGACGCCCGGCGAGGATTTTTCCGCCGGCGACCTGCTCCGGCATCTTATCCTGCCGGCTTCGCTTCTGGCGATCGCTCAGGCCGCGCTGATCATGCGCTATATGCGGGCGTCGCTGCTGGAGGTCCTCAATCAGGATTATGTGCGCACGGCGCGCGCCAAGGGGGTGTTCGAGTTCTGGGTAATCGTCAAGCACGCCCTGCGCAATGCGCTCCTGCCTGTCGTAACCGTCATCGGCTCGACCATCGGGCTCGCGATCGGCGGTGCGATCTTCGTCGAAAGCGTCTTCAACTGGCCGGGCATGGGTCTGCTGCTGGTCGATGCGGTCACCTCCCGCGACTATCCCGTCATCATGGGAGCGACGCTTGTCATCGGCGCCTGCGTCATCCTCGTCAACCTGCTGACCGATATCGCCTATGCGGTGATCGATCCGCGCATCAAGGTGGGCTAAGAGATGCTGGCGCGAACCGAACGACCAAGCCATGGCCCGCTTGCCCGCGCATTCGACCGTTTCCGGCTGAACGGTGCCGCCCTCTTCGGCATATGCATTGCCGTGCCGCTGCTGCTTCTGATCGCTACTTATCCGCTATGGTGGCGGTTCCAGCCCAACGATATCGACTTGCTGGCCATGAACGCGCCACCCAATGCGACCCATTGGTTCGGGACTGATGGTGTCGGGCGTGACGTCTTTGCCCGAGTGCTCGAAGGCGGCCGGATATCGCTGATGGTTGCGGCAGGTTCCACTGTCATTTCCGCCATTATCGGTATCCTATTCGGCTTCGTGTCGGCCTTTGCCGGTCGCTGGGCGGATGCGCTGAGCATGCGTTTCGTCGATCTGGTCATGACCTTGCCGCCGGTGATCTTCCTTCTTGTGCTCGCCTCGATCACCGGCACCGGCATCCTGCCGACGATAGCAGTCATATCGCTGCTGTCCTGGCCGCTGCTTGCCCGCATGGTGCGCTCGAGGCTGCTCGAACTGCGCGAGCGCGATTTCGTGACGGCGGCGCGTGGCATGGGAGCAGGGCTACCGCACCTCCTTCTGCGCCATGGCATTCCGAACTGCATCGACATTCTGGTGGTCTACGCCACAACGCAGGTGGCGAACGCGATCCTCTTGGAGGCCGGGCTTTCTTTTCTCGGGCTCGGCATCGCGCCGCCGGCGGCGAGCTGGGGCAACATGCTCAATGCTGCACGCTCCACCGCCGTTCTCGAACAATATCCCTGGCAATGGCTGTTTCCGGGCGCCGCGCTGGTTCTGGCCGTCCTTGCCATCAATTTCATCGGCGACGGGCTGAGGGATGCCTTCGATCCGCGCGCCGAACTTCACTGAACCCAAGAAAGAAAGAGACAATGAGCAAATTCAAGGGCGTGGTGCCTCCCGTCGTAACGCCGCTGAACGACGATTTCACCGTGGATTACGCATCCTATACGAGGGTGCTGGAGCATCTGATCGATGGCGGCTGTCACGGTGTCTTCGTGCTGGGCTCCACCAGCGAAGTCGTCTTTCACGACGAAAAGACAAGGCAGGAGATCATCGAACATTCCGCCAAGGTCGTGAACGGTCGAGTGCCGCTGCTGGTCGGCGCCATCGACCCCACAACCGACCGCGTGATCGCCCATTCGAAAATTGCCAAGGCGGCCGGAGCCGATGCCGTTGTCGTTACCGCTCCCTTCTACACGGTGACCAGCCAGTCCGAGATACTGGACCATTTCCGCTATATTCGGGATGCCGTCGATGTGCCGCTCGTCGCCTATGACATCCCGGTCTGCGTTCATGTGAAGCTGCAGCGCCAGACGGTGGTAACGCTTGCCAAGGAAGGGACCATCATCGGGTTGAAGGATTCCAGCGGCGACGACGGCAATTTCCGCTATGCACTGCTCGATCTTGCCGATCACAGGCACATCTTCCTGATGACCGGCTCTGAGATCGTCGTCGACAATGCGCTCCTGATGGGCGCGCATGGCGTGGTTCCCGGCATCGCCAATGTCGATCCGCATGGCTATGTCCGGCTATGGGATGCCGCTCAGCGCGGCGATTGGGTTGCCGCCCGGCGCGAGCAGGAGAGGCTTTGCCGCCTGTTCGAGATCGTTTGGGTCGCGCAGGGCCGCGTCAGCGGCGGCGCGGCCGGCATCGGTGCCTTCAAGACGGCCATGAAAAGCCTCGGCATCATCGATACCGCTGTCATGCCCCGGCCGCGCGCGGCGCTGAATGCCGAGGAAACGGCCAGGATCGATGCGATCCTGAAGAATACGGGGCTGCTCTAGGCATGACGACGCCGGCTGCTCAACCCGTTCTCGATATCAGGGGGCTGAGAACGGTCTTCCGCACTCGCGGCGGCGAGTTGACTGCCGTGTGGGATATCGATCTCACCATCGACGCCGGCGAGACGCTGGCGCTGGTCGGCGAGTCCGGTTCGGGCAAGTCGGTGACGAGCCTTTCGGTGATGCGGCTTCTGACGCGCAATGTCGGGGCCATCGCCGCCGGCAGCATCAGGCTGCGGGACAGGCAAGGTATCGTCAGCGATCTCGCCACCTTGGATGACCGCCATATGCGCGAGATACGCGGCGGTGATATCGGCATGGTGTTTCAGGAGCCGATGTCGAGTCTCAATCCGGTGCTGACCATCGGCGACCAGATTGCCGAGCCGATCCGCATTCATCAAGGGGCAGACCGTGCGGCGGCGATGGGCGCGGCGATCGCGCTGCTGGAGAGCGTCGGCATTCCCGATGCCAAACGCCGCGTCAGGCAATATCCGCACGAATTGTCCGGCGGCATGCGCCAGCGCGCCACCATTGCCATGGCGCTTGCCTGCGATCCGGTGCTGCTGATCGCCGACGAGCCGACGACGGCGCTCGACGTCACGATACAGGCGCAGATCCTCGATCTCCTGCAGCGGTTGCAGCGGGAGCGCGGCATGGCGATCCTGTTCGTCACGCATAATCTCGGCGTCGTTGCGGAGATCGCCGATCGCGTCGCCGTCATGTATGCCGGCCGGATCGTCGAGGAGGGGCCGACGGAGGCTGTATTCCGCAATCCCAGCCATCCCTATACACGCGGCCTTTTAGCCTCCATGCCGCGGCTCGGCGAGGCAACGCGCATGCGGCAGGCCGGCGAGCCGCTCTATGCCATTCCCGGCGTCGTGCCGGGCCTGACGCGAATGCCTGCGGGCTGCGCTTTCGCACCGCGTTGCGCGCATGCGATCCAGGCCTGCAGCGAAGCGGTGCCGTCCCTCGATGCCGTCGACGCAAGCCATGCGAGCCGCTGCATCCGCTGGCGGGAGATTTAGATGGTCGAAGCGCTTGTCTCCGTTCGCGATCTTGCCAAGGACTATGTGTCCCGAGGCGCAAAGCTTGCCATCCTTCGCGATATCTCTTTCGATATCGGAAAAGGCGAAGTCGTTGGGCTTGTGGGAGAGTCCGGTAGCGGCAAGACGACGATCGGCAGGTCGATCCTGCGGCTGATCGAGCCATCGGCGGGCAGCGTGCACTTCGACGGCACGGAAATGACAGGGCTCGGCGCGGCGGAGCTCAGGCGCATGCGGCCGCGCATGCAGTATATTTTCCAAGATCCCTTCGCCAGTCTCTCGCCGCGCATGACCATCGGCGAGATCCTGACGGAGGGGCTGAAGATCCAGCGCATCGGCAGCCGCCTCGATCGGTTGGATCGGGCGCGGGCGGCACTCGAACAGGTGGATTTGCCGGCAGATGCGATCAATCGCTATGCCCATGAATTTTCCGGCGGCCAGCGCCAGCGTATCGGGATTGCGCGCGCACTCGCGCTCGGGCCGGAGTTTCTGGTCGCCGACGAGCCGGTCTCGGCACTGGATGTCTCCATTCAGGCCCAGGTCATCAATCTGCTGCGCGGTCTTCAACAGCGGCTGGCGCTCACCATGCTGTTCATCTCCCATGATCTTGCCGTGGTCGAATACCTCTGTGATCGCGTCATCGTGCTCTATCTCGGGCGGATTATGGAGATCGCCGCGAGCGCCGATCTTTATGCCAGACCCCGCCACCCCTATACGCGTGCCTTGCTGTCAGCCATTCCGTCGCCGGATCCCGATGTCAGGCGCAACAGGCAAATCCTGAAAGGCGATATTCCAAGCCCGGCAAATCCGCCGAGTGGCTGCGTCTTCCGCACGCGCTGTCCCCTAGCGCTCGACGCCTGCGCCGCGGCAGTTCCGCAATTGCGGGAGGTTGCGCCGGGACAGTTCAAGGCATGCATTCGCGACGATCTCGATTGATCCCGCTTCCGGCCAGATAAAGCTGTTTTGGCGATGCAGTGCCCATGCCGCACTGCACATTTGACCAAACAAGCCGCCCTTCATGTCAAAAAAGTATCGGTCGAGCGTACAAGGCGTAGTAGCGGCAAGCAGCTGCACGGGGTAGATCTATGACATAGAAGACGCGATGGCCTCTGGGAGGAGGCGCCGTAACCGTAGTGAACGCGGACGGATGAAAGGAGGCTAGCCGATGAATCCCGATTTGGAAGTGGTTGCGATCGGCAGCGGAGAATCCTTCAAGGCCTGGGAGCACGGCTATCCCTATCGTACGGTTCGCTGGCATTTCCATCCCGAATATGAAATCCACCATGTCGTTGCGACGACGGGACAATATTTCATCGGCGACTTCATCGGCGAGTTTGAACCGGGCAATCTGGTGCTGACGGGGCCGAACCTGCCGCA
The DNA here is from genome assembly GCF_003627795.1 of Rhizobium sp. CCGE531. NCBI lineage: Bacteria > Pseudomonadati > Pseudomonadota > Alphaproteobacteria > Hyphomicrobiales > Rhizobiaceae > Rhizobium > Rhizobium sp. CCGE531. The sequence goes on along the minus strand of NZ_CP032685.1, from coordinate 779,303 downwards.
CAACTGGGTGAGCGACGTGCCTGTCGGCGTCACCCTGCCGCTGCGCTGCCGCGTCCTGCAATTTTCCGAATCCTTCTTCGCCGATGCCAGCAAGGTTTTCCCCGAATTATCGGCTTGCACAGGCATCCTGGAAACAAGCCGCCGCGGTGCGCTTTTCACTCCCGAGACTGCTGCCATCGTCGGCCCGATCCTTGGCGAACTTGTCGAGGCATCGGGCATCCGCCGCATCGAGCTCTTCATGAATATTCTCGACGCCATGAGCAGCGCCGAGGGCACGCGCACGCTGGCCAGCGCCGGCTACCAGCCGGATCCCTCCGGTTTCATGTCGGCGGGCGTCAACCAGGCGCTGGCCTTCATCAATGCGCACCTCACTGAGCCGTTCAGCGAATGCGATCTGGCCGAATTGACCGGCCAGAGCCCGAGCGCTTTCTCGCGCAGTTTCCGCCGCCATACCGGCATGGCACTGGTGCAATATGTCAATCGGCTGCGCATCAACTTCGCCTGTCATCTGCTGATGAGCAAGGCAGAGATGACGATCACCGATATCTGCTTTGCGGCAGGCTTCAACAATATATCGAACTTCAATCGGCGTTTTCTGGATCAGAAGGGCATGGCGCCCTCCCGGTTCAGGTCGCTATTGGCGCAGCACGCACGCGCGGTGGAGGCCGCCTAACAAAGGGGAGGACGGGGAGGAAAGATAATCTTCAGGGCAAGCGAACGGGCACCTCTGTCGCCCGAAGGAGAACGCTTGTCCAAAATTGCCGCCGCATTGGTCGCGTGACCGTTGTCGGAGGAACACCGAACAAGAGCATCGCGTGCGGACAGCCGTGATGATCGAGGGAAACCACTACCATTTGGAACGGAGAAATTCCAATGACCCATTTCGCACTGAAAATCGCTGGCGCAGCCGCATTTGCGGTCGGTCTTCTGGCCGGCACATCCGCCTTCGCGCAGTCCGCCAAGGTGACGGACGCGACCGTTGCCTTCCTGATGCCGGACCAGAGCTCCACACGCTATGAAGAGCATGATTTCCCCGGTTTCCAGGCGGAGATGAAGAAGCTCTGCGCCGGCTGCAAGGTCATCTACCAGAATGCCAATGGCGATGCCTCGCGTCAGCAGCAGCAGTTCAACTCGGCGATCTCGCAGGGTGCAAAGGCGATCGTGCTCGATCCGGTCGATTCCACGGCTGCGGCTTCGCTGGTGAAGCTGGCGCAAAGCCAGGGTGTGAAGGTCATCGCCTATGACCGCCCGATTCCGTCAGCTGCCGCCGACTACTATGTCTCCTTCAACAATGAAGAGATCGGCAAGATGATCGCGAAATCGCTGGTCGATCACCTGAAGGCCAAGAACGTGAAGGCAGGCGACGGCGGCCTTCTCGAGATCAACGGCTCGCCGACCGACGCGGCCGCCGGCCTGATCAAGAAGGGCATCCATGCCGGTCTCGCCGAGGGCGGCTATCCGGTGCTGGCGGAATTCGACACGCCCGAATGGGCGCCGCCGAAGGCGCAGCAATGGGCAAGCGGTCAGATCACCCGCTTCGGCAAGAAGATCCTCGGCGTCGTTGCCGCCAATGACGGCACGGGCGGCGCGGCGGTGGCCGCCTTCAAGGCGGCCGGTTTCGATCCGGTCCCGCCTGTCACGGGCAATGACGCGACGATCGCCGGCCTGCAGCTCATCATTTCCGGCGACCAGTACAATACGATCTCCAAGCCGAGCGAGATCGTCGCCGCCGCCGCCGCCAATGTCGCGATCGAATTACTATCAGGACAGGCGCCGAAGGCCGACACGAAGCTCTTCGACACGCCGACCAAGCTCTTCACGCCGGCATTGGTCACGTCCGAAAACCTGAAGGCCGAGATCATCGACAAGACCGTCAACGGCAAGCCGATCCAGACGCCGGATCAGCTCTGCATCGACCGCTATGCCGATGGCTGCAAGAAGCTCGGTATCGGCAGCTGAGCCTTGCCTCATCCAGATCCGGCCGCTTCGGCGGCCGGAAACCCATAGCATTTCAACCCGAGAAGGTAGCTTGTCATGAGTGACGCTTCCGATCAAAGAGCCCCGTCGGGCGAGCTGGTGCTCAGCCTCAAAGGGATCTCCAAACACTTCGGCGCCGTCTCGGCACTGACGGATATCAACCTCGACGTGCATGCCGGCGAAGTCGTGGCGCTTGTCGGCGACAACGGTGCGGGCAAATCGACGCTCGTCAAGGTTCTGGCCGGCGTTCACCAGCCCAGCGCCGGTACGATCACATTCCGCGGCAAGCAGGTGACGCTCAGCGATCCCGCGACCGCGCTTGATCTCGGCATTGCCACGGTCTTTCAGGATCTGGCGCTTTGCGAAAACCTCGATGTCGTCGCGAACATCTTTCTCGGCCGGGAATTGAGCCCCATGAAGCTCGACGAGACCGCGATGGAGGTCCGCGCCTGGACCTTGCTCAATGAGCTCGCAGCACGCATCCCGAGCGTGCGCATCCCGATCGCATCGCTTTCGGGCGGACAGCGGCAGACGGTGGCGATCGCCCGCTCTCTGCTGCTTGAGCCAAAACTCATCATGCTCGACGAGCCGACCGCAGCGCTTGGTGTCGCACAGACCGCCGAGGTGCTGAACCTCATCGAGCGCGTCCGCGACAAGGGCCTCGGCGTCATCATGATCAGCCACAATATGGAGGACGTGCGCGCTGTTGCCGACCGTATCGTCGTGCTGCGCCTCGGCCGCAACAACGGCATCTTCTATCCCGATACGTCAAATCAGGAACTCGTCAGCGCCATCACCGGCGCGACGGAAAACGCCGTGTCGCGGCGCGCCGTGCGACGTCAGGCCCAACAGGAACTAAGAGAAGAGGGCCAGCCATGAGCGAGAATGGCAAGCAATCAACCCTGCTGCTCGATCGCAGCGACGTTCGCGTCAATCATGAAACCGGACTTGCGGCCACCATCCGCTCGTCGATCGACAAGGTGCGCTCCGGCGATCTCGGCTCGCTGCCTGTGGTCGTCGGCCTGGTCATCATCTGGACGGTGTTCGGCACGCTCAACCCAACCTTCCTTTCCAGCAACAACCTCGCCAACCTGCTGTTCGACGCCTCGACCGTCGGCATCATCTCGCTCGGCATCGTCTGCGTGCTGATGGTCGGCGAAATCGACCTTTCGGTGGGTTCGATCAGCGGCTTCGCATCCGCCATGGTCGGCATGCTCTGGGTCAACGAGGGCTGGCCGGTCGCGCTCGCGATCGTGGCGGCGCTCGTCGTCGGCGGTGTCATTGGCGCCATCTATGCCGTGCTGTTCAACCGGCTGGGCATGCCGAGCTTCGTTGCGACATTGGCGGGCCTTCTCGCCGTGCTCGGCATGCAGCTCTATCTGCTTGGCGCGACCGGTTCCATCAATCTGCCCTATGGCTCGGCGATCGTGAATTTCGGCCAGCTATTGGTCATTCCCCGCCCGCTCGCCTATGTCTTCGCGCTCATTCCGGGTGCGGTCATGCTGGTTACCGGCTTAGGCTCTGTGCGGCGGCGCAAGCAGGCAAATCTCTCCGCGCCGTCGATGGGTGGCCTGCTGGCGAAGGCCGCCGTGATTACGGTCGCCTTGGAATTCGTGGCCTTCTATCTCAATCAGGATCGCGGCATTCCCTGGATGTTCGCCCTGTTCGTGGTGCTTGCGATCGTCATGAATTATGCGCTGACGCGCACGCAATGGGGCCGGTCGATGTCCGCCGTCGGCGGCAATCGCGAGGCGGCGCGTCGCGCTGGCATCAACGTACGGCGGATCTATACCAGCGCCTTCGTGCTTTGCGCCATGTTCGCAGCCCTCGGCGGCGTCCTTGCGGCGGCGCGCCTGGCTTCGGCCAGCCAGCAGGCGGGCAGCGGTGACGTCAATCTGAATGCGATCGCTGCGGCCGTCATCGGCGGCACCAGCCTCTTTGGCGGGCGGGGCAGCGCCTATTCCGCCCTTCTCGGCATCATCGTCATCCAGTCGATCGCCAGCGGCCTCACCATGCTCGATCTGTCTTCGGCGCTTCGCTACATGATAACAGGCGCAGTTCTTGCCATTGCCGTCATCGTCGACTCGCTGGCCCGCCGTTCCCGCGCCTCGCATGGGCGCGGCTGATTTCTTCAAGAAGGTAAGGATTGTTATGAGACAGGATTTTGCCGGCAAAGTCGCCGCCATCACCGGGGCTGCCTCCGGAATCGGCCTGGAATGCGCCAGGACGCTATTGAACGAGGGCGCCAGCGTCGCCCTCGTCGACAGGGCCGAAGACAGCCTGAAAAGCCTCTGCGCCGAATTGGGGCCGAATGCCTTTCCCGTCGTCGTCGATCTCCTGAAGCCGGAGAGCGTCGCAACGATGATGCCGCAGATCCTTGGCAAGTTCGGCAAGCTCGACATCTTCCACGCCAATGCCGGCGCCTATATCGGCGGCGAGGTCGCGGAAGGCGATCCCGATGCCTGGGACCGGATGCTCGATCTCAATATCAACGCGGCCTTCCGTTCGGTCCGGATGGTGCTGCCGCACATGATCGAGCGCAAGACCGGCGATATCATCATGACCAGCTCGATCGCCGGCCTGGTGCCCGTGGTCTGGGAGCCGATCTACACGGCCTCGAAGCATGCCGTGCAGGCCTTCACGCATACGGTGCGGCGTCAGGTCGCCAAGCATGGCATCCGCGTCGGCGCCGTGGCGCCGGGGCCGGTGGTGACGGCGCTGATCAGCGACTGGCCGCAGGCAAAGCTCGATGAGGCGATTGCCGCCGGCGGTCTCATGGAGGCGACGGAAGTGGCGGAAGCGGTGCTCTTCATGCTATCGAGACCGCGGAACATCGTAATCCGGGATCTGGTGATCCTGCCCTTGAGTACGGATCTCTGATGACCGCACCTTATTTCATCGGCATCGATGTTGGCACCGGCAGCGCCCGGGCTGGAGTGTTCGATGCAAATGGCCATCTGCTCGCCGCCGCCAAGCGGCCGATCACCATCTGGCACGAGGCCGGCAGCATCGTCGAGCAGTCGAGCGAGCAGATATGGAAGGCCGTCTGCGGCAGCGTCAAAGAGGTCGTCACGGCGGCAAAGATAGCGCCCGGTGACGTTGCGGGCATCGGCTTCGATGCAACGTGTTCGCTGGTCGCAGTCAAGGCGGATGGCCGGCCCGTGGCTGTGGGGCCTTCGGGCGATGCCGAGCGCAACATCGTCGTCTGGATGGATCATCGCGCCGCCGGCGAGGCGGCGGAGATCAATGCCGGAAATCATGCCGTGCTTCGCTATGTCGGCGGCCGCATCTCGCCCGAGATGGAAACGCCGAAGCTGCTCTGGCTGAAGCGAAACCTGCCACAATCCTTCGCCACAACGGACCACTTCTTCGATCTTGCCGATTATCTGACCTGGCGCGCGACGGGTTCGCTACAGCGATCGGTCTGCACGGTAACGTGCAAATGGACCTATCTCGCCCATGAGAAGCGCTGGGACGCGCGATATTTCCAGGATATCGGCCTTGGCGAACTGGCGGATGAAGGCTTTGTGCGGATCGGCACCGAGATCGTCGAGCCGGGGACAGCGCTTGGCGAGGGGCTGAACGAAGCTGCCGCCCGCGATCTTGGCCTCGCCGTCGGCATACCGGTCGGCGCGTCGCTCATCGATGCCCATGCCGGCGGCGTCGGGACGCTGGGCGGGCAGGGGCCGGATGGCAAGGCCGATGTCAGGAACAGGCTCGCCTATATCTTCGGCACGTCGGCCTGCTCGATGGCATCAAGCGAAGGGGCCGTTTTCGTCGATGGCGTCTGGGGGCCTTATTATTCTGCCATGGTGCCCGGTCTCTGGCTGACCGAAGGCGGCCAATCCGCGGCAGGTGCTGCGATCGATCATCTCGTCACCATGCATCCGGCATCCGGCGAGGCGCGTCAGAAGGCCGAGACGGAGGGACTGTCGCTGGTCGCCTGGCTCGACCGGCAGGCCATGCAGGCGAGCAGAAACGCTTCCGACGCCGTGAAGCTTACCCAATCCATCCAGGTCGTTCCCGAATTTCTCGGCAACCGCTCGCCCTATGCTGACCCTGACGCTCGCGCCGTCATCTCCGGCCTTGGGCTGGAAACAGGCGTCGACGATCTCGTCGCTCTTTATGTCGCCGGGCTTTGCGGCATCGGCTATGGCCTCCGGCAGTTGCTCGAAAAGCTGGCGCAGGATGGCATTGCCTGCGATCTCATCATTGCCAGCGGCGGCGCTGCCCAGAGCGGTCTCGTGCGCCAGCTTTTGGCGGATACGACCGGCACGCCGGTCGCGGTTGCCGATACCGAAGAACCGGTTCTTCTCGGTGCCGCCATGCTCGGTGCTACGGCCGGCGGGCGTTGCGGCTCTCTGGTGGAAGCCATGGCCGCCATGTCACGGCTGGCGAAACGGTTCGAGCCGGCGGACGGCGCTGTTAAAGCCTTACATGAGCGACGGTACGAAGCCTTCGAACTGCTGCAATCGGCAGATCGCAGCATCCGTGCTCTGAAGGGGCGATAAACACGGCTGCACGGTCCCCAGGACGCTTGCCGCACCCTCCAACTCGAAGGGATTTATCGTCCTCATTCATAAGTCTATGCATGAATGGCCCTCTACCGCTCCGTGAATCGTGAGCTAAATTAATTCCCATACGATCGCGCCATCGCAGCCGATCTCAGGAAGGACGTCATCATGGACATCAAGAAGAACGGTACGCAACCCTCCGGCAAAGGTCCCTCCGACTGGTTCACCGGTACGGTCAGGATCGATCCGCTATTTGCTGCCAATGACGCCCGCCGGGCGGCGGCCGGCAGCGTCACCTTCGAACCCGGCGCGAGGACGGCGTGGCACACCCATCCGCGCGGCCAGACCTTGATCGTCACGGCTGGCCTGGGTCTCGTTCAGCGCGAAGGCAGCCCGGTCGAGGAGATCCGGCCCGGGGATATCGTCTGGTTCGAACCGGGCGAAAAGCACTGGCACGGCGCTTCGCCGACGACAGCCATGACCCACATCGCCATCCACGAACACCTCGACGGCAAGGTGGTGGATTGGCTAGAGCATGTGACGGACGAGCAATATCAGGCAAGGTGAATGCACGGCCCCGAGGCCTGACAGATATCAAGTCCGAAGCCGATCACTTGCAAGTGTCATCCACTGCCACGGCTTTGCCATAAGTCGACTTCAAGACCAGGTACCGACAAAGGACTGCTGCTTGCCAGCCGCAGTCCTAACGATTGAGTTAACTGCCCGCGAGGCAACTGACCTTGCGATGGTAGCAGCACGTATGGGGAAATATCATGCTTCGGCTTGTGATTGGCGCGGCTCTCGCGCTCGCAGCGCTCACCTGGTCCAACGCGCAATGCATGCAGATGCCGACGGGCTTCTCCTTGCCGTCGAGCAGCGTATTTGTGGCTGAATGAGCCTGTCGCGACCGGCGGATGTCGCCATCGCGGCGGCGGTAGCCGTAGGGAGATAAGCATTCGGTTGCAACCACGCGCTATCCTTGGTCGATACGCACGAATCGAGGATATTCGATGGCTACTGCCGAGCGTCCCATGCCGAGCGAGGCAGGCATCTTGCAGTTCATGGAGATCTGCGATTCCTTCTATCCGCCCGATGCGGTAACGGCTTCGATCGCGCAGCAGCGCCAATGGTATGACGCCTTATGCGCCCGTTTCGATCACCCTTTGCCCGAGGGCATGGAGACGAGGGATGAATTCGTCGCCGGGGCGATCCCGGTTCGGCGCTACAGGCCCGCCAATATCCGCACGGCAACGAACCTGCTCTATCTGCATGGCGGCGGTTTTGTCGTCGGCTCGCTCGAGAGTCACCATGCCATCTGCGCCGAGATTGCGGATCATGCCGGCGCGGAGCTGGTTTCCGTCGACTATCGCCTGGCGCCGGAATATCGCTGGCCGGCGCAGACGGATGATTGCTTCAGCGTTCTTAGACAGCTTCTCGCCGAAAAGAAGTCGGTCGTTCTGATCGGCGACAGCGCTGGCGGCAATCTGGCGGCGGGATTGGTCGTGCGGGCGAAAGCCGAGAGCCTTTCTGGAATTGTCGGCCAGATTCTGATCTATCCCGCGCTTGGCGGCGATCTTACCTCCGGCTCCTATGAGGAAATGGCCGATGCGCCAGGGCTGACGACGGCGGATGTCGCCTATTATCGCAGCGTCCTGCAGGCTCCGCCGGGCGATCCGGTCTCCGAGCCGCTTGCTTTATCGTCCGTGGCCAGGTTTCCGCCAACCTTCATCACAGTGGCGCACTATGATCCGCTGCGCGACGACGGCCGTAACTACGCGGCGCGGCTTGCGCAGGCGGGCGTCGAAGTCTGGTTCCGCGAGGAGCCGCAAATGGTGCATGCCTGGCTCAGGGCACGGCATATGAGCGAAGGCGCGCGGGCCGGCTTTGCCGCCATCTGCGCGGCGGCACGCCGGTTTGCCTGTCAGCGCTGAGTTACATCAGGTCGCGGGCGATACGCTTCTCCTCGAATATTTTCTCGAAAATCCGCGTCTCGCCTTCATAGGCAATGACCGAGGCGCTGATGATCCAGTCCTTTGCCGTACAGGCTATGGATGACGTTGCGACTGTGCGGACGAACCAGCCGGAGCGCTGCATGTCGCAGGTCCATGTCGAGATGCCGGACATCGACAGCGGATCGTCCGGCGCGATCGACCAGGTTTCCTCGCGAAGCTGCCGTGTCGACAGGCCTGTGCCGGGGTGTTCGAAAAGGCCGGTATCCTCTTGAATTTCATAGCGGGTAAGGCCGGCCGAGAGATCGCGCACGACATGCCGCTTCGTCGAGCCCGGCGCGTGTTCGATATATTTCGGCAGCGGATCAGGATTGTCAGGCTGCTTCATATCGATGAGCTCATGCGCGCCGAGAAGGGGCAGGCCAAGGCCGATGGAGGCGATATCGATCGTCAGACCCGGATCTTCCGGCGGCAGCAGGACCATTGGCCAATAGGCAGTCGATAGCGAGAGCCGGATGCGATGCCCTTTGCGGAAGCGATAGCCACAGGTATCGAGGGTCAGGTTCACGGTCGTGCGTTCCCCCTTGCTCATCGGTTCGGGCGCGGCATTGCCGTTGCGATGGGCGAGATTGAGCAGGCCGAAGGAGACGCGCGTTGCCGTGCCGTCTGGATGGATGTCGACAAGCCTCGCGCAGAGATTGGCGGTTTCGGCGTCGCATCTGAGCGCCAGCGTCACGACCGGACGTCCGAGATAATCATGGTCCTCCGAGAGCGGCGCGGTCTGAAAGGTCAGCGACCCGGCATCGTCGAGGCGCTGATCGATCGCCAGTTCCGCATCCGGCTTCAAGGTGAACCACTCACCCGAGGCGGTGCCCGTGTCGAGCGGCGAGCGCAGATAGACAGGGTGCTCCGGCGCATGCGGGATCGGCATGCCTTCCATCAAGCCGCCGAACTGCTCGACATAGAAGCACTGCAAGTCAGGCTGCTGCCACTCCTGCTTGGCGATCCAGAAGCCCGGGTCGAAATCGCGGCGCGTGGCGGGCTTTATGGCATCGAGGATATAGGCGCGCACGGATGGCATGGTTTCCGCGCCATTGCGCTCGCCGCGCAGCCAGCGGTTCCACCAAGCGATCGCTTCGCCGTGGAAATCGGCGCGCGGCTTCGGCCAGGCGAAATGCGGATATTTGTGAACCCAAGGGCCGATGAGCGCCTTCGCCTTGTCCCCGAGACCCTCGACCGCGAGCAGCGGCGTATTGCGATAGCCGTCCGCCCAGCCGGCGATGACCAGGGCGGGAACATCGAAACTCTCGAAATCCTCGCAGATCGACCCATGCCGCCAGAAGTCGTCGCGGCGCTGATGCCGGAGCCATTCTTCCATGAAGAAGGGTTCCTGCTCGAGGCGCTGCAGCCACATGTCGCGCCAGTCGTCACCGACGATGGCCGGATCGGGGGAGCGCGATTGGTAGGCAAGCATGGTCGCCGCCCAGGAAAGCTGGGCGGAGAGGTGGCAGCCGTTCTTGTAGTGGATGTCGTCATTGTAGCGGTCGACCGTGGAAGCGATCGAAATCACCGCTTTCAACGCGGGCGGCTTCAGGGCCGCGACCTGCAGGCAGTTGAAGCCGCCCCAGGAGATGCCCATCATGCCCACAGAGCCGTTCGACCAGGGCTGTGCCGCAATCCAGGCGATCAGCTCGCAGGCATTGGCAAGCTCCAGCTCGGTATATTCGCCATCGATGATGCCGCTCGATTCGCCGGAGCCCCTTATATCGACACGCACGCCGGCAATGCCGGCTGCGGCAAAGACCGGATAGGTGGATTCGTCGCGCGGGCTCGTTCCGTCGCGTTTGCGATAAGGCAGGAATTCGAAGACGGCCGGGACGGCATCGTTCTCCGCGCCATCGGGCATCCAGATGCGCGCAGCAAGCCGCGTGCCATCCTTGAGGGTGATCCAATGATTTTCGATGGTGGTGAAGCTGCGTTCAGTCATGAGGCTCTATTCCGATAGTGTCGGCATGATCAAATTTGGCCTGCGGGCAGAAGATGTCGAGTCTTCAATTTCCGGCGCTCTCCATCCGCCGCGTCGTCAGCACACGCTCCAGCCAGCCGATCTCCATTTCGGGTACGGATTTCAGCAGCAGGTCGGTGTAGTCGTCGAAGGGCGGCGAAAGCGCTTGCGATTTCGGGCCGAAGCGAACGAGCTTGCCGCGATGCATCACCGCGACGCTATCGGCAATGGCGCGCACGATGGCGATGTCGTGGGTGATGAAGACATAGGAGAGGCGTGCCTCCTCCTGCAGCTTCAGCAGCAGTTTCAGAATGCCTTCGGCAACCAGCGGATCGAGCGCCGATGTCGGCTCATCGCAAAGGATGAGTTCCGGCTTGGCTGCAAGCGCGCGGGCGATGGCGACGCGTTGCTTCTGGCCGCCGGAAAGCTCGGCCGGATAGCGGTCGATGAAGCCGTTGGCCATCTCGATCTGATCCAGCAGCTCTTTCACGCGCGCCGTCTTTGCGGCGCCGCGCAGGCCGTCATAGAAGGTCAGCGGCCGGCCGATGATATCGCGCACCGTCTGGCGCGGGTTCATGGCTGTGTCGGCCATCTGGTAGATCAGCTGGATGCGCCGCAATTCCTGCCGCGAGCGATTTTTCAAGGCCGGCGTCAGCGGCTTGCCGTCGAAGGAAATCCGCCCGTCGCTTGGCGGCAGCAGACCGGTGATGACGCGGGCAAGCGTCGATTTTCCGGAGCCGGATTCGCCGACCACCGCCAGCGTCTGTCCTTTCGGAAGGTGTAGAGAAACATCGTGCAATACTTTGAAACCATTGGAGTATTGGGCGCTGATATTCTCGACTTTCAGAAGCGCGCTCGATTGGTCGGCGGCTTCGGCCCTTGCCTCTTGGCGGACATTGACGAGGGCGCGGGTATAATCCTGCCTCGGCTCCTCGATGATCTGCTGGACGCCGCCATATTCCACTGTCTTGCCATGCCGCAGCACCATGATGTCGTCGGAAACCTGGGCGACGACGGCGAGGTCATGGGTGATATAGAGGGCCGCCGTATGCGTCTCCTCGATGGCATGCTTGATCGCCGCCAGCACGTCGATCTGCGTCGTCACGTCGAGCGCGGTCGTCGGTTCGTCGAAGACGATCAGTTCCGGATTGGAGCAGAGCGCCATGGCGGTCATGGCGCGCTGCAGCTGGCCGCCTGAGACCTGATGCGGATAGCGCTCGCCGAAGGTTTCCGGATCAGGCAGGCCAAGGACGCGGAAGAGATAGAGCGCCCGTTTCCTCGCCTCCTCCTTCGTCATCAGGCGGTGCTTCACGGTGGCTTCGATCACCTGATCGCCCAGCCGATGCGCTGGATTGAAGGCAGCTGCCGCCGATTGCGCGACGTAGCAGACGCGCGCGCCGCGGACCTTGCGGATGCCGGATTTGCCGAGCGGCAGGATATCGACGCCGCCGAGCAGCACCTGGCCGCCGGTGATTTCGGCGCCACCGCGGCCATAGGCGAGGGCGGAAAGGCCGATGGTGGACTTGCCCGCGCCCGACTCGCCGATCAGCCCGAGCACCTTGCCCCTCTGGAGATCGAAGGAGACACCGTCGACGATCGTGACGCGTTTCGGCGGCTCGCCGGGCGGATAGCTGGTTGCCTCGATCTTGAGATCGCGAACGGAAAGAAGCTCAGGCATCGCCACGCCCTCCCTTGAGGCTGGAGGTGCGCCTTAAAAGCCAGTCGACCACCAGATTGACACAGATTGCAAGCGCCGCGATGGCCGAACCCGGCACGAGCGCGGCGGAGATGCCGAAGATGATGCCGTCCTTATTGTCCTTGACCATGCCGCCCCAATCGGCCGAGGGCGGCTGAATGCCGAGGCCGAGGAAGGAAAGTGTGGAGAGGAACAGGATCGAGAAGGCAAAGCGCAGGCCGAATTCCGCCAGCAGCGGCGACAGCGTATTCGGCAAGATCTCGCGGAAGATGATCCAGATCCTGCCTTCGCCGCGAAGCTTGGCCGCCTCGACGAATTCCATGACCGCGACATCGAGCGCCACGGCGCGGCCGAGGCGATAGACGCGGGTGGAATCGAGAATGGCCATGACGAGGATCAGCACGATCAGGTTCTGCGGCAGGACGGCGAGCACGACGAGCGCGAAGATCAGCGTCGGGATCGACATCATCAGGTCGTTGAAGCGCGAAAAGACCGTGTCGATCCATCCGCGCGAGACGGCGGCGGTAAAGCTCAGGATGATACCGAGCGAGAAGGAAATGATCGTTGCCGTCAGGGCGACGAACAGAGTCGTGCGGGTGCCGTAGATCAGACGCGACAGGATATCGCGGCCGAGATTGTCGAGGCCGAAGAAATATTGGGCATCGGCCGGCTGCCAGACATTGCCGACGACTTCCGTCTCGCCAAAGGGCGCGATCCAGGGCGCGAAGATCGCGCAGATGAAGGCGATCAGAATACCGATGATGCCGATCCAGGCGGTGATGGGGATATCTCTCAGTCTCATCGCGGATGCCTCAGACGTGGGTTGGCGACGATGGCGAGAATATCGGCCGTCATGTTGAGGAAGATGTAGACGGCGGCGAAGATCAGGCCGCAGGCCTGAACGACAGGCATGTCGCGCACCGTCACCGCATCGACCATATACTGGCCCATGCCGGGATAGACGAAGACGACTTCGACGACGACGACGCCGACGATCAGATAGGCAAGGTTCAGCGCGATGACGTTGATGATCGGCGCCAGCGCATTGGGGGCGGCGTGCTTGACGATGGCGCGGAAGGCGGAGAGCCCCTTCAACTCGGCCGTCTCCATATAGGCCGACGACATGACGGAAAGAATGGCCGCCCGCGTCATGCGCATCATATGCGCAAGCACGACCAGAACCAGCGTCGCCGTCGGCAGGGCGATCGCCTTCAGCCGGTCGATGAAGCCCATGCCGTCGAAGACGGTCGCCGGAAAGGTCGCGATGCCGAGTTTGACGGAAAAGAACATGATGAGGAGATAGCCGATAAAGAATTCCGGCAGCGAGATCGCCGCCAGCGAGATGACATTGATAATCTTGTCGGGCAGGCGATTGCGGAAATGGACCGCCAACATGCCCAAGCAGACGGCCAGCGGCACCGAGATCAAGGCGGCAAAGCCGGCCAGAAACAGGGAGTTTCCGAGCCGCTTGCCGATCTGTTCGCCGACGGAATTCTTGCTGGCCCAGGAGGTGCCGAAGTCACCCCGCACGGCATTGCCGAGCCATTGCACATAGCGGGTGACCACAGGCCGGTTGAGGCCAAGCTCCTCGCGGATATTGGCGACGGCCTGCGGCGTCGCCGACTGACCGAGATAAGTGGTGGCGAAATCGCCGGGCAGGGCTTCGAGCCCGCCGAAGATCAGCACGGACACCGCAAACAGCAGGACGATGCTGAGCAGGCAACGCTCGAAAATGAGGGATAGCAGCGGAAAGCGCTGCTTGAACCTCAGCCCGGGGAGAACGGTTCCGGGGGGCAGATTGGACATGGCCGATGCCTCGCGCTTAAACGTCGGGAGGACCGCGAGGTTTTCGCGGTCCCGGCTGCGTCAGGGATGAGGGCGATTTCGCCCGGCGTGAGGCATCAGGCGTCCAGCCAGACGCGGGTCGCCACGTAGCCGTTCGACATGTCGTTGCCGATATCGTGGACGTAGCCCTTCACCTGCTTGGTGGAGGCGTTCACGAAATCGTTGAACATCGGCAGGATCACGCCGCCTTCGTCGCGCACCATCATCGCCATGCTACGGTAAAGCTCCTTGCGCTTGGCCTCGTCCAGTTCGGAGCGGGCCTGAAGCAGAAGCTTGTCGAAGTCCGGGCGCTTGAAGCGGGTGTCGTTCCAGTCCGCCGTCGAGATATACGCGGTGGAATACATCTGGTCCTGCGTCGGCCGTCCACCCCAGTAGGAGGTGGAGAAGGGCTGGACGTTCCATACGTTCGTCCAGTAGCCGTCACCCGGCTCGCGCTTGACCTCGATGTTGATACCGGCCTTCTTGCAGCTTTCCTGATAGAGGACGGCCGCATCGACGGCGCCGGGGAAGGCGACTTCCGACGTGCGCAGCAATACCGAGCCGCTGTGGCCCGATTTCTTGTAGTGGAAGGAGGCCTTGTCGGGGTCGTAGGCGCGCTGCTCGATACCCTCAGGGAAGAGCGCATAGGTATTGTTGATCGGAAAATCGTTGCCGACCTTGCCATAGCCGCCGAGGATCTTCTTGACCATGGTCTCGCGGTCCATGGCGTATTTCAGCGCCAGACGCAGGTCGTTATTGTCGAAGGGCGCCTTGTCACAATGCATGATGAAGACGTAATGACCGCGGCCGGCGGTGGCGAGGATCTCGACGGTCGGCGCGCGTTTCAGAAGGTCCACGGTCTTCGGGTCGACGCGGTTGATATAGTGGACCTGACCGGACGACAGGGCGGCGATACGCGCTGTCGCGTCGTTCATGCAGATGATCTCGACCGAATCGACGAAGCCGCGGTCCGTGCGCCAGTCGTCCTTGTTGCGCTCGAAGGTGGCGCGCACGCCGGGCTCGAAGCTGACCATCTTGTAGGGGCCGGTGCCGATCGAGGCGAGGGGATCGTCATTGCCGCCATTCGGCTGGATGACGAGGTGATAGTCGGTCAGAAGCAACGGCATGTCGGCGTTGCCTTCCGTCAGCGTCAGGACGAGGTTGTCGCCATCGGCCTTGATTTCCTTGATCGACTTCACGACGCCGAGCGCGCCGGATTCCGACTTCGCATCGGTGTGGCGCTTGAGCGTGGCGACGACGTCGTCGATCGTCAGTTCCTTGCCATTATGGAACTTGACGCCCTTGCGGATCTTGAAGGTCCAGGTGGCGGCATCCTTCGATGGTTCCCAGGATTCGGCGAGCGAGGGAACCGCAGCACCGGTCAGCGGGTGGGATTCCACCAACATGTCGCCCCAGCAGCGGCCGACGCAGAACATGACCTGAGACAGGAATTTCGCCGGGTCCTTGGAATCGGTCGCAGCACCGCCTTCCAGGCCAAGCTTCAGATGACCGCCCCGCTTCGGTTCGGCCGCCATTGCGCTTTCGGTGAAGAGTTTGTCGGCGAGCGTCAAAGTGACGCCGGCTGCCATTGCGCGTCCCATGAATTCGCGGCGGCTGAGGCCGCCCGCCGTAACGCGGCTTGCCAGATATTTCGTGTAGTCGTTCATTCCCCTGTTCCTTCTTCTTGCCGTGTTGACAAAATTCCCGGGCAAGCCACTTCACGTCACGGTTTCCTCTTCCGCCTGAAGCCTGTTGCCCGCGATCATGCGGGAAATCCAGCGGTTGCCGCCGCCTCTACTTTCCTTTCCAGACTGGGGCTCGCTTCTCCGCGAAAGCCCTCGCGCCTTCCAATTGATCCTCGCTCGAATAAAGTGTGTCGACGGTCGCAAACTGCCGTTTGGTGATCTTGTTCATGGCAGCCTGGAACGTTGTGCCCTCCGCTTCGCGAACGATTTCCTTGATCGCCGCGTAGACGAGCGGCGGTCCGCTTGCGAGCAGGCGGGCGAGTTCCCATGCCCTGTCCATCAGCTTGTCGGCCAGGACGATTTCGTTGACGAAGCCCCAGCGATGCGCCTCCTCGACATTGAGCCAGCGGCCGGTCAGCAGCATGTCCATCGCGATGTGATAGGGAATGCGCTTCGGAAGCTTGATCGATGCCGCGTCGGCCACCGTGCCCGAGCGGATCTCGGGCAAGGCGAAGGTTGCGTGGGCGGCGGCGATGATCAGATCGGCCGAAAGCGCGATTTCCAGCCCGCCGCCGCAACAGATGCCGTTGACGGCGCAAATCACTGGCTTGTTGAGATCGCGAAGTTCCTGCAGGCCGCCGAAACCGCCGACGCCGTAGTCGCCATCAACAGCGTCGCCATCGGCCGCAGCCTTCAAATCCCAGCCGGCGGAAAAGAATTTCTCGCCAGCACCGGTGACGATGGCGACACGCAGATCCGGATTGTCGCGGAAGTCGCGGAAGATCAGCCCCATGGTACGGCTCGTCGCCAGATCGATGGCATTCGCCTTCGGCCTGTCAATGACGACCTCGAGGATACCATTGTCGCATCGGGTACGAATGGGGTCTTGCAACTTCTGCTACCTCCTTCGCCGGATGAGAGCGTCCGCAGCGATGATACCACGGGATTCTGGTAGAACCATCAATGGATTAATGTCCAGTTCTTCAAGCTGTGCGGCGTTCTTTACGACATATTCTGCCGCTGATAGGACGGCGTCGGCAACGATTTCGAGGCTGCTTCCGGGAGTGCCACGATAGCCTTCGATCAATTTGCGGACCTTCAGCCGTGAAATCCGGTCCAAGACCTCGGCTTTCGTCATCGGAAGCGGCAAAACGACGGAATCTTCAAGCAATTCCACGAGGATCCCGCCGGCGCCGACCGTCAGGGTCAGGCCGACGACCGGATCACGGACTGCGCCGACGATCAGTTCGGCGAGGGGACGATCGATCATCCGCTCGACGAGGAATTCACGAGCAACAGAGGCCATGCCTTCGGCCGCATCCCTGACGGCGTTCCTATCCCATAGGTTGAGCTTGACGGCACCGACATCGGATTTGTGCTCGATGCCGAGCGCCTTGAGCACGACGGGGAAACCGAGTTGCTCCGCACAATCGGCCGCCTCGTTTGCCGTGGCGGCGGTCTTTCCTGGCGGTACCGCAAGGCCGGCTGCCGCGAGCTCGGCCTTGGCTTCGGCCTCGCTCAGGGTCTCGATTTCGTCCGAGTTAGCCGCCGCGCTGAGAAGCGGTAAGGGCTGCGGTCTGTTCCAGGCGCTGGCGATCCCGCTGGCAATGTCGGCCGCCGCCAGCGCCTCGCTGATGCCACAAAGCGGCACGATGCCGCCTTCGATCAATTGCTCGGCGATCGCCTCCGGCATGTTTTCGGGCAGCGTCGCCAGAATGCCGGCGCGGGCACCGGTCTGCTTTGCGGCGGCGGCAACAGCCGAAACGGTGATCATCCAGTCAGCACCATCGCAGCGGTCTTCGCGCGGGAAGTCGAGTACGATGAGGTTGAGGGCATAGCCGCCGACAAACATGGCGCTGAAAGCCTCGGTCTGTCGCGCCAGATCGCCCCAGACGAAGGTGTGGTAGTCGAGCGGATTGGAGAGCGTCACCATCTGGCCGAGGCTTGCGCGCAGGGCCGGTAGCTGTTCGGCTTTTATGGCGCGAAACTCGACATTCCGACCGACGGCCGCATCGGCCATCAGCGAGGCCTCGCCGCCGGAACAGCTCATCGAGGAGATCGCGTTGCTTTCGAGCGGACCGGCAACATGCAGGAGTTTCAGCGTCTCGATAAGTTCCGGCAGCGTCCCGACGCGGCCGATGCCGAGGCGGTCGAGCACGGCGCTGGCAACCGCGTCGCTGCCGGCGAGCGAGGCGGTGTGCGAAACGGTGGCGCGCCGTGCCTGCTCGGATTTGCCGACCTTCAGCGCGACGACGGGCTTCTTCAGCTCCCGCGCACGAGTTGCGAGAGCCTCCAGCGCCCGGATATCGCCGAAGCCTTCTATATGCAGGCCAACCGCCGTGACGCGAGGATCCTCAAGGACGGCAAGGGCGAGATCCGACAAGCCGGTCTGCGCCTGGTTGCCCGCCGTCATCAGGTAACTGATGGGCAGCCCGCGCCTCTGCATGCTGAGATTGATAGCGATGTTGGAGGATTGGGTGAGGATCGCAACGCCGCTCTCGCTGCGCACAATGCCATGCTGATCCGGCCAGAGCAGCGCACCGTCAAGCCCGTTGATCATGCCGTAGCAATTCGGCCCGACGATCGGTATGGTGCCAGCCGCTTCGACGAGCGCGCGCTGCAGGTCTGCCCCGTCTGCCAGTTCTTCGACAGCCTCGCTGAAACCAGAGGCATAGCAGACGGCGCCGCCGGCACCTCTGGCTGCAAGATCACGGACGATATCGATAGTCAGCGTGCGGTTGACGCCGATGAAGGCGGCGTCCGGCGCGTCAGGCAGTTCGGCGACTGACCGATAGCAGCGTCGGCCGAGCACGCTTTCCAATGTCGGATGCACCGGCCAGATATCGCCGGCAAACCCCATGCGGTCGCATTGCTCGATGACGCGTCGCGCCTCTCTGCCGCCGAAGACAGCGATCGTTCTGGGTCGGATGAGGCGATCGAGCGGACGCTGCGTCATGGGCTCATGCTCCGAACGGCCGAAGCAGGTCGCGGCTGATGATATGCCGCTGGATTTCCGAAGTGCCGTCCCATATGCGCTCGACGCGAGCGTCGCGCCAGAAGCGGGCAAGCGGCAGGTCGTCCATCAGCCCCATGCCGCCAAAGATCTGGATCGCCTCGTCGGTGACGCGGGCAAGCATTTCCGAGGCGTAGAGCTTGGCCGAGGCGATCTCGCGATTGGCCGGGATGCCGGCGTCGAGCTTCCAGGCGGCAGACAGCGTCAGGAGGTCTGCGGCGTCGATCTCGGTGATCATGTCGGCAAGCTTGAAGGAGACGCCCTGATTGGCGCCGATCGGCTTGCCGAATTGCTTGCGCTCGGCGGCGTAGGGCAGGGCGAGATCGAAGACACGGCGAGCCCGCCCGACGCAGGTGGCAGCCACCGTCAGACGCGTCCCGTAGAGCCACTGATTGGCAAGATCGAAGCCGCGATGCACCTCGCCGAGCACCTGCGACTTCGGCAAGCGGCAGTCGGTAAAGCTCAGGATGGAATTGTGATAGCCGCGATGGGAAACCGAGTCATAACCCCTAAGGATCTCGAATCCCGGCGTGCCGCGATCGACCAGGAAGGCGGTGATCTTCTTCTTGACGCCCCGGTGGGTGTCCTCTTCGCCGGTTGCTGCAAAGACAATGACGAAATCGGCGACATCGGCGTGCGAGATGAAATGCTTCGTGCCATTCAGGATGAAATCATCGCCATCCTGCCGCGCCGCGCATTTCATGCCGCGCATGTCGGAGCCGGCATCCGGCTCGGTAATGGCGAGCGCATCGACCTTTTCGCCGCGCACGGCCGGCAGGAGATAGCGCTCGCGCTGTTCGCCCTCGCAGGCCATCAGGATGCCGGAAGGACGGCCGAAGAAAACCGTCAGCCCCATCGAGCCGCGACCGAGCTCACGTTCAACGAGCGTGAAGGTGACATGATCGAGCCCGGCGCCGCCGATTTCCTCGGGGAAATTACAGGCATAGAAGCCGAGCTCGATGCATTTGCGCCGGATCTCGTCTCCGATATCCGGTGGGACGATGCCGGTGCGCTCGACCTCGTTCTCGTGCGGATAGATCTCCGTCTCCACGAAGTCCCTGACCGTCTTGACGATCATCTCCTGTTCTTCGCTGAGTCCGAAATTCACGATCGCTTCCTCCTAGCGTTTTTGTCCCACATGACGGCCGGCTCCCTCCGGCACTGGCAAGGCTGCATGGGCTTCGGCGATCGGCCTTAATCTCGCTAGCACCTCCTCCGGTGCGGCGACGGCCTTGCCTGCCTTGGCATCCACATGCAGCAACATCTGCTCGACGGTGGCGATCACATCGCCGCTCGCATTATCATGCAGCACATGGAAGACGTGCAGCCGCTTTTCGTCGGATGCGAGGATCTGGCAGGTCGAATGAATAGCCTGGCCGAGCTTGGCTTCGCCGAGATGGCGGATATGGGTCTCCACCGTATAGTAGCTGCGGCCGCGCTCGACATAATCGAGATCGACGCCGATCAGGCGCAGCAGCGCGTCGGACGTGTCGCCGAACACCTGCAGGTAGCGATGTTCGGTCATATGGCCGTTATAGTCGACCCATGCCGGGCTGACCTTCGTGTCGATCAGGCGCAGCGGTTTTGTCGCGTCCAGCCCCTCTTTTTCGCCGCCACCCGTCGCCCAAAGCTGCTGCTCAAAATCCTTCAGCAACTTGCCGGCGCCCCAGCCTTTGCCGCCATGGCTTCCCTTCAGGCTCTGAAGGATACCGACGAGGTTTTCGTCGCGGATACGCTCGAGTTCGCGGATCGACAGGCCATCGGCCTGTTCGTCGGACTGCTGGCCGATTTTTTCGACGAGGGCATCGTCGAGATCGACGACGTCCATCAGCTTGGTCCAGTTCCATTGCAGGGCAGGGCCGAACTGCGCCAGGAAGTGACGCATGCCGGCTTCGCCGCCGGCGATGCGATAGGTCTGGAACAGGCCCATCTGCGCCCAGCGCAGGCCGAAGGAATAACGGATGACATCGTCAAGCGTCTCGACGGTGCAGATATCGTCCTTGATCAGCCATAACGCCTCGCGCCAGAGCGCTTCCAGCAGGCGGTCGCCGACAAAAGCCTCGATCTCCTTGGCGATATGCACGCCCTTCATGCCGATGGGTGGTAGGCGCTCCATCGCCGCCTTGATCGTGGCAGTGCTGGTCTTTTCGCCGCCGACGATCTCGACGAGCGGCAGGAGATAGACCGGATTATAGGGATGAGCGACGAAAAGGCGCTCGGGATGGCGCATGTCGCGTTGCAGGTCCGTCGGCAGCAGCCCCGAAGTCGATGAGCCGATGAGGGCATCCGGCCGTGCAACCGCGTCGATCTGCGTCAACACGTTGCGCTTGAGATCCAGCCGCTCGGGCACGCTTTCCTGGATCCAGTCGGCATCGCCGACCGCCGCTTCCAGCGTATCCCTGAATGTCAGCTTTCCGCGCGGCGGAAGCGGTGCGCCGGTGAGCATCGCATAAGCTTTTTCGGCATTCGCCAAAACTTCGCCAACGATGCGTTTTGCTTCCGGATGCGGGTCGTAGACATCGACATCGATACCCGCCAGCAGGAAGCGAGCGATCCATCCGCCGCCGATGACGCCGCCGCCGATGCAGGCCGCCTTGTTGATCTTGGTCATCGTCGCCTCAGCGCTTCGTCAGTTTCAGCTTCTTGCGAACATCCTCGGGGCCGATGACGCGCGCGCCCATGCCTTCGACCACCTGCACCGCCTTTTCGACGAGCTGCGCGTTGGTCGCGAGCACGCCCTTTCCAGCGTAGAGATTGTCTTCCAACCCGACACGGACATTGCCGCCGGCAAGGATCGCGGCCGCCGGATAGGCCATGGCGCTGCGCCCGATGGAAAAGGCCGAGAAGGTCCAGCTTTTGGGAACGTTATTGACCATCGCCATGAAGGTGTTGAGGTCGTCGGGCGCCCCCCAGGGGATGCCCATGCAGAGCTGGATGAGGACCGGGTCCTCAATCAGGCCCTCCTCGGCAAGCTGCTTGGCAAACCAGAGATGACCGGTATCGAAGGCCTCGATCTCGGGGCGGACGCCGAGGTCGGTCATCTTCTTTGCCATGGCCCTCAGCATCGAGGGCGTATTGGTCATGACATAGTCGCCGAGACTGAAGTTCATCGTGCCGCAATCGAGCGTGCAGATCTCGGGCAGGCATTCGGCAACGTGGCTGATGCGCTCGGTGGCGCCGGCCATGTCGGTGCCCTTTGGGTTCAAAGGCAGGGGGCTTTCGACATCGCCGAAAATCAAGTCCCCGCCCATGCCGGCGGTCAGGTTCAGCACGACGTCGACATCTGCCGAGCGGATGCGGTCAGTGACCTCCTTGTAGAGATCGTTGCGGCGGCTGGCGGCCCCTGTTTCCGGATCGCGGACATGGCAGTGAACCACTGCCGCCCCAGCCTTGGCGGCGTCGATCGCGGAATCCGCGATCTGTTTGGGAGTGATCGGAACATGGCTGGATTTCGAAACCGTATCGCCGGCGCCGGTCACGGCACAGGTGATGAAGACATCGCGGCTCATCGCAAGAGGCATTTTTGTTCTCCCTCGTATTGAGGACATTACGAGCCATGAGACGCCTTCATGCTTTGCATTATCGGAACTATTCGATACAGTTTCGGAAAGACCCAGGGAATGCGCAAATGCCGACATCAGCCGATGAGACGCTCGACATCGACCTGCTGATCCTTCCGGAGACGAACCTGATTTTGATCGCTTCGGTAATCGAACCGCTGCGCGGCGCCAATCGTATTTCCGGAGCGGAGCTCTATCGCTGGCGTCTCTTCACGCCGGATGGTTCACCGGCGGAAACGACCAGCCTTATCCCTGTGCCCGCTTTCTCCAGCTTCCGGCCGACCTCGGATACTGCGCCGCTATTCGTGCTGGCCAGCTACAATTGGCGGCGCAGCGCCAGCCAAGCGTTGAAAATGCAACTGTCGCAAACCGCGCGCCATCGATCGCTGGTCGCTGGCATCGAATCCGGCACGTGGCTGCTTGCCGAGGCAAGCCTGCTCGACAATGTCTCGGCCGCCGTCCACTGGGAGGATTTTGACGATTTTGCGCTCGCCTATCCGCAGGTGCGCGCCGTTCGGGATCGCTACGTGATCGACGGCAAGCGCATCACCACTGCCGGTTCGTTGCCGACGGTCGATCTGATGCTGGAGATCATCCGGCGGCGACAGGGCTATTCGCTGGCGCTCGAAGTGAGCCGCCTGTTCATCTACGAGCCGGCGAGTACGCAGAGTGCCGGGGAGCTTTCGCCATCGACGGCCGGTCTGCGCATGCGCGATCCTAGGGTCGCCCAGGCCATTCGCCTGATGGAAGACCATATCGAGCAGCCGCTGGTGCTGACGCGTCTCGCCCGTCGGGTCGGCGTCAGCGCACGCCATCTGCAGGCGCTCTTCCAGGAAAGCATCGGCGCACCGCCGCATGTGCATTATCTGGCGCTGAGGCTGAATGCGGCCAGGCGCAAGGTCATCGAGACGAAAGCCTCCTTTGCCGAGATTGCTGATGCCACCGGCTTCAATTCGGCATCGGCCTTTTCGCGCAGCTATCGCGCCAGCTTTTCCGAGAGCCCATCCGGCACGCGCCGCAGGCTGCGCCGTCGCACTACGGCTGCAGCAGAGCCGACATAGGCTGGAAAGCTTCGCGCACCATTTCCGCCAGCTCGCGGATCGCTTCGCTCGAATGATAGGGGTTGCGGCGAAGCACGACGCGCGAGGAATCGACCGGCGGAAACCCGTCGTCGCTTGTCAGTTCGCGGCAGCCATGCGGAATGTTGCTGCGCGACAGCGTCGTCACGGCAAGCCCGGCGGACACGGCGTTCTTCAAGCCGGAGCTTGTATCAGCGATGAAGGCGATGCGATAACGCTGCCCGATTTGCTCCAATGATTTCAGGGCGAAATCGCGACACCATGTCGAATCCCGATAAACAGCGATGGGCAGGGGCGTCGCCTCGTGCACACGATGGACCAACGATGTCACCCAGACCGTCGGATCTATACAGAGAACTTCGCCTTTGCTCTGGTTATTCCAGTCGAAAACCACGGCCAGGTCCAGCTCATCTTTTTCCAGCGCGGCCAGATTATGTGCCGTGTAATCGCAGGAAACGGTGACTTCGACAGCCGGATGCCTGATAGCAAAGGCGGCGAGCGCCGCCGGCAGGACGGTCTGACTGTACTCCTCTGGAATGCCGATCCGGACCGGTCCGTCGAGCGGCTTGGTGCGGATATTCGCGGCCGCTTCATTCAGGAGTTCGATCACGCGCTGGGCGTAAGGAAGCAACTGATTGCCCGCCCGGGTCAGAACGGCCCCTCGTGCGCTTCTTTCGAACAGCGTTTCGCCGATCGTGTCCTCGAGCCGCTTGATCTGTGCACTGACAGCCGATTGCGTGCGGCCGATCCTTTGCGCCGCCGCCGAAAAATTGGATGTCTCGGTGATGACGAGAAACGTCCGCAGCAGGTCGCTTTCGATGGGTTCGCGCATGATATGTCACAAATATTTCTGATAGCTACTATCTCTACTATTCGTTTGCCTGATGTCAAATATCGGCGCACACAGGGAGCGTTCCTTCTGCTCATTCTTTGAGTCCATACATGACATTCCAGTTTCCGACCCGCTCCGCTTTTGCCAGCGATTATGAGAGGGGCGTCATACTTGTGGCTACAGCAATGCTTGCGTGGAGCTGCAGCGGCATCTACGCGCGCCTTCTGACCACGGACATATGGACGGCGATTGCCTGGCGATCGCTGTTCGGCGGCCTCTTCCTGCTAATACCCAGCTTTTTCCTCGAAGGTGGGTTTTCAAGGCGGCAATGGGCATCGATCTTTCATCCGGCCGGGCTGGCGATGCTGGTCTGCCAGACGATCAGCCAGGCCTGCTTCATCGGCGCGCTGTATATGACCACCGTCGCCAATGTGACGATGATCTATGCAACGGCGCCGTTCATCGCGGCGTTTCTCAGCTGGACCATGCTGAAGGAGCGCGTGGCGAAGCGCACCTTGATCGCCGGCGGCATCTGCCTCATCGGTGTTGCCGTCATCGTCGCCTCGTCGGTCGGTGGCGGCACGGGTATCGGTGATCTGCTGGCACTCGGCATGACGGTCACCTTCGCGCTGATCATCGTCATCCCGCGCATGGACCCCAGCATTCCGATCCTGCCGTCGAGCGTTGTCAGCGGGCTCCTGACATTCGTCGTTTTCGTGCCCTTTGCCTCGGCAAGCTCGGTAGATCTTCAAAACTGGCTCTTGCTTGCCGCTTTCGGGGCGACAAATTTCGCGCTGGCCTTCGTCCTTTTCCTTTTCGGTTCGAGGAAGATGCCTGCCGCCGACGCCGCGCTCATCAGCTCGATGGAGATCGTATTGACGCCATTCTGGGTCTGGTTGTTCTTTTCCGAGATGCCGCCGGTCGCCACCTTCATTGGCGGCGCGATCATCTTCGCGACGATCGTCTGGCACACGGCTATCGATCTCCGGCATGGCCGCCGCGCTCGCGCGCCGGCCTAGCAGGCTATAGCCATAAGCTCCCGTCTGGGCAAAGATGGCGGCTTGAGCCTCGATTTCACAAAGGCGATGAAAGCGACATGACCTCCAACGATCCTCTGCTCCAGCCCTATCAGCTCAAGCATCTCACGCTGAAGAACCGTATCATGTCGACGGCGCATGAACCGGCCTATTCGGAAGGCGGCATGCCAACGGATCGATACAGGCTCTATCATCGCGAGAAAGCAAAGGGTGGCATCGCGCTGACCATGACGGCGGGTTCCGCAATCGTCTCGCCGGATTCGCCGCCGTCCTTCGACAATCTCCATGCCTATCGCGACGAGATCGTGCCCTGACTGAAGAAGCTTGCCGACGACTGTCATGAGTTCGGCGCCGCCGTGATGATCCAGCTCACCCATCTTGGCCGCCGCACGGGCTGGAACAAGGGCGACTGGCTGCCCGTGCTGGCGCCGTCGCCGATTCGCGAGCCGGCGCATCGCGCCTTCCCGAAGGCGGCGGAAGACTGGGATATCTTGGCGTTCGAGCCTGATCTCGTCGTCGTGGCGACGGGTGGCATCGCGCAGTCACCCGAGCTCGAGGCCGGCGACAATCTCGTCATTTCTTCGTGGGATATCCTGGCCGGCGCGGTGAAAGCCGAGGGCAACGTTCTGCTTTACGACGATAATGGTGGGCATCCGGGCATGTCGGCCGCTGAGGTCATCGCCAACGGCGGCGCCGAGTTGGAGCTTGTCTCTCCGGAACGCTTCTTCGCCCCCGAGATGGGCGGCATGAACCATGTGCCTTATGCGAAAACCTTTGCCGAGAAGAATGTCCGCGTTACGATCAATACGCGGTTAAAATCGGTGCGGCGGGACGGAAACGTCTTGATCGCGGTCCTCGGATCCGATTTCTCCGAACAGACGCGATGGGAGCGACGGGTGTCTCAAGTGGTCGTCGAGCACGGCACCATCGCCAATGACGAGCTTTACCTCGAGCTGAAACCCTTGTCGCGCAACCTCGGCGCTGTCGACTACCCGGCTCTGATCGCCCATCGCGCGCCATTGCCGCTGAAGAACGAGGGCGGCCCCTTCGATCTCATTCGCATCGGCGATGCGATCGCCAGCCGCAATATCCATGCCGCCATTTATGACGCACTGCGCTATTGTTCGCTCCTATGACGCGAGGCGGGCCATCATTTTCGTTGAACCGTTAGGGCGAAGGTCGCGCGTTCCTGCAAAATAATTCGTTTTTATCAGAGGGATATGCGCCGTTTCTTGAGCATTTTGTGAGGTTTCCGCGCCTCGGCATGGCCTTCATGGTCCTGAAACAAAATGTAACAACTAATAACATGCCGTTATGCCGCGAATCATTATATTCCGCTCGTGTTTGAACGAAAGGTTTCTTGATGCTGGCTAACCAAGCGCCATCCCCCTCACAAGCCGATGTGCTGATCTGTCTCGACAGTCAGCAGTTTGCTTCCCGCATCGGTACGGTTCTGTCGCAACAGGGGTTGACGGCGCTGGTCATACCGACGACCGGGCTTCAGGAGTGGTTCGAGCCGAACGGATGCCAGCTTGTGGTCACGCACACTGCGATGATCGGCCAGGTGCGCAGCCGCCTCAATCTGCCCGTCGTCAATATCGAAGCCTTCATATTCGATCGCCCCGAGCATACGACCGAGGGTGCCGCCCGGCAGTTTGATGGCGACGCCTTTCTCAAACGGGTTTTGCTGGTCATGAGCGGCGCTCAAAGGCGCATCGCCAGCTGATCCGAGGGCCAGAACACCGGCCGTCCTCTATAGTCGTTGCTGGCTGGCCTTGTCGAAGAAGTGAAGGTTCGGGGTCTTCAGGGAGATCTGCACCGTCTGGCCGGGGCCCAGTTCGGCGCGCTCCCGCATGACCCAGGTCAGCTCCTTGCCTTCCAGATCGAGCGCGACGTGTGTTTCCGAGCCTGTCGGTTCGATGACCGTCACGGTTGTCGTCACGCCGTCTTCCGCCGCAAGGGAAATATCTTCCGGCCGGATACCCAGAACGACCTCCCGGCCCTCCGACTGAGCTGGGGCGTTCTCGAGTTCGATGCGGGTGCCGGTCGCTAGCACCAGCGTCGGCGAGGCGCCGCCGGCAATCTTGCCTTCGAGGAAGTTCATGGCCGGCGAGCCGAGGAAGCCGGCGACGAAGACATTTTTCGGGCGGTCGTAAAGCTCGAGCGGCGTTCCGATCTGCTCCACCTTTCCGCCCTGCAGAACGACGATCTTGTCCGCCATGGTCATGGCCTCGATCTGGTCATGGGTGACGTAGACGATTGTCGTCTTCAGGCGCTGATGTAGCGCTTTGATTTCCGCGCGCATCTTGACGCGCAGCTTGGCGTCGAGGTTGGAGAGCGGCTCATCGAAGAGGAAGACTTTCGGATCGCGCACAATAGCGCGCCCCATGGCGACACGCTGGCGCTGGCCGCCGGAAAGCTGGGCGGGCTTGCGCTCCAGCAGCGGCTGCAGCCCCAGTATCCTGGCGGCGTCGCCGACTTTCTGGTCGATTTCCGCACGCTTTGCCCCGGCAAGCTGCAGCGCAAAGCCCATGTTTTGCGCCACAGTCATCTGCGGATAGAGCGCGTAGTTCTGGAACACCATAGCGATATCGCGATCCTTCGGCGGCAGGTCGTTGACGATACGCCCGCCGATCGAGATTTCGCCACCGGTAATATCCTCCAGCCCCGCGATCATGCGCAGCAGCGTTGACTTGCCGCAGCCAGAAGGGCCGACGAGAATGACGAATTCGCCGTCCGAGATTTCGACATCGACGCCATGGATGATATTCACCGCGGCGTAGGACTTCCTGACGTTCTTGATGGTCAATCCGGACATGACATTCTTCCCTTGAGGATCGATCAGTGCTTCTTGCGGATGCGGAGCGCCTGGTATGGCTTGCCCGGCAGCTCCACGCCGAAGGCTGCGTCCGCCTTGCCGCCGCGCACGATCGCGCCGTGGCGCGTCGGGTGCGGGATCGGCGCTTCCACCTTTTTCGCCGGTGTGATCGTCATCTCCCATGTGTCGATGATGTCGACGTCATAATCCGTGCTGTCTTTCGGCAGGCCCGTCGACCAGATGACGGGCTGGTGCTCGCCGAGATAGATGTAGCTGACATCACCGTCGCGTGCGCCGGAAACGCGGGTCCAGGGCCACTCGCCGTAGGAGGACATCGGCTCAAGGCCGTTGACGACATCCTGCTCCAGAAGGTCGTGCAGGAAGCCGATGCGCTTCCAGGCCTCGCCGCGCAGTTCCCCGCCCTTGGCCCACCAGATCAGGTCTTCCGGATGCGAATAGGTTTCGCCATGGCCGGCATAGCCGCCGCGCGTCATCGTGATCCAGAAACGATGCACCAGCTCCTCAGCCGTCAGGTTGCCCCAGGACTGGATGATGTTGCCCTCATATTCCGGCTCGTCGTTGACGACGGGCTTGCCATAGGCGTCGCGCCATTCCTGCGTCCGCTTCACGTCCCAGTTCTGGATGCAGGTATGGGTCACCCAGGGCTTGCGATGATCGAAGTTCATCGTCGGGTCGCCGTTATGGATGGACTTCAGATGGCCGTAGGGGTCGTTCTCTTCGAGAATGTGGAAATAGCGGTCCCACTGCTGCAGCGGCTTGGTGTCGAGGAGGAAATCGTACTCGTTGGCAAGAGCCCACCAGACGTTGCGATAGGCGGCAAGCCGCGCAGCGAGATAGGCAACGTAGCGGAAGTCCTGCTCGGCCGACATGTCGGCATAACCCCAGCGATCATAGGGATGAAACATGATGATATCGGCTTCGATGCCGAGATCGCAGAGGGCAGCGACTTGGCTCTCGAAATGGCGGAAGAGAACGGGGTTCGGCTTATCAAAGTCTTCCGCACCGTCGGCGCCTTTTTCGAAGCAGGCGTAGAGAGGCTCGTTGACGTTATAGGGATAGTCCTTCGGGAATACGCCCATGCGGATCTTGTTGAAACGGGACTTTTTCAGCGTCTCAAGCGTCTGGTCCTGCATCTCCAGCGGCTGGTGCGTCCAGGCATAGCAGGTCGTGCCGAAGGACAGGAAAGGCTTGCCGTCGGCATAGGCGAAGTGGAACTTGTTGCGGACATGCACGGGGCCATGGTTGCCCTCGGACGGCTTGGTCGTGACGAACGAACCGGCCTTGCCATCCAGTTCCGATGTCTTCGAGCGCGTGCGGAACGACCATTCCCCTTCATTGTCGGGCATGAAGCGAACGCGATAGACGCCGTCACCATCATAGAAGCCGGGCACGCGGATCTCGCGGCTGCTCTGGCTGAAAACGGCATCGAATGCCACATCGAGATAGGGATTGCCGCTCGAAGGACCGTTGAAGGCCGCTTCGAAGACTCCCCATTTTTCGACGGACGCGTTGGACATGATGTTCTCCTCGAAACATGTATGAATGATTTGACCGATCAGCCTTTGACCGCGCCGGAGGTGAGGCCGGAGACGAAGTAGCGCTGGAAGATCAGATAAACGATGGTTGCCGGCAGGACCGTCATGACGATCGCGGCGTTCAACTGCCCGTAATCATTAGAAAACTGACCCTGGAACGACATGAGCCCGAGCGGCAGCGTCCACATGTGCTGGTCCTGCAGCAGCACGAGCGCCATCGCGAACTCATTCCAGGTCGAGACGAAATCCAGGATCAGCAGCGCGGCAAGCACCGGCAGGCAGACCGGCAGGAATATCCGGCGGAAGATGATGAAGTGGCTCGCCCCGTCGATGAGAGCGGCTTCCGACAGCTCCTTGGGAATGCCCTTGAAGAAGCCGTGCAGGATAAAGACCTGATAGGGCACGCCGAAGGCGATATAGGGCAGGATCACGCCGGGATAGGTGTCGATCAGCCCGAGCGAATTGACCAGCGTAAACAGTGGCGCCAGCATGACCTGAAAGGGGATCATGGTGCCGAAGATGACCGCAAGCAGCAGCAGCTTGCCGAACCTCATTCGGATCTTCGCAAGCGCATAGGCCGCCATCGCCGACAGGATGAGCCCGAGCGGCACCTTGATGACGGTGATGATGGCGCTGTTCAGGAAGGCATTGGCGAAATTGCCGCGGCCCCAGGCGCTCGAATAATTCTCGAAGGCTGGATCGAGCGGCGGCATGAAGGCGCCCGTCGTCGTCACGTCGGCCTGCGTCTTCAACGAGGTGAAGACGATGAAGATGAAAGGCGCAAGCCAGATCGCCGCGACCAGGAACAGAGCGATCCACAAGCCGATCAGGACAGGATCGCGCTTACGCTTTGCCGAGGTGATGGTCTCGAAGCCATCCGACATGGATGTGGCCGATGCTGCCGTCATTGTTCGGCTTCCTCATGCTTCTGCGTCCAGCGCAGGTAGGGAATGACGACGACGATGGTGATGAGCAGCAGAATGACGGAGATCGCAGCGCCGCGACCGAAATCGAATATCTGCATGGCCTGCGTGAATGCCCAGAGCGCCAGCATCTGCGTGGATTGCGCCGGCCCGCCGCCCGTCAGGCCGTAGACGATGTCGAACGCCTTCAGCGATGAGATGACCGAGAGCACCAGAACGATGGTCAGCGTCGTACGTAGCGCGGGAAGAGTGACGTAGCGGAAGATATTCCAGCGCCCGGCGCCATCGATGCGCGCGGCTTCGACCAGCGTCTGCGAGACATTCTGCAGGCCTGCGAGAAACAGAACCATGGAGAAACCGACGGATTGCCAGAGATAGGCGACGAAGACCGAATAGAGCGCGACGTCCTTGTCGCCGAGCCAGTCCTGGATCCAGTCCTGCAGCCCCATCGACGTCAGGATTTCGGTGAAGAGGCCGAAGAAGGGGTCGTACATCCACTTCCACATCGTCGCGACCGCGATCGGGGCGATGATGACAGGCAGATAGAAGATGGCGCGGAAAGTATTGCGGGCAAAGAGCTTCTGATTGAGGCTCAGCGCCAGCAGCAACCCGACCATAGGCGGAAAGATCACGCACATGATCGTCCAGATCACCGTATTCCGGAAAGCGACCCAGAAGACGGGATCCTGCGTGAAGACATATTGATAGTTTGCCAGGCCGACGAATGGGCGCTGGGGATCGAGCCCGTTCCATTTCTGGAAGCTCAGCACCACCACGTTCAGCATCGGATAAAGCGCAAAAATCGCGTAAATCAGCATGGCCGGGGCGAGCAGGATTACTGCCTGGACGCGGGGATCATGGGTTCGATTGCGGAATGACATTCTGATTGCTCCCGGCGGCAGCTGACGCGTGGGCATGAAGTGAGGGAAGCCGCCCGCCGCGATCGGCAATCGGAGCGGCGGCCTCCCTCAAGGGATCAGGTGCGGCCAGAGATGAAGGTCTGCAGCTGCTTGGCGGCGTCGGCCGGCTTGATATTGCCGGCAGCGACATCGTTGATCACCCGGAAGTATTCTGTGGTGACGTCAAGCGGGAAAGCCTGGTCGCCATTCATGTAGACCTTGCTGTAGGTCTTGAAGATCTCAAGCCATTTCGCTTCGAGCGGCTTCTGGTTGGCATACTGGACATTCTTGTTGACCGAGATCGAGCTGATCTGCCCGACGAGATCCTGCTGCACCTTGGTGGACAGGAAATAGTCGAGGAACTTGGCGGCAAGATCCGGGTTCTTGCTCTTGGTGCTGACGTAGTTGTATTCGGCAAAGCCATAGAGGCGGTTCGTGTTCGTCGGGAACGGCACGACGCCGTAATCGTCGAGATTGACCTTGCTGCCGCTCAGCTGGCTGACCAGCCAATCGCCTTCGAGCATCATCGCGGCGCGGCCGGCGACGAACAGCGTATAGGACTGCTGGTTGCTGATGCCCATGAAGGGCTTCAGCGTGTAATCCTTCGTCCACTTGGCAAATTCGGTGAAGGCATCCGTCGCGCAGGGTTCCTTGGTCCAGTCGGTCTTCATGGCCATCAGCGCGTCATGCTTGTCGGCGCCGCACTTGGTTTCGAGCAGCACGTCCATCAGGCGCATGACGTGCCAGTTGACAGAGCCGCCAAAGGTGAAGGCCGGAATGCCGGCGGCCTTGAGCTTGTCGGCAGCAGCCAGAAGCTCTTCGTAGGTCTTCGGCTCCTCGGTGATGCCGGCCTTCTGGAAGAGCTTCTTGTTGTAGTAGATCGCTTCGCCCTTAAAGGTGAAGGGAACGCCATGCTTGCCGCCCGGATAGAGATCGGCAAAGGCGGCGGCGGAGGGAAGCAGCTCATCGTTCCACTTGTACTGGGTGTAGTACTTGTCGAGCGGCAGCGAGAGGCCGGCCTTCACATATTCGCCGCCGAGGCCAAGTCCGGCCCAGCTGAAATAGATATCCGGACCCTTGCTGGAGCCTGCCGCGACGCGGAGCGCGGTCTTGTGTTCATCGACGCCGCGCTGGACGATTTCGATATGCGTGCCGGGATTGGCAGCCTCGAAGTCTTTCGCCACCTTCTTCAACGCGCCGTTTGCCGCGCCGTTGTCGAAGTTCAGCGTCCACAGAGTGACATCTTCCGCGGCGACATTGGTCGCCCAAAGAGCTGCTGTTGCGATCGCCGCAGCACCGAACCAACGCGCATATTTGTAGTTGATAGCCATCCCCAGTCCTCCTCTGAACAAGCTGAGGCCGGTTTTGACAAATCGCTACCAACATGTCAACTGGTATGATGAGGTCATCATCATTCTGATAGAAAGTGAGCTTTAAAGCAGGAGATGATCACCACCGCCGAAGCGGCTCCTGGATCCATATGCCCCAGGGCTCGCTCGCCAAGGCGCGATGACCTGCCTTTTGATGCGATCATATCCTTCGTTGCTTCCGCTCCCGCCTCGCCAGCCCGGAGACCGGCAGCTAGACATTCCGCAAGCGACAAGCCTTGATCTCGGGCGGCCCGGCACGCTGCTGCCGCCGGCACCCAGGCATCGACCATCGTCTTTTCACCGACTTCGGCCTTGCCACGGTCCTGGATACCCTTGGTAAAGGCTGAAAATATCTCGATCATGTCGTCGTCGTTCAACGAGGTCTTCCCCTTGGCGCCCGCGCCCGCGCGCATCAAGGCAGTCGCATAGAGCGGCCCGGACGAGGCGCCCACGGCATTGAGGAAGGATTTTGCCGCCGTGTTGAAGACCAGCGTCGGATCAGCCGTTGCCGGATCCAGCTCCGAAACCGCCTTGGCAGCGGCGGCAAAGCCGAGTTCCATGGCGATGCCATGATCGGCATCGCCAATGACGCCGTCCAGTTCGCAGAGGCGATCCTTTTCGCGTGTCATCGCCTCGGCGATCCGCACGAAAAGCGCCTTCAGATCTTCCGTTGTCACCGACGTCATTGCAGAGCCTCGCCGGAGCGGAACATCGCGCAATCGCAGGGATGGTCGATCAGCCGCTGCAATTCGTCGTCCAGATGCATGAGCGTGATCGAGGCGCCGGCCATTTCCAGCGACGTGCAATAGTTGCCGACCAGCGACAGGTGGAGGACGAGGCCCGCATCGTCGAGCATCATCTTCACCTTCCGCATCATGATGTAGAGTTCCATGAGCGGCGTCGAGCCCAATGAATTGACGATCACGGCAACACGGTCACCATGCGCCGGCTTCATCTCGTCGAGGATCTTGCCGACGAGCTCGTTCGTCACCTCATCGGCCGATCGCATCGGCCCGCGGGCCACGCCCGGCTCGCCATGGATGCCCATGCCGATCTCCATCTCGTCGGCGCCGATCTCGAAATTCGGCTTGCGAGTCTGCGGCAGGGAGCAAGGCGAGAGCGCGACGCCCATCGTATAGGTGCGTTCGTTCGCCCAGCGCGCCACTCGTTCGACTTCGTCGAAACCGTACATCAGATCGCAGGCGGCGCCGGCTGCCTTGAAGACGAAGACGTTGCCGGCAACGCCGCGGCGGCGCTCCTTCTGCGTGAGAGGCGCGGAGGCGATGTCGTCCGTCGTCAGCACGGTGCGCACCTCGATATCGTCCATGGCAAGCATTTCCGCCGCCATGTCGAAATTCATGACGTCGCCCGCATAGTTGCCATACAGGAACAGCACGCCGACTCCGCCGTCGACCGCCTTGGCGCATTCGATGATCGGATCGGGCGGCGGCGAGGCAAAGACATTGCCGATGGCGGCGGCATCGGCCAGCCCTTTGCCGACAAAGCCGAGAAATGTCGGCTCGTGCCCGGACCCGCCGCCGACGACCAGGCCGACCTTGCCGGTTCGCGGGCCATGGTTCGCCACGATCGAGCGCAGCGATCCGTCAATGGCGCGGAGGTGGCGCGGATGAGCTGCCAATATTCCGGCCAGCATTTCATCCACGGCGGCCGCGCCTTCGTTGATCAGCTTCTTCGTTTTCACGCAGTCCTCCAAATCATTGCGATTGTTGAGACTAAGATGCGCGTCTTCGATTGAAGGTCAATCCATCAAAGCCGCCGAAACAGCGGTATAGGCATCAAGCACGAGCCTGTTATTTCCGGTCTGTTCCGCCAGGCGGAATTTCCCCAACTCGATCTGTTGCGAGACGGGTGTGATGTTGACCAGATGGAGCTGCCGCAGCCCATCGAATTGCGCCGTGACGAAGGCGCGTACAGCGGTCGGATCGGACGACAGGCACTCGTGCCATTGCTGGCCGGCGAGGCGGGACAAGGTCGAGACCATCTTGAAGAGCGGCCGTGCGGTGCCCGCGGCCGATGGTTCGTTCTCTCCGGCAATCAGCCCGAAAGAACCGGCCAGTGCCGAAAGCGTCAGGCATTCCAATCCGGCGTCGAGGACACGGGCGGCATAACCAAACGCAAAGGCCGCGCCGAAACGGGCATTGTGGCGGGGATCGGCATTGGCCATGGCGATGCGGCCGCCGTGGGGATTATCCATCGTCCGGCTGCCATAGGGGTTCTGCCGCATCGGTATGGTCGAAGGGCCGATGCGGTAAGGCTTGTCGCCGTAGATGGCGCGCACGGAGCGCGTGATGAACGGCAGTGCCTCCAGCGTCTGCATGACGCTGAGGTCGTCGGCCGCATGCACGATGGGATTGGTGCAATGGCTGATGAAATCAAGGGTGTCGGCGGGAACTCGTTTGCGATTGAGTTCGGTGAAATAGCTCAGCATGCCGCCGCCAAGGCGCACATCGGGGAAGGCGGCACGCGCGGCGGCATAGACTTCCTCGAGCGGCGGGCAATCGGGCCATTTGCTGCCCGGCGGCGTCGATTGCCGGTCGACCGAAGGGGAGATCACGATTGCATCAGGCTTGAAACCGGCCGCCTGCGTCCAGCCTGCTATTTGCCGGGCCTCGACAAGTGGCGCCTGGCGGCAGGGCAACGCTATTTCCAGCGTCGACTTGCCGGTATGAAGTGCTGCAACGCCAGCGAAGCGTTTGAAGGCGTCAGCGCCGTGGCCGGCATCCGGATCGAAGTGAAACAGCAGCTCTTGCGGTGCAATCTCAGCCAGCCGGTCGCGTGCAGCCCGCGTCGTATCCGCTTCCTCCGGTGTAACGACAAGCCCGATGGACGGCATGGTTCCAGACTTTGTTCCCAGGCTTAGCGTGATCGCCGGCGCCTCTTCCAAAGCATGGGAAAAAGGGGGTGGTGAACGCCGCATGTCTCCTATGGTCAGGACGATCCGTTGCCGCATCGGCTCGCCGGCCGGAATGCGATAGGGCCAGGGCAGGGCAAGCGGGCGAACATAGGTCTTGTAAGAGGCATCTGACCAGTTGCGCTGGTCTTCCATTTCGAAGGCGTCGCCTTCCATGCGGCACTCGGCCGTCACGTTCGACGCCACGCTATGCGTAATCGCCCGCATCTCCTTGAAGGGCTGCCAGGGTTCGATAAGGTCGGGGAAATGCGTGCTCTGGCGGCTGCCGTCGACATGCTCGATCGATACCGGCATGCCGGCGACACCGACGATCGGATGCAGGATGCAGAAGCCGCATCGGTTGGTTTCGAAGCCGGTCGTCGAGAGCGCTGTCGCCTCGAAGGTCAAGGCTCCATCGGCCGAGGCCGCTATCCGGACGTCGATTGCGAGTTCGGTATTCCCAGGGCCTGCGCAGCGTGCGACATAGCCGACGGAAAAACCATCCTGACGCTGATCGATTCGCAGATCGTCGATATCAGGCGCATAGGTGCCCCAATCGCGATCGCGAACCAGATAGGAAACGGCCCGCAAGACTTCGGCGCCGTCATAGCGGATCGTCCGGAGATTTCCGTCCTTGAAATCGGCGTCCAGCCTGCCCGATGTCAGCCGCACCGGCGGCGTTTCGGTCTCGCGCGTGCCGTAGAGCTGGAACGGATCGATCTCGGTCGTCATCGCAGCATCGCTCCGATATCGACGGGGTGCCTGCTGGCCGCACTCTCATAGGCGGCCTCGACAAGCGCGAAAGTTTTGAGATTGTCTGCGCCTGAGGTGGAGGTTTCGCCGCCATCGGCAAGGCGATCCGTCCAATGCTGCTGGATTGCCAGGACGCTCTCCTGGATATTGTGCCAGGGCCGCGAGGCCCAGGACAGAAGCTGCGGCGAGGCATCCGACACGGTGACGCCATCGGGGCCGTTGACCTCGAGACGATAGCCTTGCGAGAGGCGAATGGTGCCTTGCGTACCGTCGAGCTCGATCAGCGTTTCCGGGAAGGGCTCGGTCGCAAGCTTGGAGGCATAGCTGACATCGACGATCGATGTCGCGCCATTCTCGTGATCGAGCAGGATGGTGGCGACATCCTCGCCCTTGATCTTCGGATTGACCCGTTTTGTACGAGCCGACAGCGAGGCGGCGTCACCGAGGATGAAGCGGGCGACATCGAGCGTGTGGATGCCGAGATCTTCGATGATGAAGCGCTCCCCCTCGGCAAGGTATGGCTGGCCCGAGAAAACGTCGTAACCGGAGCGGAAGGAGAAACGGCCCCAGAAGGGCTCGCCGATCGCGCCCGACTGGAGGGCGGTCTTGACGGCCTGAATGGGCGTCTGCCAGCGGAAGTTTTCATG
The DNA here is from genome assembly GCF_003627795.1 of Rhizobium sp. CCGE531. Taxonomy (NCBI): domain Bacteria; kingdom Pseudomonadati; phylum Pseudomonadota; class Alphaproteobacteria; order Hyphomicrobiales; family Rhizobiaceae; genus Rhizobium; species Rhizobium sp. CCGE531. Next base: position 742,255 of record NZ_CP032685.1, on the reverse strand, counting down.
CACCATCAGCGGTACGCCGGCCTCTCCACAGACTGCGACCATTGCCTTGGCGTCGCTCAGCGTCTTTGCGAAAGGCTTCTGACAGATCGCCGGGATCTTATAGGCGGCAGCCATCTCCACCAAGGCGCGATGGCTTGACACCGTCGTGGCGATATCGACGAAATCAAAGCCGCCATCGGCAAACATCGCGGCGGCATCCGCATAGCGGCGCTCGATGCCAAACTGGTCGCCGACGATCCTCAGCCGCTCCGGATCGCGGTCGCAGATCGCGACGATGCTGGCCCCTTTCACGTCTCGCCACGCATACATCTGATTGATCGCGAAGAAGCCGCAACCGATCAATGCGCCCTTGAGCTCTGTCATTTCAGCCTGCCTTTGCCATCTGCATGAGAGTTACGCGCTGCTGGAGACGGCGTTGCGCCTGATCCACGACGACCGCGATGATGATGACTAACCCCTTGATGACCATCTGCCAGAAGGATGATACGCCCATCATCACAAGGCCGTCCGAAAGAATGCCGATGACGAAGGCGCCGATGATCGTGCCGCCGATGGTGCCGCGGCCACCCGACATGGAGGTGCCGCCGAGTACGGCTGCCGCGATCGCATTCAGCTCGAAGCTTTCGCCAGTTGCCGGATGCGCCGCCATCAGCTCCGACGAAATGACGATGCCGACGATGGCCGCACAGAGGCCTGAGAACATGTAGACGAAGATCTTGACCACATCGACGCGGATGCCGGACATGCGCGCGGCGCGCTCGTTGCCGCCGACCGCGAAGATGTGCCGGCCGATCGGCGTCGAGCGGGCGACATAGGCGGCGGCGAGCGCCAGCACGATCAGGATCCAGATGGAAACGGGAAGGCCGAGCAGGCGGCCGGCGCCGAAGACGTCGAATCCGGTCGTGTCGAATTCCGGCCGTCCGACGAGGTTCGGAAAGGTCTGTCCGTCCGACGACAGCAGCGCAAGGCCGCGGGCGATATAGAGCGTTCCGAGCGTGGCGATGAAAGGCGCCACGTTGAGCTTGGTGATGAGCAGGCCGTTGATGAGCCCGATCGATAGCCCGACGGCCAGCGTGATGAGGATGATCTCGTAGATATTGAAATAGACAGTATATCCGATCGGCAACTCGACGCCGTTCAGGATGAGGGCGCCCGCCACCATGCCGCAAAGGCCGACGATCGAGCCGACCGAAAGGTCGATCCCGCCGGTGACGATGACGAAGGTCATGCCCATGGCCAGGAAGGCATTGAGCGCGACATGCTTCGACATCAGGATGATGTTGGCGGTCGAGGTGAAATTCGGTGCGAAGATCGCAAAGAAGATGATGACAGCAAAGAGAGCAATGAAGGTCCTGAGCTTCATCAGCGTCAGGAGAACGGAACCGTTCGAGCGATTGGCCGCAAGGCCGGAGGACGTATCTGCCGTCATGACGCGAGTTTCCCTGTATGTCCATGTCCCTTGGCGGACGCCGCGATAATGGCCTCTTCCGTCGCTTCGCTTCTGTCGAGAACGGTCACGAGCTTGCCGTTGCTGAGCACAGCGATGCGGTCCGAAAGAGCCATGACCTCCTCAAGGTCCGAGGTTGAAAACAAGATAGCGAGGCCCTTGCCGGCGAGCCGGCGCATGGTGCGGAAGACATCGGCCTTGGCGCCGACATCGATACCGCGGCTCGGTTCGTCCATCAAAAGCACCTTCGGGTCGGTCATGAGCGCCTTGCCGATGACGACCTTCTGCTGGTTGCCGCCGGACATGGAGGTAACCTCGAAATCGGGATTGGGCGCCTTGATCGAAAGATCGCGAATCATGTCGCGAATGGCGTTCTTTTCAGCACCCGGATCGATATGGAAAAGCAGCCGGGCGAAACGCCCTAGGCTGGCAAGCGTCAGGTTGCTGGCGATGGACAGGACCTGCACCAGTCCTTCGCGCTGCCGATCCTCGGGGATCAGCGCAAGCCCGCGCCGGATGCGCCGGGTGGTGTCGCGCGCGCGAACTTCCACGCCGTCGATGTAGATCCGCCCGGTCGAATGCGTGTGCCGACCCATCACGCATTCGAAGAATTCGCTGCGCCCGGCGCCCATCAGGCCGTAGATGCCGAGGATTTCGCCGGCGCGCACCGACAGCGAGACATGATCGACGGCAAGGCCACCGGTGCGTCTCGGCAGGCTGATCTCCTCGGCGCGGAAGGCTTCCTTGCCGATCGCATGGCCTCCATCCCTGGCGAAATCCTTTGCGTCCGATCCGATCATCGAGCGGACAATCCATTTCGTATCGATATCGCGAACCATGGCCTGGCCGGTGATCTGCCCGTCGCGCAGGACGGTGATGTAATCGCCGATCCGCATCAGCTCTTCCAGCCGGTGCGAGATATAGACGATCGCGACACCCTGAGCCTTCAGTTCGGCGATGACCTTGAACAGAATGTCGACTTCCGCCGCGGATAGCGCCGATGTCGGCTCGTCCATGATCAGGATGCGGGCATTGAGCGAGATGGCCTTGGCGATCTCGACGAGCTGCTGCTGCCCGATCGGCAGATCCTCGACCATGGTTTCGGCGTCTATGCCGGCGTCGAGCCGATCCAGAAACTCGTTGGCCTTTACGACCTGCGCCTTGTGATCGATACCGAAGACGCCACGGGTGATTTCGCGCGTGGCAAAGATGTTCTCGGCCACCGTCATGTTGGCGAAGAGATTGAGCTCCTGGAAGATCATGCCGATCCCGCGAGCCTGTGCGGCGGCGGGGTTATCGAACGAAACCTCCTCGCCTTCAAGCAGGATGCGGCCGGCGGTCGGCCGTTCCACGCCGGCTATGATTTTCATCAGGGTAGACTTGCCGGCGCCGTTTTCGCCGACGAGCACATTGACGGCGCCGCGATGCAGCTCGAGATTGGCATGCTTGACGGCGACGATGCCGGAATAGACCTTGGAAACGTCCTCCAGGCGCAGGATGATATCGTTGCTTGCCGTTTCGCTCATGGTCATTGCCCCAAAGTCAGGGCCGAAGGGGTGATCAGCGGAAGCTGGCCGGATGCGGGCAGCGGAAACGCGCCGGTCACCGTGATCGTCTTCCCGGTCAGCCCGTTCCGGGGCAGGGCCGCCAGAAAGGATGAGTTTGCCTTCTCATTGAAGGCCTTGCCGAACTGAGCCCATTCGATCTGGTTCCTGAATTCGTTGAAGTCCAGGAAATCCAGCGCGTCGCGCAGCGCCGTGCCACGGATCGCCGGGCCGATCTGCACCTTCGCGTCCGCCTTGCCGTCACCATCCACATCGACGTCGAGGGTTGCAGTGCGAGAGGCGGTATCGGCAGCGACGATCTTGCCGCTCAGCTTGACGGCATAGGTCCAGGGCGATGAACTCTGCTTTCGCGGATTTCCGTATTTCGCGCCGGCATCGTCCGGGTTCGATGCGATAGCCTGTAGCACCGTCTTGAAGTCGCCCGCGCGTTTCTCAATGCCGGGCAGTACCTTACTTTGCCAGATCGCCTCGACCTTCGCCGCCGGATCGAAGGCACCCTTTGCCGCTTCCGCCGCCTTTTCCTCAGGCGTCGGTGTCTTGATAATCTTGCAGCCGGGCAATGCCGCGGCCACTACAAAGGCCACCAGCGCGCCTCTGATCCTCAACATGCAATGCACCTCGATCTCGCAGAAAAAGCATCCGGAGAGCGCGGTCTTCCCGCGCCCTCCAACCTAGAGCGTGATGCCGAAAAGTGTAGGCGGTTTTCGGACGACATCACGCTCTACTTCTCTGATTCTAGAGCGGATTCAGATTTTAGGTCGAACAGACCTAAAATCATCCGGCTCTAGTGGTCCGCCATCAGTTCTTCAGTGCGAAGGTCTCAAGCTTGCCGGCATTGTCAGCATTGATGAGGACGCAATCCATCAATTGCTTCTCATCCTTCGGCGCCGTCTTGTTCTTGATGTAGGCGTCAGCCTGTTCGACCGCCTTCTGGGCCTGGGCGTAAGCCGGCTGCATGACCGTCGCCTTGATGCCGCCGGCCTTGATCGAGTCGCGCACGTCGTTGGAGCCGTCGAAGCCGACGACGATCACGTCCTTGCGACCCGCGGCCTGCAGGGCGGCAATCGCCCCCATCGCCATGGTGTCGTTACCCGAAATCACGCCCTTGATGTCGGGATTTGCCTGAAGGATGGTTTCCATCTTGGCGTAGGCTTCAGTCTGGCTCCAGTTTGCCGACTGCTTGGCGACCAGTTTTAGATCCGGATAATCGTCGATGACGTCGTGATAGCCCTGCGAGCGGATGCCGGCATTGGTATCCGCTTCGCGGCCGACGAGTTCGGCATAATTGCCCTTCTCGCCCATCAGCTTGACGAATTCCTGCGCGCCGAGCTGTGCGCCCTGATAGTTGTTGGAAACGATCTGGGCGACGGCGATGCCAGTGACGTTGATTTCGCGGTCGATGAGGAAGGAGGGGATGCCTGCATCCTTGGCTTTCTTCAAGGCGGCGACCGTCGCATCCGCGCCGGCATTGTCGAGGATGATGGCTTTGGCGCCGCGTCCGATGGCCGTATCGATGACTTCCGATTGCTTGTTCGCATCGTCGTCATGCGTCATGACGAGCGTTTCGTAACCCAGCTCTTTTGCCTTGGCTTCGGCGCCGACGGCCTCTGCCTTGAAGAATGGATTGTCGAAGGCCGGCGTGATGATGGCGATCAGGTCAGCCGCAAAGGCCGGCATTGCCGTCCCCAGAGCAAGCGCACCGGTAAAGGCTGCAAGTGTCAGTCTGCGTCTTAGTTTCATGGTCTCCTCCCAGTTATGAAACATGCCCTGTTCCCGGCAGGGCAGAAAGGGGAGGATGATACCTCCCCGGGACGTCGATCAGGTGATGCGACGGATGCTTTCCGCAATCTCCTGCGGCTCGAACACCTTCTTCCAGTCGTCGCGCATCAGGGCAGGGATGCCGAATTCGATCGCCTTGTTGCAGGCATCGGAGAACACGCCGTCGACTTCCTTGAAGATCACGGCGCCGAGCACGTTCATGTGGCCCAGTAGGAAGTCGCGGGCGGCTTCCGCCGGAACGCCGCGGGCGACGCATTCATCCATGGCCTGGCGCATGACGACGAGCAAGGAGGCGCAAACGGTTTCGGAAAGACCTGGCTCCAGCATCGCCATCTGCTCGACGGTGACGCGGTGCGAGCGCATGACGGGCGCCCAGATGACCTTGGCGATTTCCTCGCCGAGAGCATAGGCGCTTTCCGGACCCTGCATCAGCGCCGAAACGATGTGCTGCTTGGCAAAGAGACCGCCAAAATGGTCCTTCTTCGCCTGCATGTCGGTCTCGTCGTTGAAGATCGGCGGGTGGCAAGGATGGGTAACGAAGTAGGTAAAATCTTCACGGTGCGGCAGATGGCCGGCGAAGGGGGCGGCGGCGTCGAGCGCGACGACCATCGTGCCGGGCTTGAGCTTGTCGACGATGCTGGCGGCGACCTTGCCGATCGCCGTATCAGGCACGGCAAGGATAACGACGTCCGCGCCATCGAGCGCGGCGTCGGCAGGGACGCAATCGACGGAAAGGTCATTCTTCAGGCGCGCCTTGCCGGCGTCGCTGACCTCGACATGGCGCACATCGAAGCGCGAGCCTTTCAGGTTCTTGGCGAGCCGATAGCCCATTTTGCCGCCGGCGCCGAAAAGAGCAATTGCAGTCATGTTAGTACCTCGTTCACTTTCGGATTGTGGTATCGTAAGTGGTATGATGAGTCAATGAGTATGCCAATGTATACTCAGAAATATGTGGCTAGGATCCCCTGCCGTCGCGGATCTGCGCGAAGTAGTCGTCGGTGCCGACCTGACCGCCCTTCAGCGCGATCTGCAGGCCGTTGGTGGGGGTGTAGCTGCCATGGGCCGTGCAAAGCGGCGAGCCCGGCGTCTGCGGCAATGGCAGGAGAGTCGTCAGTGCCTCGACGCGCAGTTCCTTCAGGGCGTGGCTCGACGTGTCGCCGCCGGCAATGACGGCGCGGCCGAGATTTTCCTGTTCGATCAGCCGCCGCAGGATCGTGCCGAGGGCCTGTCCGAGGCGATGGCGTGCGTCGGGAATGCGATCGATGTCGCCACCGCGGTCGGCGGAGGGGCCAAGCGCCGTATGAAGAATGACGCTGCGGCCGGCCTTCAGGCTGGCAATTCCGGCATGGACGGCTTTCTCCAGGGCGCGCTCGGCGTTCTCGCCGACAAGCTGCAAGGGATCGAGATCGATGCCGTCAAAACCTTCGGCTGTGGCCCGGCGGATTTGCCGTTCCGTCGTCGGCGATACGCTGCCGGAAACGACCGCCAGGCGATCGACCTTGCCTGGAGGGGCAAACTCCGGCTTCCCGCCGATCAGGCCTTCGTTGCGCCAGGCATTGAGAAGGGCATATTCGACACCGGATGAGCCCGCCATAAAGGCGTTGCCCTTGTTCGCAAGACGCCATAGCTGGCGTCCCGCGGCAGCCTGTGTTTCCGAACTATCGACGTCGAGAAGCAGGATGCCCGCCTTTTCGGCTGCCAGCGCATCGATCCGCCGGTCGGCATCGGCTGCTCGGATCGCGATAAGATCGACGAGGCTGACGAGAAGGGACGTCTGCTTGCTCATATGCAAAGTCAGATCGGCCTCGTCCATCGGCGTGACGGGATGCCGGCTCATGACCGGGTGTCGGTCGATCCGGAAAACCTGGCCCTGATAGGCCGCGAAAAGATGGCCGAAGGCGGTGTAGCGTTTCAGCTGCGGCGCTCCGACCACCACCGGCACGACGGATTGCGCAAAGACCGCCTTGCCGACTTCGATCGCCTTGCCGATGTTGCCGACCCTGGGGCTGGAATCGAATGTCGAGCAGACCTTGTAATGGCATATGGCGGCATCGAGACCCCTTAGCCACGTGAAGGCAGGCGTCAGATGCTCGTCCATCCATTGCGGCGTTTCGCTGCGGCTGGTACCGGCGATGCCGATGGCACGGCAATCCTTGAACCGTTCCAGCATGACTTCGCTCGGGATGCCGAGGAAAAGCACTGTCTCCACGCCGTTCGAGGCGAGGGCCTCCATCACGTCGGTGGAGCCGGTAAAGTCGTCGCCGTAATAGCTGAGAAGAAGATTGGACATCGCCATCAGGCGTCCTTGCCGTCACTGAATTTTTCGATCGAGGCGGCAAGCTCCGGATGATCTTTGGCATAGTCGGCAAGCGGTATGTCCGAAACCGCCGCCTGCCAGGCCTGCTGGATGGCGCGAACGCCGGCCGCCGGTCCAAAGGGATGGCTGACGATGCCGCCGCCGCAGAGATAGAGAAGATCCGTGGTCCGGCCGGTGCGCTGGTAGGTTTCCGGCGCCTGGCCTCCCCATTGGCCGGAGCCGGCGACGGGAAGAGGACAGTCTGTGGGATCGAAGAGCGGCGTGCTTACGGCCTTGAAGGATTCGACGAAGCTGTCGTCCGGCTCCCAATATTTGACCCTGATGCCGTTGATCTGGAACTGATCGACGCCGAGCAAGCGCCAGAACTGCTGGTAAACCTTGAAATCCATGCCGGCGCCGGGATGGCGGGTCAGGATGTCCCAGCCGTTGCGATGCGCATGCAGCACCAGCCCGGAGCGCTTGCGCAGGAAGCTCATGCCACCGAAGCCGATGGAGTTGATGTTGACGACGGCGCAATTGCCTCCAGCCTTCAGCACCAGATCGTGGTTGCGCATCATTTCATCTGGGTCGGCATGCGAAATGCCGAAGGCATACATGACCTTCTTGCCGGTTTTCTGCTCGTGATCGAGGACCAGCGGCATGATGGCCTCGACGCGCTCCTTCAGCGGCGAATAGGCCGGGCTCATCAGCTTCTCGTCGTCCTTGATGAAATCGACGCCGGAGCCGATCAGTTCGCCGACGAGAGCGGCGGTTTCCAGCGGCCGTAGACCAAGCGCCGGCTTGACGATCGTGCCGATGATCGGGCGACCACTGACGCCGGTCAGGCGCATGCTGCCGACAACGCCGAACTGCGGGCCAGGATGCGCATCGCGAAAGGCGTTTGGCAGCTTCATATCGACAATGCGGATACCGGTCATGCCCTTGATCGAGAAGACGCCGCCGATCGCGATCGTCAAAAGTGCCGAGAGATCGGTGCCGATCGCATCCAGCGGAAAGGCGATGTCGATGTCGGCGCGGTGGATCGGGCCATGCCTATCGGCGACTTCCGGCCAGGTCGGACGGTCGGTATCTGGAAGGGGGCGGATCGCAGTAACCCGCGCGGCAACGCGCGCCTTGAGCTCTTCCGTTTCGCCCGGCACGGCGACGAAGGTGCCGGTCGACTGATCGCTGGCGATCTTGCGGGCCATCGCCTCGATGCTGCCTGACGTTTCGATACGGTAGGTGACGGTGATGGTCATAAGCGACTGAATGCTCCTCTCGCCGACGATTTTCGCGTGGCGCAAACTGGTGATCTGGTATAATGAGTATTCCAACTTCTGCAATGATTTTTTTGCCCGGCAATCGATACCACGTTTCGTATGGGCTTCCGTCGCGGCAGCCAAAAATGCATAAGGGAGAAAAGCATTGGGAAAGCGGGGTTCCATGGGCCAGCCTGTCGAACAAATTGTACGTCGAAAGCTGTCCGATGAGGTATTCGACCGGCTGGAGCGGTTGATCACATCGGGAGAACTCAAGCCCGGCGACGAGATGCCGTCCGAACGCGTCCTCATGGAGCGTTTCGGCGTCGGTCGGCCGGCGATCCGCGAAGCCATGCAGGCGCTCGCCAATATGGGGCTGGTGAACATTTCGCATGGCGAGCGCGCCAAGGTGCTCCAGCTCACGGCGAAATCGATCTTCCGGCAAGTCGACCTGACCGCCAAGATCATGCTCTCCCAATCATCCGACTCACTCGAGCATCTGAAGAGCGCGCGCATCTTCTTCGAGCGCGGCATGGCGCGCGAAGCGGCACAGCGCGCTACCGAAAAGGATATCGCAGATCTCAACGACATCATCGAGCATCAGCGCGTATCCTTGGGGGATGCCGAAGAGTTCATTTCGGCCGACATGCAGTTCCACACGCGCATCGCCCAGATATCAGGCAATCCGATTTTCGCCGCCGTCAGCGAGGCCATGCTGGCATGGCTGAAAACCTATCATACGGACATGCTGATCTGGACCGGCAAGGAAAAGTTCACGCTGGTCGAACACGAGGAAATCCTCGCGCGTCTGGCGGAAAACGATGCCGATGGAGCCGAGCAGGCGATGCTCAAGCATCTGGAAAGATCGCGCGCGCTCTATACGAAGTGATCTTGGTCGAAGTGACCTTGGCCTGCATGCCGCAACGGTTGACGGGCGAGGTGGCTTTGTCCTAATTCCTCCCCATTCCTTGTGGAATCTGGCTATATGCAAACGAGGTGTGCGTAATGGGCAATTTCATTCACCGGAACATGGCGCTTTTTCTGGCTCCAGTTCTGACAGCGGCCGCCATAACATTTTATAATCTGGCTTGCCTCATGGTGAGGCACCATCATGCGATGTTGCATAACGTTCACCGCGCGGCCGGCGCCCTGGTCCTTCTCGCCGCATTTTATGCCATCATCCGCTACATGCAGTCGCTGCCGGATGACGAGAGCTAGAAATCCGATAAACTCGGAAATCAAAGCCGGCAATTTCAGATAGCGTTCAGCCTGCGCGGCTATATCCTCGCCCTGTCATAACGCGGAGTTGGCGACGTCCTACAAGACGGTCGCCGGTTTCGTGTCGGAAAACGGTTCCACAGCAAGTTCATCGCACCCTTCGGGTGCCGAGCCCCCCATGAAGAACTGAGGATATCAAAACGTGGCTGATGTTTGTACGCAAGGCGTGGACACGGGCTTTGTTGCCCTGGGCTATGCCAAGATCGCGATCCTGGGTGTCGTGCAGGGATTGACCGAGCTTTTGCCGGTCTCCTCTACTGCCCATATGCGCCTGGTGCCGGCCCTGCTCGGCTGGCAAGATCCAGGTTCGGCCTTTTCGGCTGCTATGCAGCTTGCAGCCCTTGCCGCCATCGTCTCCTATTTCTGGAGCGACGTTCGTTACGTCACCTTCGGATCGCTCGATGCCATCAGGCAGAAGGATTGGCGCTCGCCCGCGATGCGGCTCGCGATCGCCATTGTCGTTGCGACCGTGCCGATCGTCATCGCAGGCCTCTTGCTTTCTAAGTCGTTGAATGCCTGCGGCACCTCGTTGCGCAGCCTCTGGGTGATCGGCATCGCCTGTGTTGTCATGGGCCTGCTTCTGGCGGTGGCGGAACTCTATAGCCGCCACCGGAAGGGTATCGAGCAGATGACGCTGATGGATGCCCTGTTCGTCGGCATCACCCAGGTCGGCGCGCTTATTCCCGGCGTTTCGCGCTCGGGCTCGACGCTGACTGGCGCGTTGTTCCTTGGCCTGAAGCGCGACGAAGCCGCGCGGTTCTCGTTCCTGCTCGGCTTGCCGGCCATTGCGCTTGCCGGCATGAAGGAGCTCTTCGAGCTCTACAAGGCGCATATTCCGATGGAAGCCTGGTCCGTTCTGATCGTCGGCCTCATCGTCGGCAGCATATCCTCCTTCATCACCATATGGGGACTGATGCGCTTTCTGGAGCGTTTCTCGACCTGGCCTTTCGTCATCTACCGTGTCGTGCTCGGCGTCGTCATTCTCTTCGGCGTGCTAACCATGGGATGGGCTTGAGCGGCCTGAATCAATCCGGCTGCCAAGACTTCAATGCTGGCGTTGCCCTCCAGGGCAGCGCCTTTTTCGTTCTGAAGCCATTATCCGAAGACGAGGCCGCATCGGTAGAGACAGGTTTATTTTCTCACTTCTTTTCCGTCTGCCACAGGGCATGGAAATGCTGCACGGGCCCGTGGCCGCTTCCGACCGAAAGCTCGCCCGCGGCTGCAACCGCGGCGGCGAGATAGGCTTTGGCGGCGGCGACGGCTTCGGGGAGTGGCGAGCCCTTGGCGATCTCAGCGGCGACAGCGCTGGAGAGCGTGCAACCCGTTCCATGCGTATTCTTCGTCGGCAGCCGTTCGGCTTCGAACCAGGTCAGGCCGCCGGCGCTTGCCAGCACATCCGGACTTTCCTCACCCTCGAGATGACCGCCCTTGACGAGAACTGCCGAAGGCCCCAGCGCTGCCAGCGCAAGCGCCTGGCGGGCCATGTCCTCGCGACTTCCTGCCTCCGCGTCATGCAACAGCGCCGCAGCCTCGGGCAGGTTCGGCGTGATGACTGTCGCCAGCGGCAAGAGCCGCGTGGTGAGCACGTCGACGGCATCGGCTGCAAGCAAGGCAGCACCTCCCTTGGCGATCATGACGGGATCGAGCACGACGGGCACATCGCGATGTCGCGCCAGAATATCCGCGACGGCATCGGCGATCGCGGCGTTGGCGACCATGCCGATCTTGACGGCATCGACGCGGATATCGGCGAAAATCGCCCGGATCTGGTCTGCCACAAAAGAGGGTGGCACCGGATGGACGCCGGAGACGCCCTGCGTGTTTTGAGCCGTCAATGCCGTCAGGGCGGCCATTCCATAAACGCCGCGGGCAGAGAAGGTCTTCAGGTCAGCCTGGATACCGGCGCCGCCGGACGGGTCCGAGCCGGCGATGGATAGGACATTGCGGATCATGGGGCGGATCATTGGCGGGCCTCCTTGATGGCGTTCGCGATGAGGGCTGTCGCGGCTTGCGGGTCCGATTGGCCGCAGATGGCGGAGACGACCGCAAGGCCGTCCGCGCCGGCCGAGAAAACGTCCGCGGCGTGCTCCGCCTTGAGGCCGCCGATTGCGACTGATGGAACCGGGCAGAGCCTGACGATACGCGTGAGACCATCGAAGCCGATCGGTTGCTTGTGGTCGGGCTTGGTGGGCGTGGCAAAGACCGGGCCGACGCCGGCATAGTCGACGATGCCGGCATCCATGGCGGAAGCAAGGGTTTCCGTTTCCACCGAGAGGCCGAGGATCATGTCCGGCCCGATGAGGCGGCGCGCTTCGGCGGCGTTCATATCCTCCTGCCCGATGTGCAGACCATCCGCGCCGATGGTAATGGCCGCTTCGATATTGTCGTTGACGATCAGC